>NZ_HG322949.1:0-1186 GCF_000723165.1 Janthinobacterium agaricidamnosum NBRC 102515 = DSM 9628
AAAATGGCAAAAGGTAAATTCGAACGGACCAAGCCGCACGTCAACGTCGGCACCATCGGCCACGTCGACCACGGTAAAACCACGCTGACCGCTGCAATCGCAACGGTTCTGTCGAAAAAATTCGGCGGCGAAGCCAAAGCATACGACCAGATCGATGCGGCACCAGAAGAAAAAGCACGCGGCATTACCATCAACACCGCGCACGTTGAATACGAAACCGCCGGCCGTCACTACGCTCACGTTGACTGCCCAGGCCACGCCGACTACATCAAGAACATGATCACCGGCGCAGCGCAAATGGACGGCGCGATCCTGGTATGTTCCGCAGCTGACGGCCCAATGCCGCAAACCCGCGAACACATCCTGCTGGCCCGTCAAGTTGGCGTTCCTTACATCATCGTGTTCCTGAACAAGTGCGACCTGGTCGACGATGCTGAATTGCTGGAACTGGTAGAAATGGAAGTGCGCGAGCTGTTGTCGAAATACGACTTCCCAGGCGACGACCTGCCGATCATCAAAGGTTCGGCCCGTATGGCGCTGGAAGGCGTTGAAGGCGAAATGGGCGTGGACGCAGTGCTGCGCCTGGCCGATGCGCTGGACAGCTACATCCCGACCCCGGAACGCGCTGTCGACGGTGCTTTCCTGATGCCAGTGGAAGACGTGTTCTCGATTTCGGGTCGCGGTACCGTTGTGACCGGTCGTATCGAACGCGGCATCATCAAGGTCGGCGAAGAGATCGAAATCGTCGGCATCACCGATACCGTCAAAACGACTTGCACCGGCGTGGAAATGTTCCGCAAACTGCTGGACCAAGGTCAGGCGGGCGACAACGTTGGTCTGCTGCTGCGCGGCACCAAGCGTGAAGACGTGCAGCGTGGTCAAGTGCTGGCAAAACCAGGCTCGATCAAACCGCATGCGCACTTCACCGGCGAGATCTATGTTCTGTCGAAAGACGAAGGCGGCCGTCATACGCCGTTCTTCAACAACTATCGTCCACAGTTCTACTTCCGTACCACGGACGTGACCGGTTCGATCGAGTTGCCAGCAGACAAAGAAATGGTTATGCCAGGCGACAACGTGTCGATCACCGTCAAGCTGATCAACCCGATCGCGATGGAAGAAGGCCTGCGCTTCGCTATCCGTGAAGGCGGCCGTACCGTCGGCGCCGGCGTGGTTGCAAAAATCA
>NZ_HG322949.1:1222-33628 GCF_000723165.1 Janthinobacterium agaricidamnosum NBRC 102515 = DSM 9628
GCCGATCTTTGCTTCTTCCAGATTCATGGCCTTGTCGTCCTACAGGAGACAAGCGTCAGTACAAGTCATGCCTGATGACCATAGCAAGTTGGTCCCACCCCTTCCCATCCCGAACAGGACCGTGAAACAACTCTGCGCCGATGATAGTGCTGCAACCAGTGTGAAAGTAGGTTATTGTCAGGCTAGTTATAAGAAAGAACCCCCTTCCGGTGATCCGGTCGGGGGTTTTTTTACGTCTGCCGGTTTGGCATTTGATTTCTGCGTCATGCGCTTCGCGTTGGCCTGAAATGGAAAAGTGCGTCACAATCCTCCTGTACAGTTGTCGGATTCATACAGAACAGGAGCGACATGAACGAACATATTGCCAGAGACGTGGTGTTGGTACGCGCTATCGAGACGGCCGACCAGAAGCGTGAAGTCCTTAGCGACGATGACCGCATGTATGCCAGCCGCAGCGCGAAGGAACTGGCGCATTGGCAAGCTTCCGGCAAACAGTCGGAAGTGACCACGGATGACTTCCTGCAACAGCGTTCGGAACAAATCATCAAGCGCCTGGTCGAGCGCATTCCCGCCTTCGCCACCTTTGCCAAACGCCGCAACGGCTTGAACACCCTGACCATGACCTTGCCGCTGCTGGCCTTGCTGCTCGGTTTTGGCCTGGACCGCATTACCGATCCGCACCGCGTCGATTTGCTGTCGGCGCCGCTGCTGCTGATCATCGCGTGGAATGTGCTGGTCTACCTGGGGCTGCTGGCCTGGCTATGCATACCTTCCAGACAAATGAATGCGGCCAAGGCCGGCTGGGTACGCCGTCTCAGCGTCGGCAAGGCGGCCTTGCCGCGCAAGCTGCCGCATGCGCTATCGGCCGGCTTGCTGGCCTTCATGGCGGAGTGGGCGCAATTGAGCGCCAGGCTGAATGGCGCGCGGCTAAGCCGGATGATCCATGTCAGCGCCGCGCTGTTCGCCATCGGCGCCATGCTGTCGCTGTATGCGCGTGGCGTGCTGTCGCAATACGCGGCCGGTTGGGAAAGCACTTTTCTGGACGCCAGCCAGGTGCATGATCTGTTGTCGGTCCTGTTCGCGCCGGCGCTGTCGCTATTCCACTTGCAGGGTTTTTCGCTGGCCGAGGTCGAGGCGCTGCGCTTCGGTTCCGGCGCCGTCTCGCCCGAAGGCGGCGCGCGCTGGGTGCATTTATATGCGGCGACCTTGCTGTTGCTGGTGGTAGTGCCGCGCATCGTGCTGGCCCTGATTTCCAACTGGCAGGCGCAGCGGCTGGCCACGACATTCCCGCTCGATCTGGAACAACCATATTTTCGCAAATTTAATGAAACCATGGGGACTGTTACTGGCGGCGTACTGCGCGTTTTACCTTACAGTTTCAGCGTCGATGAAGCGCGCGACAAGGGCCTGGCGGCGATTGCGGTGACGCTGTTCGGCGAACAGGCCAGACTGATGCTGCGGCCGTCGACCGCTTACGGCGAGGAACCGCAGGAGGTCTTGGCCGACACCAGATTGAACGACAGCGAGGTGAATCTGACGGCGGTGCTGTTCAATCTGACCGCGACGCCGGAGAAGGAAAATCACGGCGCTTTCCTCGATTACCTGGTGCGCCAATCCGCACGCGGCATCGCCGTGCTGATCGATGTATCGAACTTCCTGGAGCGTGTCGGCAGCCAGCCCGATGCGAAGGCCAGGCTGGCCGAGCGGGTCGCGCTGTGGCAGCAATTCTGCCATTTCCACCGGGCGCCGGCGACCATCGTCGACCTGATCGATCCATCCACCCACCCGCTCGATGCCGGAGCCGGACTGACACTATCGACCGCACCATGAGCGACACACCCGTCCAGATTCAATTTGCGCTGATTTCGCATACCAATAACGGCAAGACCACGCTGGCCCGCACGCTGATCGGCGTCGATGTCGGCGAAGTGCGCGACGCGGCCCATGTGACGGTGTTCGCCGAATCGCATACCTTATTGAGCACGCCGCAGGGCGATGCCTTGCAACTGTGGGATACGCCGGGTTTCGGCGATTCGGTGCGGCTGTTGAAACGGCTCGGCTTGTCCGGCAATCCGATCGGCTGGTTCTTGCGCGAAGTGCTGGACCGCTACCGCGACCGGCCATTCTGGCTCAGCCAGCAAGCGCTGCGCACCGCGCGCGACGCGGCCGACGTGGTGCTGTACCTGGTCAATTCATCGGAACATCCGAAGGACGCCGGTTACCTGCCGGCCGAAATGACAATCCTCGAATGGCTGGATAAACCGGTGGTGGTGCTGCTGAACCAGATGGGCGCGCCGCGTCCGGCCGCCGACGAACACGCCGAGCAGGCGCGCTGGAAAGATCATTTGCGGCAGTTCCCTGTCGTGCGCGACGTCCTGGCGCTGGATGCGTTCGCCCGCTGCTGGGTGCATGAGCGGGTATTTTATGAGGCGGTCGGCAAACTGATCGCGGAGCAAAAACAGGCTGGATATCAGCGCCTGTTCGCCGCCTGGGAAGCGGGCAATGTACAGCGCTTTCACGACGCGATGGGACTGACCGCGGAACAATTAGTCATTGCCGCGCAAGACAGCGAAGCGGTGGATAGCGAAAACAAGACCTTGCTGAAGTCGGCGCTGAAAGTGGTCGGCCTCGGCAAGGGCGGTGAGCAGCAGCGCCAGGAAAAGGCGATGAGCGCGCTGATCGCCAGGCTGAACCTGTGCATAGGCGACACCACCGGCCGGCTGCTGGCCCTGTACAAACTCGACACCAGCGAGGCGGCCAAAATCAATGCGCGGGTGCGCGAAAACTTTACGGTGCGCGCGCCGATCGACAAGGCGCAAGCTGGCTTGCTGGGCGCCGTGATTTCCGGCGCGGCGACCGGGTTGTCGGCCGACCTGGTGGCCGGCGGTTTGACGCTGGGCGCCGGCGCACTGCTGGGCAGCATCGTCGGCGCGCTGACCTTTGCCGGCGCGGCGTGGGGCTTCAATTCGACCACCGAGCGCAACCAGCCGACCATGCAATTCACCGACGAGTTCCTGCGCACGCTGGTGGTGGCCAGTTTGCTGCGCTATCTGGCGGTGGCGCATTTCGGCCGCGGCCGCGGCAATTTTGTCGAAGGCGAGGCGCCGGCGTTCTGGCAAAACGAAGTCGAACTGGCGGTGGCGGGACACGACCATGCACTGATACGGGGCTGGTCGGCGGCGCGCGCCAGGCAGCCGCAGGCCAATGCCGAGCTGCAGGACGTGCTTGCCAGGATAACATCGCGCGTGCTGGGCCGTTTGTATCCCGACAGCGTGATTGACATCGCGGCAAACAAAGCGCCGGACGCTTTTTAGAAAACAATTTACCGCTGCCCTTGACCGAAGTGAATACGGCCTGTATTATCTTGGTCTTCGGAGTGTGGCGCAGCCCGGTAGCGCACCTGGTTTGGGACCAGGGGGTCCAAGGTTCGAATCCTTGTACTCCGACCAAATTGAGTAATAGAGAAAAGACTTGAGAGCTTATGGCTCCCAGGTCTTTTTTTTATTTCAGTCGCATTTTGCGCTGATCAGGCCATGCACCGGTTTCGGCGCATGGCGTATCAATCGCTTCAGCCGGCGCGCTTGGCGGCGATCGCGTTGCCGGCCCGGCTGGCGCCCTTGCGGCCCAGATGCCGCGAGATGAACTGGCCGGCGTCGACCACCAGGTCGAGGTCGATGCCGGTGGCGATGCCGAGACCCTGCATCAGGTACAGCACGTCTTCGGTGGCGACATTGCCGGTCGCGCCCTTGGCGTACGGACAGCCGCCCAGGCCGGCTACCGACGAGTGGAAAATTGTAATGCCCACTTCCAGGCTGGCATAGATATTCGCCAGCGCCTGGCCATAGGTGTCGTGGAAATGGCCGGACAGGCCGCCGATGGCGAATTCCTGGATCGCGCGTTGCATCACCGCCTGGGTCTTGCGCGGCGTCGCCACGCCGATGGTGTCGGCGATGTCGATTTCATCGCAGCCCAGTTCGCGCATGCGGCCCACTACGTCGGCCACAGCGGCTTCCGGCACGTCGCTCTGGTATGGGCAGCCAAAAGCGCAGCTGATGCTGCCACGCAGCCGCAAACCGCGTTCCTTGGCCGCTTGTGCGACGCCCTCGAAGCGGGCGATCGATTCGGCGATCGAACAGTTGATGTTTTTCTGCGAAAAGGCTTCCGATGCGGAGCCGAAAATCACCACTTCATCGGCCCCGGCGGCCAGCGCCGCGTCGAAACCCCGCATGTTCGGCGTCAGTGCCGAATAGATCACGCCCGGCTTGCGCCGGATCGCCGCCATCACCTCGGTGCTGGTGGCCATTTGCGGCACCCATTTCGGCGACACGAACGAGGCCGCCTCGATATTCTGGAAGCCGGCCAGCGTCAGGCGGTCGATCAGTTCGATCTTGACCGCGGCGGGGATGGTGTCTTTTTCGTTTTGCAAGCCGTCGCGCGGACCGACTTCGACGATCTTGACCTGTTTCGGCAGGCTTTTATCAGTGTTCATATCAATATCCTGTGACACGGTTGACGATGCCGGCGACCGGCTGGCCCGCTTCCAGGCAGCGGATCTTGGCGGCGATTTGTGCGACGCTTTCGCGGCGCTGGGTAACGGCGGAAATATGCGGCGTGATGCTGATGCGCGGCTCTTGCCAGAACGGATGCTGCTGCGGCAGCGGTTCATTGCGGAACACGTCCAGCGTGGCGCCGGCGATGTGGCCCGATTTGACCAGCGCCAGCAAGTCGGCTTCGGCCACATGGGCGCCGCGCGCCACGTTGATCAGATAAGAGCCTGGCGGCAGCGACGACAGCCGCGCGCGGTCCAGCAAGTTCGCCGTGTCGGCCGTCAGCGGCAGCAGGTTGACCAGCACGCGGGTGCCGCGCAGGAAGGTGTCGAGGTTGTCCTGTCCCGCAAAACAGCTGACGCCGGCAATCTCCTTCTGGCCGCGGCTCCAGCCGCGCAGCGGAAAGCCGAACGGCAGCAAAGCTTCCAGCACGCGGCTGCCGAGCACGCCGAGCCCGAGCACGCCGATCGTGAAATCCTGCTTGTCATGCGGCGCCAAAGGCAGCCACAGATTGCTGCGCGCCTGGGCGTCATATTCGTCGAAACGGCGGAAATAACGCAGCGCCGCATGGGTCACGTATTCCGCCATCTGCACGCCCATGCCGGCGTCGTCGAGGCGTATCAGCGGTATCTGCGGCGGCAACGCGTCGCCGAAGCGCAGCACCGAATCGACCCCGGCGCCGGCGTTGAAGATCGCCTTGACGCGCACCAGCTCGCCGAGCACGGCGGCGGGCGGACTCCACACCACCGCATAGTCGTGCGGCTCAAGCACCGCGCCCTCGCTCCACAGCGTGATCTCGGCGTGGGGCAGCAGCGCGGCAAAATCGTCGGCAAATTCCCGTGCCTGGTCTGGCGGGAGCTGTATCAGTATGCGCATGTTGTTACTCCCCGATGCATGATGCATTATGCGGCGGCCTTGAAGGCCAGCAGCGGCGTGCCGTCGCTGACCTGGTCGCCGACCGCGTACAGTATTTCCTCGACCAGTCCATCGTGCGGCGCGGCGATGGTGTGCTCCATCTTCATCGCCTCCATGATGACCAGCGGTTCGCCTTTCCTGACATGCTGGCCTTTGTGGACCAGCACCGCGACCACCTTGCCCGGCATCGGCGCCGTCAAACGGCCGCCTTCGGCTTCCGCTTCGCCGGCATGCGCCATCGGGTCGTGGTACTGCAGCGCGTAATGGCTGCCGCCGTGGAAAACGTGGAACAGTTCGCCGTCGCGGCGCACCGTGCCATGCAGCGCCTGCCGGCCCAGCTTGATGCGGTAGCCGACGCCATCGCGGCTGGTCAGGCTGCATGGCTGGCCGTCCAGCAGCCAGCCGTCGCCACGGTATTCGAGCTGGACCAGGTAGGGCGCATGTTCGTCGGCGAACGACAGGCCGCGTTGCAGCGCGCCGTTCAGGCGCCAGCCCTGTGCATTGCCCCACGGGTCGGATGGATTGCCGGCCGATTGCGCTTCAGAGTGCTCTTTTTCAGCTGCGATCAAGGCCACCGCGGCCAGCGCCAGCGCGGCGGCTGGCGCGGCTTGCGGCGCCGGGAACAGCGCCGCGTGATTGCGTTCGATCAGGCCGGTATCCAGGTCGGCATTGGCAAACGCCGCGCCTTCGACCAGCCGTTTCAAGAAGGCGATATTGGTCGCCAGGCCGACGATCTGGTAGTCGGACAGCGCGGCCGCCATGCGCGCCAGCGCCTCGCGCCGGTCGGTGCCCCAGACGATCAGCTTGGCGATCATCGGATCGTAGAAGGGCGAAATCGCATCGCCCTCACGTACGCCGGAATCGATGCGCACGCCAGCCGGATGCTCCGTGCCGCCGAGCTCGAACGTCACCGCCGCTGGCGTGCGCAGATGGCGCAGCGTGCCGATCGACGGCAAGAAGCCTTTTTCCGGATTTTCGGCGTAGATGCGCGCTTCGATCGCGTGGCCGTGGATGGCCAGTTGATGCTGCTGTTTCGGCAGCGGCTCGCCAGACGCGACCCGCAACTGCCATTCGACCAGGTCGGTGCCGGTGATCATTTCGGTGACTGGATGCTCGACTTGCAGGCGGGTGTTCATTTCCATGAAATAGAACGAGCCATCCTGGTTGGCGATGAATTCCACCGTGCCGGCGCCGACGTAGCCGACCGCCTTGGCGGCGGCCACCGCCGCCTCGCCCATCGCGGCGCGGCGCTCGGCCGTCATGCCCGGCGCCGGCGCTTCTTCCAGCACTTTCTGGTGCCGCCGCTGCACCGAGCAATCGCGCTCGTACAGGTAGATGCAATTGCCCAGCGTGTCGGCGAACACCTGGATTTCGATATGGCGCGGCCGCGACAGGTATTTTTCGGCCAGCACCTTGTCGTCGCCGAAAGAGCTGATCGCTTCGCGTTTGCACGAGGCCAGCGCGTCCTTGAATTGCGCCGGCTTGTCGATGACGCGCATGCCCTTGCCGCCGCCGCCGGCGGATGCCTTCAGCAACACCGGATAGCCGATTTTATCCGCTTGCGCTTGCAGGAAGTCGGCGTCCTGCACGTCGCCGTGATAGCCCGGCACCAGCGGTACATTGGCTTTTTCCATCAGCGACTTGGCCGCCGATTTGGAGCCCATCGCGCGCATCGCCGACGCCGGCGGGCCGATGAAGACCAGCCCCGCGGTGGCGCAGGCGTCGGCGAAATCGGCGTTTTCCGACAAAAATCCGTAGCCCGGATGGATCGCCTGCGCACCGGTGGCCAGCGCGACGGCAATCATCTTGTCGCCGCACAGATAGCTTTCCTTGGCCGCGGCCGGTCCGATCAGCACCGCTTCGTCGCATACCGCGACGTGCCTGGCGTTGGCGTCCGCCTCCGAATACACGGCGACGGTCTGGATGCCCATGCGGCGCGCGGTGGCGGCGACGCGGCAGGCGATCTCGCCACGGTTGGCGATCAGGATTTTTGTGAACATGGTCTCTCTCTCAAGCGTGTGCGCAGGAAGTTTTTTTATGATGTGCCGGTCGCGTTACATCAGCAGGAGCAGCTTTCCTTCGGCGCCGAATCGAGCGTCGCGGCGCGGGTCTTCAAGCCCAGCTTATTGAGCAGCGTGCGGTCGTCTTCCGCTTCCGGATTGTCGGTGGTCAGCAGCTTGTCGCCGTAGAAAATCGAATTGGCGCCGGCCAGGAAGCACATCGCTTGCACCGCTTCGCCCATCTGGCGGCGGCCGGCCGACAGGCGCACGCGCGCCTTCGGCATTGTGATGCGCGCCACCGCGATGGTGCGCACGAATTCGAACGGGTCCAGCGCGTCGATGCCGTACAGCGGCGTGCCTTCGACCTGCACCAGGTGGTTGACCGGCACCGATTCCGGGTACGGGTTCAGGTTCGCTAGCTGCGCGATCAGGCCGGCGCGCTGCAAGCGGGTTTCGCCCATGCCGACGATGCCGCCGCAGCACACTTTCAGGCCGGCTTCGCGCACCCGGCCCAGCGTGTCCAGCCGGTCCTGGTATTCGCGGGTCGAGATCACGTTGTCGTAAAACTCGGGCGCGGTGTCCAGGTTGTGGTTGTAATAATCGAGGCCGGCGTTTTTCAGGCGGTCGGCCTGGCCTTCTTCCAGCATGCCCAGCGTGGCGCAGGTTTCCAGGCCCAGCGCCTTGACTTCACGCACCATCTGTTCGACCTTGTCCATGTCGCGGTCTTTCGGGCTGCGCCATGCGGCGCCCATGCAGAAACGGGTGGCGCCGTTGGCCTTGGCCTGGCGCGCCGCTTCCAGCACGGTCTCGATGCCGAGGATTTTCTTGGCTTCGACGCCGGTGTCGTAACGCGCCGCCTGCGGGCAGTAGCTGCAATCCTCTTCGCAGCCGCCGGTCTTGATCGACAACAGTGTGGCCAGTTCGACGTCGCCGTCCGGGAAGTTGCTGCGATGGGTATTCTGCGCCTTGAACATCAAATCGTTGAACGGCAGTTCGAACAGGGCCAGCACATCTTCCAGCGGCCAGGTGGCCGCTTCCGGCAGTTTGATGGCGGCGGCCGGACGGTGCAGTTCGACGGTTTTCGGTTCTTGCAGCTGAGCTTGGGACATCGTATTTCCTTCAAATATGTAGATCGATTATTGAGAACCCGGCCAGTGCGGCAGGCTCGTAAAATTCAGGTAAGACGCCGCGGCTTCCGCCGATGGATCCGCCAGGCGCGGCACGCGTCCCAGCAGCGGTCCCGGCAGGCGCAGCAGCAGCGCTTCGATATTCTCGTCGGCGTAGCGCATTTCGGGCTCCAGTTCATTGGCGACCCAGCCGGCCAGTGTCAGGCCGCGCGCCGCGATCGCTTCGTACGTCAGCAAGGCCTGGCTGATGCAGCCGAGCCGCAAGCCTACCACCATCACCACCGGCAGATCGAGTTGCTGGGCCAGGTCGGCGGTATCGTAGCCATCCGACAGCGGCACGCGGAAGCCGCCGACGCCTTCGACCACCACCGCATCCGACGCGGCGGCCACTTCCAGGTACGCCGCCAGGATCGGCACCGGGTCGATGCTGATGCCTTCCAGCGCGGCGGCGATATGCGGCGCTGCCGGTTCCTTCAGCATGTAGGGCGTGGTCAGGCTGCGCAGCATGCTGACGTTGCCGGCGGCGACCAGGCTGTCTGCGTCGTCGTTATGCAGTTCGCCGTCGCGCATCACCGCGCCGGCTGCCACCGGCTTCATGCCGCAGGCGCGCACGCCGGCTTGCACCAGCGCGTGCAGCATCGCGGACGAAGTCAGCGTCTTGCCGATTTCAGTATCGGTGCCGGTGACGAAACAGGCGAACGGCCGCGGCAAGCCGTCGGCGGCCAAGGCGGCCTGCGCCGCCGCTACGGTATCCGTTACAGGAGCAATTACGGGATCTTCCAGGCTCATGTCAGTTCCTTTCCAGTGCATTCAAGGCAGTGATCAGTTGCGCCACTTCTTGCGTGGTATGGCCGGCCGACAGCGTCACGCGCAGGCGGGCGGTTCCCGGCGGCACGGTCGGCGGACGGATGGTGCCGACCCACATGCCTTGTTCATACAGCGCCGCGCCGACCCGCATGGTTTCGGCGTTATCGCCGATCAGCACCGGCTGGATCGCGGTATCGGACGGCATCGCCTGCCAGCGCCGCAGGCGCAAGCCATCGTTCCATTGTGCCACCAGCGCCCGCAGGTGCGCGCGCCGTTGTTGGCCTTCGTCGCCGGCGATCAGGTCCAGGCTGGTCAGCAGGGCATGCGCCTGGGCCGGCGCGGCGGCGGTGGTGTAAATATAGGGACGGGCTTTCTGGATCAGCGTTTCGATCACGGTGGCATGGGCCGCGACAAACGCGCCGCCGACCCCGGCCGACTTGCCCAGCGTGCCCATGTAGACCAGGTAGGGCGAACGCAGATGGAAGTGCTCCAGCGCGCCGCGGCCGTTGGCGCCGATCGCGCCGAAACCGTGCGCGTCGTCGACCACCAGCCACGCGCCATGGCGTTCGCACAGGGCCAGCAATTGCGGCAGCGGCGCCAGGTCGCCATCCATGCTGAACACGCTGTCGGTGACCACCATCTTGGTGCTGGCGCTGCTCGCTTCCAGCAGCGCCGCCAGCGCGGCCAGGTCGGCGTGCGGATACACCTTGACGCTGCAACGCGACAGCCGCGCGCCGTCGATCAGCGACGCATGGTTCAGCGATTCGGAAAAAATCTCGGCGCTCTTGTCGCCGGCCGTCAAGCCGCCCAGCACCGCCAGGTTGGCCATGTAGCCGGTGCAGAAATACAGTGCGCGCGGCGCTTCCAGGTGGGCGCCGACGAAATCCGCCAAACGGTCTTCCAGTTTGGCGTGGGCGCGGCTATGGCCGCTGATCAGGTGCGAGGCGCCGCTGCCGACGCCGTACAGGGCCGCGCCTTCCTGCAGCGCCGCGACCAGCCGCGGATGGCTGGCCAGGCCCAGGTAATCGTTGCTGCAAAACGCCAGCAGTTCGCGCCCGGCCACTTGCAGGCGTGGGCCGCACGGCGTATCGACCACGCGCCGCTGGCGGATCAGGCTGCGTTCCCGCAGCGCCTGCAATTGGGTGTCCAGTTGATTCAGCAGTTCCATGGTCAGCCCGCCAGTACTTGATTGAACACGGCCAGCGTATTGGCCGCCAGGCCGTCGATTTCGTCATTGTCCAGGATGTACGGCGGCATCAGGTAGACGCTGGAGCCGATCGGGCGCATCAGCAATTCATGCTCGACCGCGATGCTGAAAAACCGCCGCGAAAAATCGGGCGCCGCATCGACCGCATCGAAGGCCCAGATCATGCCGCGGTTGCGGAAATTGCGCACCCGCTCATGCGTGGCCAGTGGCTGCAGCGCCTGGGTCAAGCGCTGAGACTTGATGCGGTTGCTGGCCAGCACATCGTCTTCGGCAAAGATGTCCAGCGTCGCCAGCGCGGCGCGGCAGGCCAGCGGATTGCCGGTGTAGGAATGCGAATGCAAAAAGCCGCGCGTCACATCGCTGCTGTAGAAGGCCTGGTAGATTTCTTCGCGCGTCATCACCAGCGACAGCGGCAGATAACCGCCGCTGATGCCTTTCGACAGGCACAGGAAATCCGGCCAGACGGCGGCCTGTTCGCAGGCGAAGAAAGTGCCGGTGCGGCCGCAGCCGACCGCGATTTCATCGAGTATCAAATGGACCTGGTAGCGGTCGCACAACTGGCGCATCAGCGACAGGTACAGCGGGTCGTGCATCGCCATGCCGGTGGCGCATTGCACCAGCGGTTCGATGATGATCGCGGCGATTTTATCGGCCTTTTCGGCGAACAGTTTTTCGACCTCGGCGGCGGCGCGGCGCGCCACGTCCTGCGCGGTTTCGCCCTTGTTCGCCTGGCGCGCGTCCGGCGACATCACCGTCTGCGTGGCGCGCAGCAGCGGGCCGTAGGCGTCCTTGAACAGGGCCACGTCGGTGACGGCCAGCGCGCCGATGGTTTCGCCGTGGTAGCTGCCCTTCAGGCACACGAATTCCTGCTTGTCGCCCTTGCCGTTGTTGCGCCATGCGTGGAAGCTCATCTTCAGCGCGATTTCGACCGCCGACGCGCCGTCGGACGCATAAAAACTGTGGCCCAGCACGTGATCAGTCAGCTCTGACAGTTGTTCCGACAGGCGCACCACCGGTTCATGCGTAAAACCGGCCAGCATCGCGTGCTCCAGCCGGTCCAGCTGGTCTTTCAGCGCGCCGTTGATGCGCGGGTTGGCGTGGCCGAACAGGTTGACCCACCACGAGCTGATGGCGTCCAGGTAGCGCCGCCCCTGGTGGTCGTACAGCCAGGCGCCGCGGCCATGGCTGACCGGGATCAGCGGCACGCTTTCGTGGTGCTGCATTTGGGTACAGGGATGCCAGACGCTGCGCAGGCTGCGCTCGACCCAGTTCGATTGCTTGTTTGATTCCAAAACCACTCCAGACTCTGTATGTACTACCCCAGCCAGCTCGGCTTGCGTTTTTCAAGGAACGACGCGACGCCTTCGCGGCCCTGTTCCGACGCGCGGATCAGGGCGATGCGTTGCGCCGTATCGAGCAGCAATTGCTCGCTGACCGGCTGGCCGGCGATGTCGCGCACCAGTACCTTGGCTTGCTGCACCGCGTTGGGGCTGTTGTTGACCAATGCCTTGACGATCTCTGCCACCTTCGCATCGAGCGCATCGATGGCCGTCACTTCATGCGCAAAACCGATGCGCTGCGCTTCTTGCGCGCTGAAACGCTCGGCCGTCAGGAAGTAGCGGCGCGCGGCGTTGTCGCCCATCGCCTTGATGACGTACGGTGAAATGGTGGCCGGAATCAGTCCCAGCTTGACTTCGCTCAGGCAGAAATTGACTGCTTCCGAGGCGACGATGATATCGCATGCGGCGACCAGGCCCATGCCGCCGGCATAACAATCTCCCTGCACCTTGGCCACCACCGGCTTCGGGCAGGCGTAAATCGCGTGCAGCATGCGCGCCAGCTGCAGCGCGTCGGCCTGGTTTTCGGCGTGCGTGTAGCCCGCCATTTTCTTCATCCAGTTCAAGTCGGCGCCGGCGCAAAACGCCGGGCCGTTGGCGGCCAGCACGATCGCGCGCACCATCTCGCTGCGGCCCAGGCCTTCGAAGGCGCGCGTCAATTCGGCGATGGCGGTTTCATTGAACGCGTTGCGCATGTCGGGCCGGTTCAGCGTGATGGTCGCGACCTTGTCTTCGATCGCCAGTTTCAGGGTGTCAAATTCCATTGTTGTGTGTCCCTTACATGCGGAATACGCCGAACCTGGTGTCCGGGATCTCGGCGTTGAGCGCCGCCGACAGGCCCAGGCCCAGCACCATGCGGGTGTCGGCCGGGTCGATGACGCCATCGTCCCACAGCCGCGCGGTGGCGTAATACGGGTGGCCCTGGTGTTCGTACTGTTGCTTGACCGGCTGCTTGAACGCGGTTTCCTCTTCGGCGCTCCAGGCGCCGCCCTTGCCTTCGATGCCGTCGCGCTTGACCGTCGCCAGCACGCTGGCGGCCTGCTCGCCGCCCATTACCGAGATGCGCGCATTCGGCCACATCCACAGGAAGCGCGGCGAAAAGGCGCGCCCGCACATGCCGTAATTGCCGGCGCCGAAACTGCCGCCGATGATGACGGTGAATTTCGGCACGGCGGCGGTGGCCACGGCGGTCACCATCTTGGCGCCGTTGCGGGCGATGCCTTCGTTTTCGTATTTGCGGCCGACCATGAAGCCGGTGATATTTTGCAGGAATACCAGCGGGATCTTGCGCTGGCAGCACAGTTCGATGAAGTGGGTGCCTTTCAGCGCCGATTCCGAAAACAGGATACCGTTGTTGGCGATGATGCCGACCTTGACGCCATGGATATGGGCGAAACCGCAAATCAGCGTGGTGCCGTAGCGCGCCTTGAATTCGTCGAACTCGCTGCCGTCGACGATGCGGGCGATGACTTCGCGCACGTCGAACGGCTTGCGGGTGTCGAGCGGAATCACGCCATACAATTCCTGGGCCGGGTATTTCGGTTCACTCGACGGGCGCAGTGCCGTTTGCTGTGGCTTGACGCGGTTCAGGTTGGAGACGATGGTGCGCGCCAGCGACAGCGCATGTACATCATTCTGCGCCAGATGGTCGACCACGCCGGACAAGCGCGTATGCACGTCGCCGCCGCCCAGGTCTTCCGCGCTGACCACTTCGCCGGTGGCCGCCTTCACCAGCGGCGGGCCGCCGAGGAAAATCGTGCCTTGTTCCTTGACGATGATCGATTCGTCGCTCATCGCCGGCACGTAGGCGCCGCCTGCCGTGCAAGAACCCATGACGACGGCGATTTGCGGGATGCCCTTGGCCGACAGATTGGCCTGGTTGTAAAAGATGCGGCCGAAGTGGTCGCGGTCGGGGAACACCTCGTCCTGGCTCGGCAGGTTGGCGCCGCCGGAATCGACCAGGTATATGCAGGGCAGATTGTTCTGGTCGGCGATTTCCTGGGCCCGCAAATGCTTCTTGACGGTCATCGGATAATACGTGCCGCCCTTGACGGTCGCATCGTTACAGACGATCACGCATTCCTGGCCGGCCACCCGGCCGATGCCGGTGATGATGCCGGCCGACGGCGCCGCATCAACGCCATGGGCGTCCTGGTACATCGCATAGGCCGCCATTTGCGACAATTCGAGGAACGGCGTGCCGGGATCGAGCAGCAGGCGAACCCGTTCGCGCGGCAGCAATTTGCCGCGCGCCAGATGTTTCGCGGCGGCCGCCTGGCCACCGCCGGCGGCGATCGCGGCGACCTTGTCGCGCAAGTCGTCGACGATGCCTTGCATGGCCGCGCTATTGGCCTTGAAGTCGTCGCTGCGCGGATTGAGTTTGCTTTCGATGTGCGGCATTCAGGTTCCTCTTCTTGTATCGCCCTGTCTCGTGGGCGTGCGCTATTCGGGAAAACTGCCGTCGAGATAAAACCAGCGCAAGCCGCCGTCGCCCATTTCACGCACAAAGCGGCTTACTTCATGCAGGCGCTGCGCGCGGCCATTGACTTTGTAGCGGGCCACGAATTCGACGCTGTCGCGGTTGATCTCTTCAGGCTGGTCGGCAGATTCTGCTTTACGTTGACGTAAACGTAAAGCAGATTTTACCTCAAGTCCCAGCCAGTGGACTGTTTCTTCATCGGCAAACAAGGCGTCTGGCGGGCAAGTGCTGGGATGCCAGGTGGTCCGCAGATAGGTTTCGTTGCGCAGCGTATAGGCGGTATAGCGCGAACGCATCAGCGTTTCGGCCGTCGGCGCGATGGCGGCGCCGCTGACATACGGGCCGCAGCAGCTGGCATAAGCGGGGCCGCCGCAGGGACAGGCGGCTGGCAGGGTCTTGGTTGACATCGTGGCAGGTAGCGGTTGAGCGGGAAATTCCCCAATTATCCGCCATAAAGCGGCGCGCCGGGCGGCCGCCGCTGTCCTCCCGCTTCGTGCCGTCTTCTCGGCTTTATTTCTCTTATATGTAGTCCGTGCGTCGGTCCGGCCTTGGTTCGGATAGCATCTTTCGCCGGACAAGAGCGCCTCAGAACCTATTGTCGGCTCGAATTAACTGCAAATGACGCAAGACCCGTGCTCAGGCTATGTGCAAATGAGCTTGCAATCGACGGCGCCAGCTCGCATTCCACTGCCGCCGGCTCACGCTAACTGCAAATGACGGCTCATATCGGCAAGCCCGCCGCCAGCATGCGTTCGCGGATCTCGGCCGTGCGTTTCGAGCTGCTTGCTGGACATCGCGCGGATCGCCGCCGCCTTCGCATCGAATTTCGTCGTCGAAGATTGGGGGAGGCCCGGAATCATGAATTAATCAGCGCTTCCCCAATTGTTGTGGTGCCGAGGAACCAATCGTTCCGCCGGATACACTCATTGGCGCAAGCCTCTGACGAGCGCTGGTTGCCAGATCCGCCTTGGCGAATCGCTGCGCAAGTACCTGGCGCCTCTTCTTCACGTCTATCAGAGATATTTTACGGAGTTCTATCATGCTGGAAAAAATTTATTCATCAAGCGGCGATTCGCCCATTAGCCAGTCGTTATCGCTGAAAAATAATTCGGAACACCAGGGTAATTTTCTGCACGGGAAATTTTCCAATTCTCGATCAGCCATTCAGCCCCAGCTAAAGTCGATACCAGAATGGGACGAACTAAAAGAAATCAGTTTGGCTAACGGATTCGCCAAAGGCGTGTCAATCGATCGGCGCACGAAATTTAAAAATGCGATCGAGAAAGTCGTTTCCCTTGCTCCGAACACCAGGAAGGGAGAGGTAGGATTGATTGAACATACCAAACTGGAAGCATTGGATACCGGAAAACACAGAATATACTCGATGTTGAATATCGTCCACGGCGACTGGAAAAAGACGGGGCAGCAACAAGCCGGATTTTTTGAATGGCTGGACAAGAATCCAGATCATAAGATTCCGATTTTTGATCCTGAAAAAGTCATTGAGGAATGGGAGAAAAATGGCAAGCCTGGCGATGCCGGCCCACACGTATGGGCAAGAGAAAATTTGCATGAATCTGCGGCTGCCATAGTTGGCTACAAGAGCGTGAAGGAAATAGAGCAGACTAAATTCCTTTCCGGAAAAGATATTAAGCAGTACCAGGCGATCGTAGAAAATGGTGTATGGCACCGTACGGATGAACAAGCGACTTTGGTTGATACACTGGCATCACCCGGAAAAACCAATCATGCCGAATATTATCCACAACATGGCGTATTCGTCATGCACCGCAATGGAAACATGTATATCCATGATTACGAACGAAATAAAATGCACCATCCGATGACTACAGGCGGAGTCCCGGTTCTGGCATCTGGCATCATCAAAATCGAGAATGGTGTGGCTACATCATTTGCCCTGATTTCTGGTCACTACCGTTGCGGATTGGCAGAACTCGATAGAGTTTTGAAAAGTATGAAAGATGGAAAGGTGAACCTGCGGGATATGAACATTGCAGCCCCCGCCATTAAAGATAACGAGGGCCTTCAACAGCTATTGAAAAAATATCGATAAACCTGGTCAAATTTGACAATTATATGGATAGCATAAAATAGATGAGCACGCAACGTGGAAGAATTGCATTGATAATTTCTGACCTCGGGAAGAGGATTGGAATGGATCTGCATTGGAATGATAACATTATAATAATTACCGATAATGAAAAGCGGGAGTGGCGGCTGGATACTGGAATGACGATGGAAATTCTTGCGATCTCTGTGCCGGTGCTAAAAATCAATCCGGCAAACGAGGAAATGAGGGATTGGATGAAACTAAACCTTGAATTTGAGAAAATGAAAGGCAGTTGGGTTGCGTTTGATGCCAAGGATGGTTCATTGCAACTTTGTTCCTCGCTGAATTTGTCCGTCATCACGATCGAATGGCTGGAAGCTGTGATGACACACATGCTGAAGCTTAGTGGTGAACTTGTGTCCATTTTGGATGCTTATAAAAAACAACAGCTTTCAAAACCTGATCTGTCAAAAAACGCCAGGCACAGAATGTTCCAACATCATCTGTAAATTTACGATGTATCCAGAACTGAGTTATATAGCTAATATTTAATAGAAAGATTTGCAAAAATGCCTAGGATTGCTATTACTCCTTTAGATTCCCAGCAGTTGGCGATAGGCCAGGATAGCCATAAATCGATTGATGGCGGACTCAAAAATAAATTCTCCAGAGTAAATTATTCCTCCAAAAACCGACAGGGAAGCGTGGATGATACGCACATTTCGGATCATCGGCAGCGGCAAGTCAAATTCGATAATATGCCATTCGATAATCGATGCATCGACAAAAAAATTGAACATCTGGATTTGATTAAGTTGTCATTTGGTAATTTTAGTGGCGAAGAAAAAAAGATATTAAATACTCCAGAAGATATATCAAAAATTCCTTATGCCGCGCCTTCATATGTTGAGTCCGTGAAGTCGGCGAGGCTTAGTTCTCGTGAGAGTCATCAAGTCAAGGAAAAAAGTGCTGGAAAATACGATAGAAAAGAAGTTGCGCTATTAAACCGTGCCGAGCTTGAAAAAAAACTGGCCAGCTTCGAAATCTTGCAGCCGGCCGTTCCTTCTTTTATCAGCGACTTTATTCAAGGTCTGGAAAGAGAGGACCGAACCGGAGGATATAAGGCACATCCTGAGCAGTTTACTGGAACAAAGTTCCTTCCCGGCATAGGAGGTTTTCTTATTTCTCCCAATGAGTCTTATGTTCCAAAAGGCAAGGGAGCGTATGACGATCCAAAGACCGTGAAAAATCAGTTGGGGGGCATGGCTGTGCTTGGATACTACGTGCCAGATAAAAAGTTCAACGGTCACAAAGTATTCAATGAAATCTTCAAGGATGCCGATCACGGTTTGATTGCTGGACAGGAAATATTCAATTCTGGAAAAAGGGAGAATGCGCAAAAATACAAAGAGCGGACCGGATTGGACTACCTTTCAACTTTCTGCGACCTGAGAAAAAAACATATACCACTACTGGAAAATTTTAGATCGGTAATGCTAGCCCATTTGCAGGATATTTATGCCGTCGATCCTAAGAAAGATAAGATTCAACTGTATATGCATAAACCTTTGTACGGAGACCCTAACGTCGGCTTGCACATTCATGCCCGCATCAATCAGGCCAACCATCCAGGTGAACTCGATATACAGCAATTGAATTTCGATTTGGATGAGACAATTAAAATATTGAAAGACGTCCCGGAAAACGAAATCAAAGAGGTAATTTTGAATAAGATGAGTGTCGATGGGGCAGGAAAAAAATATGTTGCAATGGCACCCATCTGGGCACCAAAAGAATACGAGGGGATCGCATCCTACTCAAAGCACTCCAATCCCTGGTTTAGACCTGAATGGAGCCGTTGAAGCGTTATTGCGGTCCCTGGACGCGCGCTTTCTCAATGGCCTGAACCGACTCTGCCTGTACACGGTTGTCGCGCCGTTGCGGGCGCGCTGCGGTATACCTTGGCAGCCAAGTGTCTGCAGGCCGGTCAAGGTCCAATTTGCAATTGATTCGAGCCGGAATTCGCGTCAAATGCGAGCACGGCCGGTTTCACACCTGAGCCACTACACCTAACAAAACATCCATGGCGGCTTGCATTGAACGTTTTGTTAGACGCGCTGAGTCAGGATTTCTTGTGCGCGATGAAGCGGTGATTGTTGATCTAATTTGTATAGTGAAAACAATTTACCCTACTTTATCCATCCATGATTAACGTTCATGATGTCGTCACTGCCTTGCAAACAAATCAACGGGAAGGCAGCTTTATCCATGTTGAAAAACTTACTCAAGGGGCTACAAATGAATAGCATCAATCAAAAAGTCGCCATCGTCACCGGATCTTCGCGCGGTATCGGCGCCGCGGTCGCGCAACGCCTGGGCGCGGAAGGCTTCAGCGTCATCGTCAACTATGTCGGCGGCGAAGCGGCCGCCCAGGGCGTGGTACAGCAGATTGTCCAACATGGCGGCAAGGCGCTTGCCGTGCAAGCCGACGTCAGCGATCCGCAAGCCGTGCGCGCGCTGTTCGACGCGGCCGAAACAAGCTATGGCGGTATCGATGTGCTGGTCAACACCGCCGGCATCATGCAGCCCAGGTCCATCGCCGATACCGACGACGAAACGTTCGACAAGCACATCGCCATCAATTTGAAAGGCAGCTTCAACACCATGCGCGAAGCCGTCAAGCGCCTGCGCAGCGGCGGCCGCATCATTAATTTCTCGACCAGCCAAGTTGGCTTGCGGCACCCAACCTATGGCGTGTACGCCGGCACCAAGGCTGCTATCGAAGTGATGAGCAGCGTGCTGGCCAAGGAATTGCGCGGCCGCAATATCACGGTGAATGCGGTGGCGCCCGGCCCGACCGCGACCGAGCTGTTCCTGAAGAACCCGCAAGAAGTGATCGACCGGTTGACGAAAATGCCGCCGCTCGAACGCCTCGGCCAACCGGAAGACATGGTCGGCATGGTTTCTTTCCTGGCGCAAGGCGACGGCAGCTGGGTCAATGGCCAGGTATTGCGCATCAACGGCGGCATCATTTAACTGCCTGCACATTGATGTACGCCGTGCAACTGGAGGTTGTCCCGCGCGATGCGATGTCCGGCTTACCCCGGCTGCAGGAAGTCCAGCGCGAATGGCGGGTGCCTGCCGCGCATCAGGTCGGCGAGGATGCTGGCGCTGCCGCAGGCGAAGGTGAAACCGAGCGGGCCGTGGCCGACGTTGAGCCACAGGTTGCCGTATTTGCTGGCGCCGACCAGCGGCGCGCTGTTTGGCGTCGCGGGGCGCAGGCCGGCCCACGGGATGGCGTTGTCGTAGTCGGCGGCGCCCGGCATCGCTTGCTGCGCCAGCCGGCTCAAGGAGGCGATGCGGTCCCGGTCCAGGCTGGCGTCGGCGCCGACCAGGTCGACCATCGCCGCTACCCGCAAGTCGGCGCCGATGCGCGCATACAGCACCTTGCGCTCGAAATCGGTGATGCTGATCTCGGGCGCGCGGTGCTGGCGGCGGATAGGCGCCGTCAGGCTGTAGCCTTTCAGCGGGTATAGCGGCAGGTAGATGCCGGCCTGGGCCGCCAGGTCGCGGCTCTGGATGCCGGCCGCCAGCACAAAGTGATCGGCTTGCAAGGGGCCGAGGTCGCTGTCCACGGCCGTGACCCTGCCATGCCGGATAAGGAAGCCGCGCGCTTCGCCCTTCAGACTGCGTTGAAAACGCGGATGCAGCAGCAGGCGCTGTTCCAGCGCCTGGCAAAACGCGTGGCAGTCGGCCACCGCTTCGCCTGGGGTAAAGATGGCGCCGGCCAGGGAGGGCGCCAGCGCGGCCAGCGCCGGCTCTTGCTGCGCCGCTTCAGCGGGCGACAGCACCTGGCGCGCCGGTTCCGATGCGGGCCGGGCCACGGCGCGCTTGAAGATTTTCTTGGAGCGGTACACCACCAGCTTGCCGGCATTGCGCCACGCGAATTCCTGCGGCGTGATGCTCAATGCCAGCTGCGCCATGCCGAGCCGGCTCAGTTCGCCCAATTGCAGCAGTGTGGCGGTGGTGCGGCGGTTGCTGGCGCTGTTGCAGTTGCGCAGGAATTGTCCCAGCCAGCGCCACTGGCGCCAGTCGGCTTCGGGACGAAAGCGCAGCGGACCGTCTTTTTGCATCAGCCATTGCAACGCTTTCAGCGGCACGCCGGCATCGGCCAGCGGCGCCACGTAGCGGTAGCTGAGCTGGCCGCCATTGCGGTAACTGGCGGCCATGGCGAGCTGTTCGCTTCGTTCGAGCAAGGTGACGCCATAACCCGCTTCGGCCAGCCACCATGCGGTCGTCAAGCCGACCACGCCACCACCAATGACGATTACCTGCTGCATGCCGCCTCGCTGTTTTCACCTGTCCATGGAAAGCTTAGGCGCCGCGGCTGTTTCCGGCCAATGAATCCTCATGCTGCGGCCATAACTTCCTGTCATGTACCGCTTGGCTGCCGACGTAGCAGGGAATACACTATTGGTAGTTAAAAGACAGCGTTTTATATTGCGACGCATCAATAGCTTTGTTTATTTGTTACAGCCATATTGAGCGGAGTTGTCATGAAGATGTTGTTTTTTGTGAGCGTAACTTTATATTATAACCATTTTATATTTATTCATTCGCTGCGGATAATACGCAAATCCCCTAACGCTATTACACTAGCGTTATGAGGAGAACTGTATGAGCCAGACCAGCTTGGAAATCAAGGTCGATTTAAACGACAATTCACCTTTGTACATG
Organism: Janthinobacterium agaricidamnosum NBRC 102515 = DSM 9628; assembly: GCF_000723165.1. Lineage (NCBI taxonomy): Bacteria > Pseudomonadati > Pseudomonadota > Betaproteobacteria > Burkholderiales > Oxalobacteraceae > Janthinobacterium > Janthinobacterium agaricidamnosum. The sequence goes on from NZ_HG322949.1 coordinate 22,450, forward strand.
CAAATCGCGCGTAAATTGAGCGATGACGTGCGCAACGGCCGCTATCAGGTCGATCAGGCGCTGCCTTCCGAACGAACCCTGTCCGAATTGCTGGATGTATCGCGGGTGACCGCGCGCAAGGCCATCGATCAATTGGTCGACCAGGGCCTGGTGGTGCGCCGCCGCGGCTCGGGCAATTACATTGCGCCGCGCATCGAACAACCGTTGTCGAATCTGTCGAGTTTTTCGGAACAATTGAAGCAGCGCGGCTATCAACCCGCTTCGCGCTGGCTGAAGCGTGACATCGTCACCGCCACGGCGGATGAGCAACTGAGCCTGGCGCTGTCGCCGAACACCAAGGTGGCGCGGCTGGAACGCCTGCGCCTGGCCGACGAGGTGGTGATGGCGTATGAAGTCAGTATTTTGCCGCAGAGCATAGTCGCCAATCCGGAAGCGGTCGGCGCGTCGCTGTATGAATACCTGAGCAGCATCGGCCGGGCGCCGGTACGCGCGCTGCAGCATATCCGGGCGATGAATTCCGGCGCCGAGCTGGCCGGCAAACTGGGTGTGCCGGAAGGCCAGGCGGTGCTGTTCATTACCCGTATCGCTTACCTGGAATCCGGCCAGCCGGTCGAGCTGACGCATTCCTATTGCCGCAGCGACCACTACGACTTCGTGGCCGAGATGCGCCGCACGCCATAACTTTTTGGCATGTGCCGGCCCCATCCTTTCATGGATGGCGCGCCATCTTCGGTTTACACTGGTTTCATCTATTCAACATGGTCATATGGCAATGTTATCGACTGAAACCCCCAGCCAACGGCATCCCGACCTGGATCTCTACCCTGCCAACCGGCTGGTCGACACGCTGATCGGCGATCATTTCGACGCGGTGGGCGCGGTGCACCGCGCCGCGCCGCAGATCACGGCCGCCGTCACGGCGGCGTTGCCGCGCATCGCGGCCGGCGGCCGGCTGATCTATGCGGGCGCCGGCACCTCCGGCAGATTGGGCGTGCTGGACAGCGTCGAACTGTATCCCACATTTTCTTGGCCGCATGAACGGGCGCTGGCGATCCTGGCCGGCGGCACGGGCGCGATGTTCGAAGCCGTCGAAGGCGCGGAAGACGACCGTCAGCAAGGCGCGCTGGATGTGCAAGCCTTGTTGCCTGGCACCAACGATGTGGTGATCTTGCTGGCCGCATCCGGCGCCACGCCGTATGTGCTGGGCGCGCTGCACGCCGCGCGGGCCGCGGGCGCCTTGACCATCGGCATCGCCAACAACCGCGCCGCGCCGGTCAGTGTCGAGGCCGCGATCGGCATCACGCTCGATACCGGCATGGAAGTGATTTCCGGCAGCACCCGCCTGAAAGCCGGCACCGCGCAAAAAATTGCCTTGAACACGATTTCGACGGCATTGATGGTGCGTTTGAACAAAACTTACGGAAACTTGATGGTAGACTTGAAGGCGACCAACGCCAAGCTGCTGCAGCGCGCCGTCGGTCTGACCATGCACGCCACCGGCGCCGATCAGGCAACCGCGCGGGCCGTGCTGGAACAATGCGGGTTTCACGTCAAGGTCGCGATAGTTGCCTTGTCCAAGAAGATAACGACAGACCAGGCACAGGCATTGTTGGATGGAGCAAACGGCAGTGTGCGCATGGCACTGGCGCCATAAACTTGCCGGCCTGGGCCAGACCTGGGAAGCATGCAGCAGTGAAACAAGACAAAACTCCTTCCAAGCCGTGGCGCTGGATACCGTCGCTGTATTTCGGCCAGGGCATTCCCTATGTCGTGGTGATGACGTTGTCGGTGATCATGTACAAGAACACCGGCTTGTCGAATACCGATATCGCGCTGTACACCAGCTGGCTGTATCTGCCGTGGGTAATCAAGCCGTTGTGGTCGCCGCTGATCGACATGTTCCGCACCAAGCGTTGCTGGATCGTCGGCTTGCAACTGGTGATCGGCGCCGCGCTGGCGCTGGTGGCGCTGACCACGGCGCTGCCGTATTTCTTCCAGATCAGCCTGGCCATTTTCTGGCTGATGGCGTTCAGTTCCGCGACCCACGATATCGCCGCCGACGGCTTTTACATGCTGGGCTTGAAGCAGCATCAGCAGGCCGCCTTTGTCGGCGTGCGCAGCACGTTTTACCGGCTGGCGATGATCGCCGGGCAGGGCGGACTGGTCTACCTGGCCGGCCATCTGACGCAAACCACCGGCGATGTGCGGCTGGCGTGGTCGGTGGTGTTTTTCATCCTGGCCGCGCTGTTCGTCAGCCTGTCGCTGTACCATTATTTTGTGTTGCCGAAACCGGCGGCCGACCATGCCGTCAGCAAGCAAGGCACGCCGCTGGCCGAGTTCCTGGCGACGTTCACTTCCTTTTTCCGCAAGCAGGATATTGCGGTCATTCTCGGTTTCCTGCTGCTGTTCCGCCTCGGCGAAGCGCAATTGCTGAAGCTGGCCGCGCCATTCCTGCTCGACCCGCTGGCCAAGGGCGGGCTGGGCCTGTCCACCGAGGAAGTTGGATTGGTCTACGGTACCATCGGCGTGATTGCGCTGACCTTGGGCGGCTTGCTGGGCGGCTATGCGATTTCCCGCTATGGTTTAAAACGCTGCCTGTGGGTCATGGTACTGGCCGTGCATGTGCCGGACCTGGTGTTTGTTTACCTGGCCACTACACTGCCGAGCAATATTTATCTGATCGCGGCCGGTATCGCTACCGAGCAATTCGGTTACGGCTTCGGTTTTGCCGCGTATCTGCTGTACATGATCATGGTCGCCGATGGCGTGCATAAAACCGCGCATTACGCGATCTGCACCGGTTTCATGGCGCTCGGCATGATGTTGCCCGGCATGGCCAGCGGCTGGATCCAGCAATTGCTCGGTTACCAGCATTTTTTCATCTGGGTTTGTATCGCGACGATTCCCGCCTTTATCATGGCGGCGCTGGTCAAGATCGATCCGGAATTCGGCAAAAAAACCGCCGAATCATCGGCAGTATCAGCGTAGTCGATTCATGCTGGCGCGGCCATTTATATCCGCACAGTAAAATGCCGGCACCTGCCCGCGAACTACAAGGAATTGTTTTGTTTTCTACCGTAAAAAAATGCCTGTATGCGGCGGCCGGCCTGGCCGGCGCCGTGGCCATTGCCGGACTGCTCAGCAGCTGCGCCACCAGAATGCCGCCGTCGGCCGTCACCGCGCCGCCGCTGGCGGCGATTGAAATGCCGCCGCCGGCGCCGCGCGAATTCCGCGCTGCCTGGGTCTCGACGGTCGCCAATATCGATTGGCCCAGCCGCAGCAACCTGTCGGCCGAGCGCCAGCAAAAAGAAGCCATCGCGATACTCGACCGCGCCAAGGCCTTGAACCTGAATGCGATCGTGTTGCAGGTACGGCCCAGCGCGGACGCCATTTACCCCTCCAGGCTGGAACCGTGGTCGGAATTCCTGACCGGCCAGCAAGGCCAGCCGCCGCAGCCGCTGTACGATCCGCTGAAATTCTGGATCGATCAGGCCCATGCGCGCGGCCTGGAATTGCATGCATGGTTCAACCCGTACCGGGCGCGCCACGCGACCGCCAAGTCGCCGCTGGCGCGCGACCATTTCGCGGTCACCAATCCCGCGTCGGTCAAGCAATACGGCCGCTTCCTGTGGATGGACCCGGGCGACGCGGCCGCCGCCGAGCACACCGAGCAAGTGGTGCTGGACGTGGTGCGCCGTTACGATATCGACGGCGTGCATATCGACGATTATTTTTATCCGTATCCTATCGATGCGCCGGGCGCCGGCGCCGGTGCGGAAAGCGCCGCGCTGGAAGCCGGCAATGGCGCCAAGCGCGAACTGGATTTCCCGGACCAGCCGTCGTGGCAGCAATATCTGCTGTCCGGCGGCCAGCTGGACCGCGCCAGCTGGCGCCGCCAGAATGTGAACCAGCTGATCGAAACCCTGTACACCGGCATCCATCGCGAGAAAAGCTGGGTGCGTTTCGGCATCAGCCCGTTCGGCATCGGCCGGCCGGCGCTGCGTCCGAAGGGTATCGTCGGGTTCAGCCAGTACGATAAATTGTATGCCGACGCCGAATTGTGGCTGGCCAAGGGCTGGCTCGATTATCTGTCGCCGCAACTGTACTGGCCGGTGGCGCAGGCGCCGCAGGCGTTCGATGTGCTGCTCGACTATTGGCTGGCGCAAAATCCGCAACACCGCCATATCTGGCCGGGCCTGTACACCAGCCGCATCGACAATTCGGCCAAATCCTACCCGCCGGAAGAAATCTCGAAACAGATCAATGTCACGCGCAGCCGTCCCGGCGCCAATGGCCAGGTGCATTTCAGCATGGCGCCGCTGATGGAGAACCGCAAGGGCATCGGCGACCAGCTGAAGGCCGGCGTGTACCAAAGCCCGGCGCTGATACCGGCCACGCCGTGGCTGGGCGCCGAGCCGCCAGCGGTGCCCGGCGTAACGCTGCGCCGCGATGCCAGCAGCGTCAACCTGATGCTGACGCCGGGCGCCGGCAAGCCGGTCGCGGTGTACGCCTTGTGGGTACGTTACGGCGCGGCGTGGCGGTTCTCGGTATTGCCGGGCGCCCAGACTGAATGGACCTTGCCGGACGACGCCAGCACCGGCCCCGCCAATGCGGTGGTGGTCAGCGCGGTAGACCGCCTCGGCAATGAAAGCGCGCGGGTCTCGGTGCCGCCGCTGGCCGGCAGTCTCAAATAAGGCCCGGCCGGTAATGCTGCGCAAAGCATCATTTTTGGGTATCTGAGCTGTGCAAGGCAACATGCCCAGCTTGACATTTTCTCTTACACATACCGCACTCCCTTGGGTGTTTTTGGTCGTTGGGCGCGTAGCGAGTCACCGGTCAGTGTGAAGCGGTGGTTGCGCTGCATGACGCGATCCAGAATGGCGTCGGCAATGGTGGCGTCGCCGATCCAGGCATGCCAGTGCTCCACCGGCAATTGGCTGGTGATGATGGTGGCCTTGTTGCCAGCCCGGTCGTCGATGATCTCAAGCAGATCCGAGCGCGTCATGCCGTCGATGGTCCCCATGCCCCAGTCGTCGAGGATCAGCACGTCGGTCTTGGCCAATTGAAGCAGCCATTTGCCGAAGGCGCCACTGCCGTGCCGGATGCGCAGTTCTTCCTGCAAGCGGGGTACGCGTTGATAGATCGCCGAGTAGCCACGCCGGCAGGCGTACTGCGCCAGTGCGCAGGCCAGCCAGGACTTGCCGGCGCCGGTTGGGCCGGTGACCAGGACGCTATGACCGGCGCTGACCCAGTCGCCCAAGGCCAGGCTCATCACCTCGCGCCGGTCGACGCCGCGACCGGCGCGCGCGTCGATGTCCTCGATCGCGGCCTGTCCATATTTGAGATGCGCATTCTTGAGCAGTCGCACCAGCTTGCGGTCATTACGGGCGTGGACCTCGCGGTCGATCAACAGCGCCACGCGCTCCTCGAAGCTCAACGCCGTCATGCCGGGTTGGGCCAGTTGTTCCTCCAAGCCCGCTGCCAGGCCGTCCAGTTTCAGTGAGCGCAGCTGCGCCAGGGTGGTGTGCATCATCATCGCCATACTCCTTATTATTTATATTGTTTATTGGTAGTAGCCAGAGCCGCGCAGATGAGCGTGGTCAGGGCTGACCCATTCTTCGGCGACCACGGGGACGCTTTGGTCGCGGTTGTTCTTCAGGATGTCGTTCACGTGGCGGTACTGGCAGGCGCCGATCTGCAGGGCCAACATGCACGCCGCTTCGAAGCGCACCTTGCCATAGCGCTTGGCCAGCGACAGCAGGCCAAGGCAGGCGCGGTAGCCATGCTCTGGATGCCGGTTCTCGGCCATCAGCCGCGTCACAGCCTCGGCGGTCGCCGGACCGATGCTCTCGCCCCAGTGGATCAGCCGTTGCGGCGTCCATTCCATGTGTGCGCGGTGTGCCGCCGGCATGTGCGCTGCGACGGTCGTGAAACCGCCGACGCGGCTGTTGCGGGCATGGCTGGCGACGCGCTGGCCGCGATGCAGCAGCTCGACCACCGCCGTCGTGATGCGCGCCTCCAGCACTTGGCCGACCAGGGTTTGCGGCACGCTGTAACGATGGCGCTCGACCTCCACGTGGTAGTCGATGTGGACCTTGACGGTCTTGAACCGAGCCATCTCGTAACGCTGTAACGGCAGCGCCAACAAGGCCGGCGCATCGATCTCGGCGAAGGTGCTGGCACGGCTGCCAGGCAGTTTTTGGAAGGGCTTCTCGTTGAGCCGCGTGAGCAACGGCGCCATAGCCTGATTGACCTCGTGCACGCTGCCGAACTGCTGATGACGCAGGCGCGCCATGATCCAGCGCTCGACGATCTGCACCGCCGATTCGGCCTTGGCCTTGTCCTGCGGATGGTACGGCCGCGCCGGCAGGATCGAGGTGCCGTAATGGCGCGCGAAGTCGAGCACGGTGTCGTTGCTGCGCGGCTCGTAGCGGTTGGCGTCCGAGATCATCGCACGCGGATTGTCGGGCACGATGAGCTGCGTCACGCCGCCGTAGAAGGCCAGCGCGCGCGCCGTCGATTCGAGCCAGTCGGCCATCGTCTCGCGCGGCGTGGCGCAGGCGTAGGTATAGCTCGACGCGCCCATCGAAGCGACGAAGATGTGCGCGCGCCCGCCATCGGTGAGCGCGATGGTGGGGCCGGCATAATCGATGAACAGCTTCTCGCCGGCGCGGTGGATCTGACGCATCGAACGCTTGAGCTGTCTGGCAAAGCGCCGGTAGTTTTCGCAGTATTGCGAGTAGGCGTAGGTTTGGCAATCCTCGTAGTCGGCGCGATGCTCTTCCCACAGCAGCATCAATGTCATGCCCTTGCGCCGCAGTTCATGGTGCATGCGCCCATAGTCGGGCTGCACATAGTCCCGCCCCTTTTGGGAGCCGACCAGTAAGCGCTGCTCCAGCCTTCTGATTACCCATATCTTTCGCACGCCAGATTAAACCCAAGCTGCATTTCTCGCTTGGTCAGGTATCTATAGCAACCTACTTTGTTGTGGTTGAGTCGGATCATTTGTGGCATCTACGATCTCAATTTCCCTACCCAAGAGAAAAAAATCGGGCACACTCAACGGCTCTACAATCTTTAGCGACTGGCTTTCGTCGTACTTTAAGCGCTCCCGAAGCTCCATAAGAAGCCGTCCAAGAATATTCTGGCCTATAAGAGTTCCATCCGGTCTTACAAAGGCCCCCCAGAAATTATCTTTGCTTGATTGCTCAACGATATCCCGTTCACCGGTACTCAACAGTAATTCGCCAAATGTTGAGTAATGACGGGCCAGCTTTACCCGGAGACTCCAGCGCATGATCTTGTGTCGAACCAGATCCCAATCGGACCTTGTTTCGTCTCTATAGGGCTTGCTCTTCCGTTTTGCAATCATCGGGCTCGCTTCATCAATTATGAATTGCTGCACATCAGGTCGATGTGGAAAACGGCAGACTTGGTATAGCGCCTCACTGGTCCTGATGGAAATACCATTCACCGATAGCGGAAAGCCCGATGCCATATTCGAAAGCCCCCCAAATTCATCTCTAGTTGTGTGAAAAACTACGCACTCACTCCTCACGTAGGTGCGCAGGTTTACCGTTTTGCTTTCATTTGGTGAAGGCTGCATTTTATTCGTATGTTTTACGGGGAAAGAGAGGATACCATTCCAACGCGCCACGCCCTTCTTGCTCTCCCCACCACAATGCAAGCGGCGAAGTATTAGGACAGTTCCGGTAAGTACAAATCGTGGAGCCGAAACCGACGCCGAAGCTGCCAAATCCTAATGGCTTTAGCACATTTGTAGGGCTCTTGATCTGCGAACGTATCTTTCTGCCTGCCTCTAGAAATTCATGCTCCAGTACTTGCCGACCTTCCTCCGTGATGAACACTTGGCTTTTACCTCCTGGCTTCCGAGCGGCGTACTGAAGCGTTTGTGCACGTACGTAATCGTCTGCGGCTTGCTCCTCACTCAATGCAATAGGCCAAAACACTCCAGAGTTGTGATTGTTCGTCACTCGATTTTCGACTTGGATTTGCTGTCCATATGCGACAGAGACGTCTTTACCAGATTCCGCAATTACCTTAGGTGTACGAGTATTGCGTGCGTAATACGTCGATGTATAGCTGACCAACGAGATGACCTTAACACTAGCCTTCGGTGGAGCGAATTTGAGCCAAGAACTAATGTCACTGGCGATCCGGCTACCTGTATAGGTAACGTCGTCGAGGTATACATATTTGCCGTCTGGCGTCCCACCAGCGTTGAGATCGACCTGAAATTTCTGCTTAAGCAATGGTACCATGAGGGCGATCATCTCCTTCTGGCTATGTCCATTTAATTGGATGTCCAAAACCTTTGCTTTTCGCCAGAACTCAGCAGGATTTGCACCCACGATGACAGCATTTTCACTGACCTTTGCTAACAAATCCAGCACTTTAGCCTTGGTGAGAAACGTCCGTTTCAAAACGACGTCAAATTCCCTGAGGAATATTATTTGATTCTCTGAAGAAAACTGCCTCGCCCATCTGTCCACATGCGCGACGTTTGGAGAAGCAATTTCTCCCTCCCGATACGTCTGAATGGTTGAAGCAATCGATACAAGAAGCGCGTCGCGTTCGTTCATTTTTTACCCTAGTTGTTGGTATTGCAAGCAACTATAGGTTACATAAGAGAATACAAGATGTCATTAAAAGAATAATTATTTCCGTACTTCACAGTTCGTCTCGGAAGCAGGGCTTGGCAAGGGGAAGTTGGCTCCACGCAGGAGCGCGTTGTGTCGACTCGACTGTCGAAAGTTCTAAAATAAAAAATGGCAGCATGATCACATGTATCATGCTGCCACTCGGTTAGCTGAATAGATTCAGCTGATGCGGATGCGACCGCCAGTGCTGCCGTACGTTCTCATCACGTCCAAAACGACGTCTGGTATATTGACGAACGAAAACGTCTTTTACTTTACTAAAGTTGCGCATAATGCACTCCTCTAACAAGATAGAGGGACATTAGTTCTTGCCTACGGCTGCATCTTGTCGTAAACTTTGCCTTGTCTAGTTATACGACAAGGATGCGGAGGTAGTGACAGGGCATGCCCTTACCTACCCTACATCAACGTGAAAGCGTTATCTCTCACGTGCAAGTTAGTAATCAGATGCAGTCGTTATTATCATCAAGCGGATTTTCAAAAACGACGCTCGCAACACGTAGTACAACATGTTTTACCTCCTTTCTCATGTTCGCCCTCACGGCGTGGATTGGATTACAAAGAAGCCCCTGTCCCCACAGGGGCTTTGTCTTTTTCAGCAAGACGATATAGGTTACCCATCTTCACTACTTGGCCGGAACCAATCAAGGTAGCTAATACATTGTAAATAAACTGGCTGTGCTTCTTCAGACTTGCCGGAGCATTGGGCACCTCGCTAATCAAGACCTTCAACTCTGCTGCGGCCAAACCTCCTGCGTGCCCCTTAAGGATCGATAAAATAATCTCACCGGAACTGCCCGAACGGGTTTGGGTTGAAGGTCCTTCTGGCAACGACTCACCACGAGCGATAATCGAATCGACTGTTTTTTTCGCATAAAGCAACCCACCGTGCTTAACAAGCACTCGCTTTTCAGATAGCTTACCGATGCCGTTGTAGAACCCCTTTTCTCCAACCGACGTTGGCATTGCAGGAAACTCATTTCGAATCGTAGTCAATAATTCCTTGTGAGCAAGCCCGGTGCTAGAATTTTCAAGTACATGCTGAATTGCTTTCGTCCAAGAAGGTACATTCTCGGAGTGGCTCCCATCAACGGCTGTCAAGGTGAACTCTGACGACACATCTGCGGTCGACTCATTAACACGAACAGGAACGGTTGCTACCTCTACTTCCTTCTGCACTTTAGGAACTACATTAAGCGCTGCATCCGGGTCGAAGCCCAGTGGCGCAAACATAAGAGCCGCTTCATAGCGCTTTTTCCGTTGCGAAATCCTTTCCGGTAACTCTTTGAGAAGCTGAACGTCAGCTTCCAGCTCATGCTTAAGCTGAAGAATGAATTCGGCAGAGAGTTCAGAGGGATTTACCATGACGCAAGCGTAAACCACCTCATCCGTAAACGCAAGGCGAAAATATGAGAAACCGCTGTTTTTCTATACAGCAGGGGAAAATTGCTCAAAAATGAGTAACGCCATACCCCATAGTGAAGAATGCAGATCTTTAGGGCGTGAGGGATGATTGTCGTGACAGTTTCCACGTCGGCTCATGCTTGCTTCCAGTGCTGTGGTCTAATTTGCCCGGACACCTCGATAGGTGGAAAATACAGCACCTGAGGAGTTAAGTATGTCGACAAGAAAACGTAGGACCTTCGATCCGAGCCTGAAACTGGAAGTGGTTCGGATGATCAATGAACAGGGCCAGAGCGTCCAGAACGTCAGCGAAAGCATGAGCATCGGGCAGACTGCGATCCGGCGCTGGCTGCAACAATACGGTGCCGAACAGAGCGGGCAGCCAGGCATAGGCAAACCGCTCACAGCCGAGCAGCAAAGGATCCGCCAGCTGGAGCTGGAGAATCAACAACTTCGGCAGGATGTCACCATATTAAAAAAAGCTTCGGCCTTCTTTGCCCGCGAAATGAAATGATTTATACCGTTATTCGCCAGTTGCAAAAGGAGGCCATCCCGGTCCTGCAGAGTTGCCGCGCCTTGGCCGTCAGTCGATCCGGTTTTTATGAGGCGCAGCGTGGTTCTGCCAAACCGCTTTTGTGCAAAGCGAGCGTGCATTTGCGGGCAGCGTTTATGGCCAGCCATCAGAGCTACGGCAGCCGCCGACTGGTTACCGCCATGGCCAGCGAAGGCTTCCACATCGGGCGCTACAAGGTGCGCAGCTTGATGCGCCAGGCGGCCTTGAAGCCCGTCTGGAAGCGTCAATTCGTCCATACGACAGACAGCAAGCACGGCTTGCCGGTCGCCGACAATGTATTGAACCGGCAGTTCAATCCGTGCGCGCCAAACCTGGCGTATGTGAGCGACATTACCTACATCCGCACCGGTGCCGGTTGGCTGTACCTGGCCACCGTGCTGGACCTGTACGCCCGCAAAGTGGTCGGATGGGCCATGGCGCCGAGCATGCCCGCCAAGCTGGTCTGCGATGCCTTGAATATGGCCATTCAGCAGCGCCAGCCGGCGCCCGGATTGATCGTCCATTCCGACCGGGGGAGCCA
>NZ_HG322949.1:33664-159351 GCF_000723165.1 Janthinobacterium agaricidamnosum NBRC 102515 = DSM 9628
AGTATGCCAGCGAGCTTTACCAGGACCTGCTGGCCCGCCACGGTTTCGTCTGCAGCATGAGCCGCAAAGGCAACTGCTGGGACAATGCGGTCGCTGAACGCTTCTTCCTGAACCTCAAGATGGAGCGCGTCTGGCAGCGTCAATACGCCAACCACGCTGAGGCAAAAGCCGACATCACCGACTACATCGTCGGCTTCTATAACTGCAAGCGGATCAATTCAGTATTGGGCAATCTGCCGCCCTCTGTCTACGAACAGAAAATGGCAGAACGTGAACCTATCGTTGTGTCCGAAATTACTTGACCACAGCAACCGCAGCTACCTTAAATTTTTCCGTGTAACGCTTACCACTGATGATCTCTCCTTTGCCTAAATTATGGCTTAGGAGTGTCTACAATAGTCGTGGCGATTCAGGCACGAGTGAGCAGGAGAGCAAAATGAGGTTGCAGATTATACTCCGCCTATGTCAACCTGGACATGTCACCAAGCTTTCATACCCATAGTGTCAGTTTGGCCCTGTATTGGCGCTGAACTTTTGATGATTGCTTTTGCAAAATAGCCATGACAATATTAGATGTCGCTGTGGAACAAGAATTCGGCCTGGGCATCGACGCCGGCGGCAGCCGGACACGCTGGGCATTGTCCGCGCCGGATGGGCAAATCGTCGCCGAAGGCCAGGTTGACGGCTTGTCCGCCTTGCAGATGGCTACGGCTGATGGGCGGCTGTCGGTGCAGGCGACTTTTGCCAGCTTGTGCCAGGCTGTGCTGCACGCTGGCCGGCCGGTCCGGGTGCGCGCAGGATTGACCGGTTTTGGCGGCGACGGCGTTTTATTGGGACAGTGGCTTGCACAATTGTTGTCACTCGATCCGTTGGCGGTGACCTTGTGCAACGATATTGAGATCGCTTACCTCGACAGTTTTGCGCCGGGCCAGGGTTACCTGGTGTACGCCGGCACCGGCTCGATCGCCGCCTGGATCGATACCGATGGCGCCTTTCACCGGGCCGGCGGACGCGGCGTGATGCTCGACGATGGCGGCGGCGGATTCTGGATCGCCCGCCAAGCGCTGCGCCAGATCTGGCGCCGTGAAGATGAGCAGCCCGGCAGCTGGCCTGCATCGCCGCTGGCGCGGGCGGTGTTTGAACAGATTGGCGGCAGCGACTGGGATCGGTCGCGCCAGTTCATGTATGGTCAAGAGCGCGGCGCGGTCGGCCAGCTGGCGCTGGCGGTCGCGGCCAGCGCCGATAGCGATAAGGAAGCGCTGCTGATCTTGCAGCGCGCCGGACAAGAGCTGGCGCGGCTGGCGCTGGCGCTGACGCGCCGTTATGGCCAGCGGCCGGTGGTGTTGTCCGGCCGCGCGTCGGTGCTGCATCCGGCAATCGCCGTGGCGATGCGCGCAGCCTTGCCGGCCGAATGGAGCTTGCAACAAAAAGTGGCGCAGCCGCATTGCGCCGCGGCCCGCATCGCTGCGCGCAGTGTTGCCGAGTATTGAGTAGTGGATGACCGATTTGTTTTAACCTGGAGACACGCCCATGAAGACCATTTTCCTTGCCTTGATCGTTGCCTTCCTGACTGGCTGCGCCAGCACGACGCCGCCGACGCTGGATCATACCTACACGTCGCGCAGCCAGAGCGACCGGGTCAAGTTTGTCGTGATCCATTACACCGTCAGTAATTTGCCCAGCTCGATCAAGATTTTGACGGAGCAAGCGGTCAGCGCTCACTATCTGTTGACCGATACCGAGCAGCCGAAGTTTTATACCTTGGTCGATGAGTCGCGCCAGGCCAATCACGCCGGCATCAGCAACTGGAAGAACTATACCCAGTTGAATGTCAGCTCGATCGGCATCGAAATCGTCAACCCGGGTTTCCGGGATACGCCGGAAGGCCGGGTCTGGTATCCATTCCCGCAAGCGCAGCTGGACCAGTTGATTCCGCTGCTCAAGCAAATCGTTGCGCGCCACAATATCGCGCCGGAAAACATCCTGGGCCACAATGAAGTCGCGCCGCAGCGCAAGCAAGATCCGGGGCCGCTGTTCCCATGGCGCCAATTGGCCGACGCCGGCTTGATCAATTGGCCGGATGCGGCGCGCGTGGCGGGCCAGCGCGTGGTCTACGAGCAACTTTTGCCGGACGCGGTATGGTTCCAGCAACGGCTGGCGCTGCATGGCTATCCGATCGAGCAAACCGGCGTGTTCGATGAGCAAACCCGGAATGTGCTGATCGCCTTCCAGATGAAATTCCGCAACACCCGCTTCGACGGCACGCCGGATGGCGAAACCGCCGCCATTCTCGACGTGCTGACCACCCCGGCGCCAGTGATCCCGCCGGTCCCGGCGGTCGCGGCGCAGTAAGGTTGCAACTGTTCAACGACGTGATCAATCGATAAGGAATGCGGCAACCGATGACTTTTTCTTATATGCTGGCGGCTTTCGGGCAGCACATATAAGGATCAGTCATGCGGTTGCGGCACATCGAAGTTTTTCACGCGATCATGCAGGTCGGCACCATCAGCGGTGCGGCCCAGGTGTTGCACATCTCGCAGCCGGCCGTGACCAAGGTCTTGCAGCATTGCGAATTGCAACTGGGCATGCCGCTGTTCGAGCGCGTGCGCGGCAAGCTGTACCCAAAACCGGAAGCGCACCGCCTGTTCGTCGAAACCGAAAAACTGCACCGCGACTTGCAGGGCATACGGCGCCTGGCCGCCGGCTTGAAAGGTCAGGCGGTGGAAACCGTCCGGCTGGTCTCGACACCGACCATCGCGATCAGCGTCTTGCCGAAAGCCATGACCGACTGGCGCCGCGATTTCCCGCTGATGCGCTGCCAGCTGGCGACCCATCACACCAGCGAAATCGTCAATACGCTGCGCCTGGGCGAAGCCGACCTCGCATTATCTCTGCAAGACCCGCGCCATCCCGGCATCGTCGCCGAAGCGATCGCACAAGGCGTGATGACCGCGATCGCGCCGGCTGGCACCTGGCGCGCGGCCGATTGCGGCACGCCGCTGTTTGCCCAAGGTTTAAACGGGGAATTGATCGGTCACGCCGACCACGATCCGCTGGGCGAACTGGTGATTGCCGCGTGCGAGGCGCAAGATATCCAGCCGGTATTCAATACCGTGGTGCAAACCTACCAGATCGCCCGCTCGCTGGTCGAGGCCGGCGCCGGCATGGCAGTGGTCGATCCGTTCACGGCGGCGTCGGGATCGTCGGAGCGCTTGCAGCGGCGGCCGTGGGCGCCGGCGATACCGGTGCAATTATTCTTGCTGACGGCCAGCCATGCGCCGCTGTCGCATGGCGCGCGGCAATTGGCCAACAGCATCGGCATGGCCGCCAGGGCTTGCCTGGAACGAGGCAAGCCATGAGTGGTGCAACCCTGAGCAGCGCCGCGGTGGCCGGCAGCGGACAATTCCGCCACTTGAGCGGCATCGCCGGCATCCGCATCGATTTGCGTTATGCGAGCGCCGACAACTTCGTCGGCCGCGACCTGTATTCGCCGCTCGACTGCGCCTGGCTGCACCGCGACGCCGCCGCCGCGCTGGAGCGGGCGGTGGCCTGGCTGGCCGCCCGCAAGCCGTATCACCAATTGCTGGTGCTGGACGCGTTGCGACCGCAAAGCGTGCAGCAGCAATTATGGGATGCCTTGCAAGGCACCGGGTTGCTGGGCTATATCGCCGAACCGGGGCGCGGCTCGATCCATTCCTTCGGCATGGCGCTCGACGTCACCATCGTCGGGCCGGATGGCCAGGAGCTCGACATGGGCACCGGCTTCGACGATTTAAGCGAGCGCTCACATCCGGTGCTGGAGCCGGCATTGCTGGCACGGGGAGAAATTACCCAGCAGCATATCGACAACCGCCGCCTGCTGCGCGACGCCATGTTCCAGGCAGGCTGGCTCGGCATCAACAGCGAATGGTGGCATTTCGATTGCGGCGACCGGGCGCTGGTCCGGCAGACTTATCCGCGGGTGCTTTGACCCGCGCCTGACAGCGCCTGACTTTTATTGCTGTGCTACACCCGACGCCGCCACCCACTCGATCAAGGCGTCCAGCACGGCGCGGCCATTGCCGTTACCGACCAGGTCGTGGTTGATGATCGCCACCACCACGCATTGCTGGTTGTTGGCGTCCGGCACGTAGCCGGCGATGGCGCTGACGTTTTTCAGCGTGCCGGTCTTGATGCGCGCGCGCGCGGCGGCTGGCGTGCCGATCAGGCGGCGGCGCATGGTGCCGTCCAGCGCGACGATAGGCAAGCTGGACAGGAACTCGGGCGCCCATGGGCCGATACTGGCGGCCTGCATCAGCGCCGCCATCTGGCCGGCGCTGATGCGCTCGGTGCGCGACAAGCCGGAACCGTTTTCGATGATCAAGCCCTGGTCGTCGATATGGTGGCGCTGGAACCAGTCATGCACCACCTGGCGCGCACGGCTGACGGTGTCTTCCGGCGCGGCCAGCGCCACCGGGCGGCTGCCCAGCCAGCCATCGCTTTCCAGGCTGCCGAGGCTCAGGAACAGCGTGCGCGCCAGCGTGTTGTCGGAATTCTTGTTGATATCACGCAGCACTTCCGGCAAGGCGCGCGCCACATGGTCGGCCAGCAAGCGGCTGCCGACCGGCGTCGCCACCGGCGGCTGTCCGGTAGGCGGCGCTTCGCGCACGATGCCGCTGAAGCTGCCGCCCAGGCGTTTCCAGTTGCTGCGGAACAGGCGGTCGGCGTAATCCTGGCGGTCGAGCGCATTGATGCTGGTCGAGCGGATGCAATTGCGCGGGAAGGTGCCGTGCAGTATCACTTGCAACTTGCCGTTGGCGCCGCGCACGGTTTCCGGCGTGCGCCAGCCGTCTTCCCATGTTGCGCAACTGGCATTGATCAGTTTCATGTCGGACGTCACGCTGACATTGTCCAGTTCCGGCATCATCGCCAGCGTCAGTTTCCCATCGGTCGAGTTCAGATCGATGGTCAACATATTGGTGTTGAGCAGCAAGGCGTCGGGGATCACGTTGTAGCGCCATTCCGGCGTTTCATCGAACGGCGGCACTCCCAGGTCCGGCCGGGCCGGCTGGAACAATTGGCGGTCGAGGACCAGGTCGCCCTGGATCTTGCGGATGCCCTGCTTGCGCAGGTTTTGCAGCATGTGGTTCAGCGCATCGTCGTTGAAATCGGCATCGGCGCCGCCGTGCAGGATCAGGTCGCCTTTCAGCACGCCGTCGATGACATCGGCGCTGGTGCGAAATTCGGTGCGGCCGCGAAAGATCGGTCCCAGTTGTTCGAGGCCGACCGCGGTGGTCACCATTTTCATCGTCGAGGCCGGCTGCATGCTTTGCTGCGCGCCATGCGACAGCAGCGTGGTATCGCCGCGCAACACGACCACACTGATGGCCTGTTCCGGAATAGCGGCGGCGCGCAGCAAGCGGCTGACCGGTTCCGGTAATTGGGCGTGAACGCTGGAAACAACACCGAGCAAGGCGGCGAACAGGACGGGACGAAACATGAATATCCTCAGTGCGAGCTTAGTGAAAACTTAGTGAAAAAACACATAGGCGACAAAGATCGCCGCGATGACGCCGGCCAGGTCGGCGATCAGGCCGGCCGTGATCGCATAGCGGGTCTTGCGGATGCCGACCGAACCGAAATACAGCGCCACGATATAAAAAGTGGTGTCGGCCGACCCTTGGAACACGCAGGCCAGGCGACCGACGAAGGAATCGACGCCGTAGGTATTCATGGCGTCGATCATCATTGCCTTGGAGCCGGAACCGCTCAGCGGCTTCATCATGGCGGTCGGCAAGGCCGGCACAAAGTCGGTATTCATGCCAATCGAGCTGAACACCCAATTCAAGCCTTGCATGACAAAGCCGAACACGCCGGCGTTGCGGATCACGCTGATCGCCACCAGCATGCCGACCAGGTAGGGAATCACGGTGATCGAGGTCTGGATGCCGCCTTTGGCGCCTTCGATGAAGGCGTCGTAGACGTTGACCCGCTTGCGCAGCGCGCCGGTGATGAAGATGACGATTACACTGAGCAACACCAGGTTGCTGACCACCTTCGACACCAGCTCGATTTCCTGCTTGCTCAGGTATTGGGTGAAGTACCAGATCAGCGCGACGATGGCGCTGGTCATGCCGCCCAGCCAGCCCAGCACGACCCGGTTGATCAGGTTGATGCGCTGCTTGATCGCCACGGTGATGATGCCGACCACGGTCGCGACATAGGTGGCGATCATGCACGGGATAAAGATGTCGGAGGGATCGGCCGCGCCGAGGATGGAGCGCTGCGCCATGATGGCCAGCGGAATCAGTGTCAAGCCCGAGGTGTGCAGCACCAGGAACATGATTTGCGCATTGGTCGCTTCGTCCTTGTTCGGATTGAGCGTTTGCAAGCTTTCCATCGCCTTCAAGCCGAAGGGGGTGGCGGCATTGTCCAGGCCCAGCAAGTTGGCCGAGAAATTCATCACCATGTGGCCGGTGGCCGGATGGTCCTTGGGAATTTCCGGAAAAATACGCGAAAAGAAGGGTGCGATCACTTTCGCCAGCCAGCCGACGATGCCGGCCTTTTCGCCGATGTTCATGATGCCCAGCCACAAGGTCATCACGCCGGCCAGCGGCAGCGCGATATCCATCACGCCCATGCGCGCCGTTTCGAAAGTGCCGTCGATGATGCGTTTGAAGATATCGGTATCGCCGAGTAAGAGCCATTGCAATAGCGCCGCCAGGAAGCCGACCAGGAAAAAGCCGGACCAGATGTAATTAAGTGCCATATCGCTGAGTTCTTTGCGCTGAGTGCTTGGTGACTGGTGAGTGATTTGTCCGCAGGCAAAGTATAGAGGCAGGCCGGGACGAGTTGATGAAAGAATGCAGCGGGATCATGCCCAAAAGTTATAAGCTGCCGGGCGGTTTTCATTTGCACATGCTGTGATAGCGGGTTAGCCTGCTTATATTCCGTTTTATTTTCAGAGTTTTAACATGGATACACGATGATGCGTTTTTGTAAAACCGCCTGTAGCGCCGCTTTGTTCGCTATTGTAGTGGCGTGCCCGGTCCCCGGCATCGCGGCGCCCAATCATCCGCCCAAGGTCTTGCACATGTTGTTGACCACTAGCGAAACCGGGCTGGATCCGGCTGTTGCGTCCGACCTGGCCAGCTTGAACTTGCTGGAAAACGTGTTCGATCCGCTGCTGCGCTACGATTACCTGGCGCGGCCGGTCAAGTTGCAGGAAAACACGGTGCGGACCATGCCGCGCATCGAAGACCATGGCAAGACCTATATTTTTCAGTTGAAGCCCGGTACTTTTTTTACGCCAGACCCCGCCTTCAAGGGCGTCAAGCGCGAAGTCACCGCACAGGATTATGTGTACAGCCTGAAACGCCTGTACGATCCCAGCCTGAAATCGCCCTGGTTATTCCTGTTTGAAGACAAGATCGTCGGCGATGCCGCCTTGAAAAACACGTTTAGCTACGACACGCCGATCGACGGCTTGCAAGCGCTCGACAAATATACCTTGCGGATACGGCTGAATGCGCCCGATCCGAATTTCCTGTTTTACCTGGCGATGCCGGCCACCGGCGTGGTGGCGCGCGAAGTGGCGCAGGCGTACGCTAAGCAGATCGGCAATCATCCGGTCGGCAGCGGCCCGTTTTTGGTCGGTGAATGGAAACGCAGCGACAAGATCGTGTTGCTGGCTAATCCCGATTTCAGGGAAACCATTTTTCATGCCGGGCCGGATGTCGCGCCGCAAGACCGGGCCCTGGCGGCCAGCCTGGAAGGTAAGAAGCTGCCGCTGGTGGACCGGGTCGAGGTGCGCATCGTCGAAGAGTACCAGTCGCGCATGCTGGGCTTCTTGAAGGGCGAATTCGATTATGTCGAGCAAGTGCCGGAATCGATGACAGAGATGGTGCTGGCCGGCGGCCAGTTGAAGCCGGAACTGGCGCACAAGGGTATCGTGCTGTCGCGTTTCCCGGTGCTGCAAACCTATTATATGTGGATGAATATGGACGACCCGGTGATTGGCGGGTATGCCAGACCGAGGCTGGCGTTGCGGCGCGCCATCGCGCTGAGCTACAACAGCGCGGAAGACGTGGCGCTGCTGAAAAAGGGACTGGCCTTGCCGGCCCAGTCGCCGCTGCCGCCGAATGTGCTGGGCTACGATCCCGCTTACCGCAGTCCGGTGAGCTATGATCCGCAACTGGCGCGCGCCTTGCTCGACCGTTTTGGCTATCGCCTGCAACAAGACGGTTTCCGCAGCCAGCCGGACGGCCAGCCGCTGACGCTGGTGATGCATACCGAAGCGAGCACCGTGGGCCGCTTGCGCGATGAATTGTGGCGCAAGAACCTGAATGCCATTGGCCTGCGTGTCACCTTTAAAAGCGACAAGAAAACCGAGATCATCAAGGCATCGCGGCTGGGCAAGGTGCAAATGTTTGAAACCAACTGGATCGCCGACTTCCCGGATGGCGAT
Source organism: Janthinobacterium agaricidamnosum NBRC 102515 = DSM 9628 (assembly GCF_000723165.1). Lineage (NCBI taxonomy): Bacteria > Pseudomonadati > Pseudomonadota > Betaproteobacteria > Burkholderiales > Oxalobacteraceae > Janthinobacterium > Janthinobacterium agaricidamnosum. The sequence continues at coordinate 42,114 of NZ_HG322949.1, forward strand.
AATTTCTTGCAATTGTTGTATGGCCCCAACAGCGGGCGCGCCAATTATGCCCGATTTAATTTACCAGATTACAATACTCTGTATGAAGAGGCGCGCTTGCTGTCCGATTCGCCGCGCCGCCGCAGCCTGTATCACGATATGTCGCAGTTGATCCATGCCTACACGCCATGGGTGCTGCTGACCCATCCGATTTCAGCCGACCTGCATCAGCCGTGGTTAAAGAACTACAAGCGGCATCCGGTGGAATTCACTTCCTGGCGTTATCTGGACATCGATACATCGTCAGTCAAGTAATCCTTGGACCCCATCCCTGGACGACACGGTCATTGATTCCAAAAAGTTATGGCTAGGAAAGCATTATTCATTGGATGGCCGTTGATGCATCGCGCTACTCTGAACGTGAAAACCAATAAAGTAATGCAAACAATACTCGCCTGACTGTCATCTCGGGGCTGGCGAGGACGCCGAGCATTATGAAAAAAAATGTAGTGCCGGGACATTACACCCAGCCTGACTTGAGAACGCAAGTCTCGATTGCCCAAAAGGAGAGAGTCGTGAAAGTAAACAAGCTTGCGCAATGGATTGCGCTGATTGGTGTTGCCGGTCCGGCGCTGGCGCAGGACGCTGCGCCGCAAGCGATGCAGAAAGTTGAAATCACGGGAAGCAGCATCAAGCGCGTCGCCAAGGAAGGTGCGCTGCCGGTACAAGTCATCACCTTCGATACGATAGAGAAATCCGGCATTACCAGCGCCGAACAATTGATGCGCACCATTTCCTCGAATGGCACCGGGGCCGATAATATGACTTCGGGCAATAACGTGTTTGGTGCCGACGCCGACCGGGTCAGCGGCGGCGCGTCGTTCGCTTCCTTGCGCGGCCTGGGACCGGGCAGCACGCTGGTGCTGCTGAACGGCCGCCGCATCGCCACCCACGGCGCCAGCGGCAAGGCGGTCGATTTGAATGCGATACCATTGGGTGCGATTTCGCGCGTGGAAATCCTGAAAGACGGCGCGTCGGCAATCTATGGCACCGACGCGGTCGGCGGCGTCATCAACTTCATCTTGAAAACCAATTACAGCGGCGTCGAAGCGTCGGTCTCGACCAATGACACGCAAGAGGGCGGCGGGGCGACCCGCCGCGCTTCGATCCTGGCCGGCACCGGTGCGCTGGACAACGACGGCTACAATGTGATGACCAGCTTGACGGTCGACCAGGCGCAACAGTTGAATGGTAACCAGCGCAGCTTCGTCAATGGCTTCCAGCCGGGCCGCGGCTTGTCGCCGGACACCACCGGCACGCTGTTCGCCAATCAGTTGAGCGGCGCCGGCACGGCGCTGGGCAGCGGCTTCAAGATGCCAGGCGATAACAACACCTATCTGCAAGCCAACCCGCTGAGCTTCCAGGGCAAGTGCGACACGATACACGGCATGTCGCAATACCAGACCGACTTGTGGAAAGACGTCACCTCGCCGCTGCGCAGCAAATATTCCTGCGCCTACGATTACGGCTCGGACTATGTGATCCAGTTCCCGGTCGAGCGGGCCAACCTGCTGTCGCGCGGCACCCTCAAGCTGGGACCGGACCACAAGATGTTTGTCGAAGTGCTGGCGTCGCGCACCAAGGCGACCGCGATCCTGACGCCGATGCAGGTGCAAGCGACGGTTGCCAACAAGAATTTGTATCCGGTCGGCGGCGCGTATTACCAGGATTTGTCGGCCTACATCCCGAGCTTCGACAATACCAAGCCGATTGCCTATAAATGGCGCGCCAACGATGTCGGCAACCGCACCCAGGAAAATATCACCGACAATGCCCGTATCCTGGTCGGCTTTGAAGGCACGTTCGGCCGCTGGGATTACAAGGCGGGCATTTCGCGCGCCGAAAGTCGCACCAATACCGCGCTGACCGACGGTTATTCCTATACCGATAAACTGTACTCAGCCTTGGCCAGCGGCATCATCAACCCGTGGCTGGCGCCGGGCCAACGCCAGACCGATGCGGCCAGGGCCTTGATCGAATCGACCAAGTTCCGTGGCGATTTCCAGCACGGCAAAACCACCATGACCCAGGTCGACGGTGCGATTTCCGGCGAACTGTTGCAGTTGCCGGCGGGTGCATTGGCGATGGCGGCCGGTTTCGATTTGCGCCGCGAAGGCTACAACTTTGCCCAGGATGTCGATGCGACCACCATCTTGCTGGCGCCGGGCAACGCCGCGCTGAGCGACGCCAGCCGCGACGTCAAGGCGGTGTATGCCGAGTTGCTGGTGCCGATCATGAAAGACCTGGAAATGCAGCTGGCGCTGCGGCGCGACGATTACAGCCTGGTCGGTTCGACCACCAATCCGAAAATCGCCTTGCGCTACCAGCCTTTCGACACGCTGCTGTTGCGTGGTTCGGCCAGCAAGGGTTTCCTGGCGCCCAGTTTCCAGCAACTGTATTCCGGCTCGCTGGATCAGGAATTGCCGAATGGCATAGTCGATCCTGTCGGTTGCCCGAAGAATCCCGGCAATCCGGCCTATTGCGCGATCGACCGGCTGGCCTACAAAAGCGGCGGCAACAAGAATTTGCGCCCGGAAACCTCGAAACAGGGCAGTGTCGGTTTTGTGTTTGAACCGGTGCGCGGTTATTCGGCGTCGGTCGATTTCTGGGCCATCAATTCCAGGGACCGCATCCTGAACCGCACGCCGCAAATCGTGCTGGCCAATGCCGATGCGCTGGCCGCCAACATTGTGCGCAATCCGGACGGCACCATCGATTACGTGCAAGCCGGCTGGATCAATGCGGCCGGCAGCAAGACCCGCGGCGCCGATATCGGCTTGCGCGCCGAAGGCTTGCAGTCGGGCTTCAAATGGGCCGCGGCGCTCGACGGCACCTACCTGGACAGCTTCAAGTTCGCCGAATACCAGGGCCAGCAATACCAGGAACTGGTCGGCAAGTTCTATACCCGCGACCTGTATTTGCGCTGGAAACACAATGCGACCTTGAACCTGTCGCGCGGCGACTGGAGCGCCTTGCTGACGCAAAACTATGCGTCGGGTTACAAGGATCAGTTGCCGAATGCCGGCAAGGGAACGCCGCCGCCGGGCTTCAATCCGGACGTCGCCAGCTATGCCATCTACAGCCTGTCGGCCACGTATACCGGTTTCAAGAACACCACGGTCACGGTCGGCATCCAGAACTTGCTGAATACCGATCCGCCATTTACCGCGCATAATGTGGATGAAGTCGTAGGCGCCGGCTGGGACCCGCGGGTCGCCGATCCGCGCGGCCGCTCGCTGTCGCTGCAACTGAAATACAAGTTTATGTAACCGCGTCATGTCACGGCGGCGGCAAGCCGGCATGCGCAAGGAGTCTTACCATGATCAGCCGGCGCCGCTTCGGCGGCTTGCTGCTCGCCGCCGGCGCCACGTTGGCCAGTACGGCATATGGCGCGGCGCCGCTCCAGGGAAACCAGTCCATGCATATTCCATTGCCCCGCCCGGTCAAGCCGGCGCGGCTGCGCCAGGGCGATCTGGTCGCCATCATCGCGCCCAGCGGCCGTACCGACGACGAGGCGATCGCCAAGGCGGTGCGCAATCTCGAATCGCTGGGCTTGCGGGTCAGGCTGGGCCGGCATTTGCGCGCCGTGCACGGCAACTATGCCGGCTCGGTGCAGCAGCGGCTGGACGACTTGCACGCCATGTTTGCCGACCCGCAAGTCAAGGCGATCTGGGCGATTCGCGGCGGCTCGGGCGCGATTGCGCTGCTGTCGAGGATAGACTACCGGCTGATTGCGCGTAATCCGAAGATCTTCATCGGTTATTCCGATATTACCGCGCTGCACCTGGCGTTCCAGCGGCATACCGGCCTGGTCACCTTCCACGGCCCGGTGGCGTCGTCGACGCTTTCCGATTATTCGTTGACCCATTTGCTCGGCGTGCTGATGGCGCCGCAGGATCACTACACGATCCCGATGGCGCTGGAAAACCAGCGCAAGGCTGAAGCGGAGCCGCATTACCTGGTGCGCACCGTGCAGGGCGGCATGGCGACCGGACGCTTGACCGGCGGCAATCTGAGCATGGTCAGCGCGCTGGCCGGCACGCCGTATGCGGCCGATTTCCGCGACAGCATCCTGTTTCTGGAAGATGTCAACGAAGCGCCGTACCGGATCGACCGCATGATGGCCCAGCTCGACCTGAGCCAGGGTTTCCGCCACGCGGCGGCGTTGATGCTGGGTATCTTCGAACATTGCGAAGCGGCCGATGGCGACGTTTCGCTGACCCTGAACGACACCGTCGACCAGCATTTGCAGCCGCTGGCCGTGCCGGCCGTGGCCGGTTATTCCTTCGGCCATATCCGCGATCAGTTCACTTTGCCGATGGGGATCATGGCGCGCCTTGATGCAGCAAGCCAGACGCTGACCTTGCTGGAGCCGGCCGTGGTGTGAGGTTTCCAGCATGGGCTGGCGCACGCGTATCAACGCATGTTAAAAGCATGACAGGTAGAATAGGCCAGGCAGCGGAGTTACCGCATCCCCGACCCTGGACGACCACCATGTTAATGATTAATCGCCGGGCAAGCGCCTATATCGTCAGCCATCCGCTGGCATTCACCTTGCAAACGTTGAAAGGCTTCCGCGCCAACCAGGGCCTGCTGCTGGCCGGCGCCGTCGCTTATTATTCCTTGCTGTCGATCGTGCCCTTGCTGATGCTGGTGGTGGTGGCCTTGTCGCATGTCATCGATGAACAGGAATTGCTGGCTACCATAGGGCATTACCTGGAATGGCTGGTGCCGGGGCAATCGACAGCCATCGTCAACGAAGTCGGACAATTCCTGACGCACCGCGACGTGATCGGCTGGGTCTTGCTGGTGACCATGCTGTTTTTCAGTTCGCTGGCCTTCACCGTGCTGGAAAACGCCATGAGCGTGATCTTTGTGCACCGGGTGGCGATACGGCGCCGCCGTTTCCTGGTGTCGGCGGTGTTGCCCTACTGCTATATCCTGTCGCTCGGCGTCGGCGTGTTGCTGGTCACGCTGGTGGCGGGAACGCTGCAAGTGATGGGCCAGGAAAGTGTCTTCTTGCTCGGCCGTGTATGGTCGCTGGGCGGCGTGTCCGGTCTGTTGCTGTACTTGCTGGGACTGCTAGGCGAAATCCTCGTGCTCAGTTCGATTTATCTGGTGATGCCGGTGGGCCGGCTATCGGTTGCGCACGCCTTGATCGGCGGCGTGACGGCAGCCCTGCTGTGGGAAATCGCGCGCCATGTGCTGGTCTGGTATTTCTCGACCTTGTCGCAAGTCAATGTCGTGTATGGTTCGATGACGACCGCGATCGTGGTGATGTTCAGCCTGGAAATCGGCGCCACCTTGTTATTGCTGGGTGCGCAAGTGATTGCCGAGTATGAAAGAGTCGGGCGCGACCAGCAAGAGTTAGCCGCGCCCAAGCTCGATACCAGTACTGTATATTGATACAGATAATTTGTTGCGCCGCACAAAAAGCTGTGCTATACTCGCTTCAGTGATTGAGATTTGCTTGCAAATAGTCTCACCATCCGGGGCATGCGCCGCGCTACCATCTGTGTAATGTCGGTAACGCGTATGGCGGCAAACCTGGATGTTGTAATTCCGGATACGTTGGTCGAATTTACACGTTGGAGGCACCATGCAGATAGCATGGGCGTCCAAGAATCAGGATGCACTTTGCAGATAGCACTGGCGTCCATGACACGATTAAAGCATTGGTACTACATTGGAACGAAGCCCGCCACCGCGGGCTTTTTTTTCGCCTGAGGATCTCACGGCCCGGTTGACAAGGCGCGGGCGATCAGGATTTTCTGAATGTCGCTGGTGCCTTCGTAGATCTGGCAGACGCGCACGTCGCGGTAGATGCGTTCGACCGGAAAGTCGGATACATAACCGTAGCCGCCATGCACCTGGATCGCGTCGGAACACACCCGCTCCGCCATTTCCGAGGCGAACAGCTTGGCCATCGCCGCTTCTTTGAGGCATGGCAAGCCGGCGTCTTTCATCGATGCCGCGTGCTGTATCAATTGCCGCGCCGCTTCGATCTGGGTCGCCATGTCGGCCAAGCGGAATTGCACCGCCTGGTGTTCGAAGATAGGCTTGCCGAAACTTTCCCGTTCGCGCGCATACAGCAGCGCCGCTTCGTATGCGGCGCGCGCCATGCCGACCGCCTGCGAGGCGATGCCGATGCGTCCGCCTTCCAGGCCGGACAGGGCGATCTTGTAGCCTTGTCCCTCTGCGCCGATCAGGTTGGCTGCCGGAATGCGGCAATTTTCCAGCAGGATTTGCGCCGTGTCCGACGAATGCTGGCCCATTTTCTGTTCCAGCCCGGCCACGATGTAACCCGGCGTCGCGGTCGGCACCCAGAACGCGCTGATGCCTTTCTTGCCGGCTGCCTTGTCGGTCACGGCCAGCACGATGGCGACGTCGGCGTGTTTGCCGCTGGTGATGAATTGCTTGACGCCATTGATCACATAACTGTCGCCATCGCGCACGGCGCTGGTGCGCAGCGCCGACGCGTCGCTGCCGGTGTGCGGCTCGGTCAGGCAAAACGCGCCCAGCATGTCGCCCTGGGCCAGCGGCCGCAGCCATTGCTGTTTTTGGGCATCATTGGCGTACATCATCGCGATACTGCATACCGGGCAATTATTGACGGAAATGATGGTCGAAATGCCGCCATCGCCGGCGGCGATTTCTTCCAGCACCAGCGCCAGCGCCACGTAATCGAGGCCGGCGCCGCCCAGTTCTTCGGGGACCGCCACGCCAAATGCGCCCAGCGCCGCCAACTCCTTCAATTCTTGCTGCGGGAAATGATGTTCCTGGTCCCAGCGCGCCGCGTTCGGGGCCAGGCGCTCGCGCGAAAAAGTGCGCAGGGCGTCGCGTATCATTGTGTGTTCATTGCTCAGTATCATGATGCTCCATCAACGGCTACCAGCCGATAGGCTTGCCGTCGTAGTTGAGGTAGGCCGGCTGCGCCGATGGCGCAAGATTGGCCAGCGTGGAACGGATGCCGATCGCGCTTTGCTCCAGCGACAGGTCGGCGCCGTCGCCGCCCATCTCGGTGCGCACCCAGCCAGGATGCAGCGCCACGCAAGTGGCGCCTTTCGGGCCGAAGTTGAGCGCGGTATCGACCAGCACCGAATTCAAGGCGGCCTTGCTGGCGCGGTATAGCGTGCCGCGCGGATTGCTGCGCTCGCTGAGCGAACCCATATGCGACGATATCACCGCCAGTTTGCCGTGCGCGGCGCACACCAGCGGCGCGATCAGCGGCAGCAGGCGCAATGCGGACAGCACATTGGTATGCATCACCAGGTCGAAATCTTGCTGCGATGGAAAACCGTCGTGGCGCGGGCCGTACACGCCAGCGTTCAGGATGGCCACGTCGAGTTGCTCGCCATCCAGTTTCCAGCCCATGCCGGCCACCGATTCCAGCTTGTTTACGTCCAGCAAATGAACTTCGGCGCCCAGTTCGTGCAGCGCCGCGCCATCTTCTTCCTTGCGCGCGGTGGCGATCACGCGCCAGCCGCCGTGCAGGTATTGACGCGCCAGTTGATTGCCGATGCCGCGCGATGCGCCGATGATGAGTGCCGTAGGCATGTGTGTCCTTTCAATGGTTGAGCCGCTAAGCGTAGCGCGTAACGCTACGCTTGCCTATCATGCCACGGTCAGGCCAGTTCGAGCGCCATCGCGGTCGCTTCGCCGCCGCCGATGCACAGCGCCGCGACGCCGCGCTTGCCGCCGGTTTTTTTCAGCGCGCCCAGCAGCGTCACGATGATGCGCGCGCCGGAGGCGCCGATCGGATGGCCCAGCGCGCACGCGCCGCCGTGAATATTGATTTTGCTGTGGGGAATATCGAGGTCGTGCATCGCCGCCATCGGCACGGCGGCGAACGCTTCATTGATTTCAAACAAGTCGACATTGGCGCTGTTCCAGCCAGTATTGGCGTACAATTTTTGAATCGCGCCGACCGGGGCGGTGGTGAACAGGTTCGGCGCCTGGGCGTGGGTCGCATGGCCGTGGATTGTCGCGATCACCTTGCAGCCCAGTTTTTTTGCGGTCGAGGCGCGCATCAGCACCAGCGCGGCGGCGCCGTCGTTGATCGACGACGACGAGGCGGCGGTGATGGTGCCGTCCTTCTTGAAGGCCGGCTTGAGCGCGGGAATTTTTTCGAGGCGGGCTTTCAGCGGACCTTCGTCTTGCGTGACGATGGTGTCGCCGCCGCGGCCGGACACGGTCACCGGTGCGATTTCCCATTCGAAACTGCCATCCTTGGTCGCCGCCTGGGCGCGTTGCACCGACGCGATCGCGAACGCATCCTGCGCTTCGCGGCTGAAGCGGTACTGTGTCGCGCATTCTTCGGCGAAGGTTCCCATCGAGCGGCCATTGCCCTTGTCATCTTTCGAATACGCGTCTTCGAGGCCGTCGAGCATCATGTGGTCGTAGATCATGCCGTGGCCGATGCGGTAGCCGCCGCGCGCCTTCGGGATGATGTACGGCGCATTGGTCATCGATTCCATGCCGCCGGCGACGATCACCTCGGCGCTGCCAGCCAGCAAGGTGTCATGCGCAAAGATGGTGGTTTGCATCGCCGAGCCGCACATCTTCGACAGCGTGACCGCGCCGGTCGAGGTCGGCAAGCCGGCCTTGATCGACGCCTGGCGCGCTGGCGCCTGGCCTTGGCCAGCCATCAGGCAATTGCCGAAATACACGTGTTCGACGCTGTCTGGCGTGATGCCGGCGCGCTCCACCGCGGCCTGGATGGCGACCGCGCCCAGGTCGCTGGCAGTCACATTGGCAAAATCGCCCTGGAAGGCGCCCATGGGAGTGCGCGCGGCACCGACGATAACGATAGGATCATTCATGGCAGTTCTCCGAAAGAAGCGGCGCCGACGACGCCGGAATGGTATGGGTACGTGTCAAACTTAACTGGCGAAACCGTATCTGCTTTTGACACGGAAAGACATCAATTTTGACCAGCAAGGCGGCCAACTGTTTCAGTTTCGCCAGCCATACTGGCGTCATCTTCAGCTTATTTGGTTTCCGCAAACAACTCGCGGCCGATCAGCATGCGGCGGATTTCGCTGGTGCCGGCGCCGATTTCATACAATTTGGCGTCGCGCCACAGGCGGCCGGCCGGATAGTCATTGATGTAACCGTTGCCGCCCAGCGCCTGGATCGCTTCACCGGCCATCCAGGTTGCCTTCTCGGCGCTGTACAGAATCGCGCCGGCGGCATCCTTGCGCAATTGCCGCACGGCTTCCGGCGTCGCGGCGCGGTCGCAAGCCTGGCCTACCGCATACACATAGGCCTTGCACGCCATCATGGTCGAATACATATCGGCCAGCTTGCCTTGCATTAACTGAAACTCGCCGATAGGCTGGCCGAATTGCTTGCGGTCATGCACATACGGCACCACCAGGTCCATGCAGGCCTGCATGATGCCCAGCGGACCGCCGGACAACACCGTGCGTTCGAAGTCCAGGCCCGACATCAGCACATTGACGCCCTTGCCCAGGCCGCCCAGCACGTTTTCGGCCGGCACTTCGCAATCCTGGAACACCAGTTCGCCGGTATGCGAACCGCGCATGCCCAGCTTGTCGAGTTTTTGCGCGATCGAGAAACCCTTGAAACCTTTTTCAATCAAGAAAGTCGTCATGCCGCGCGGACCGGCTTCCAGATCATTCTTGGCGTACACCACCAGCACATCCGCATCGGGGCCGTTGGTGATCCACATCTTGCTACCGTTCAAGACCCAGCGGTCGCCCTTCCAGTCGGCGCGCAATTTCATGCTGACGACATCCGAACCGGCGTTTGGTTCCGACATTGCCAACGCGCCGATGTATTCGCCGGAGACCAGCTTCGGCAGGTATCTGGCTTTTTGCTCCTCGGTACCGTTGCGCTTGATCTGGTTGACGCACAGATTCGAGTGGGCGCCATAGGACAGGCCGACCGAGGCCGAGGCGCGCGAAATTTCTTCCATCGCCACGATATGCGCCAGGTAACCCATGCCGCTACCGCCGTATTCTTCGCCGACGGTGATGCCGAGCACGCCGAGTTCGCCCATCTTGCGCCACAGATCCATCGGGAATTGGTCGCTGCGGTCGATGTCGGCCGCGCGCGGCGCGATTTCGGCGGCGGCGAATTCTTGTACCGCGGCACGCAGGGCGGCGATGTCTTCGCCGTGGTCGAAAGTTAAGCCTGGGAGATGCAGCATGTCGTCCTCGTGTTTTGTAATGTGATGACCGTGAAAATCCAATAATACGCCGATGTGACGTTTACGTAAACGTAATGTGGCACACGTAAAACCGGCTGCGCCGCCAAGGTGCGGCGTGCTGTTACGCGCTGGCGACTGGGTCGGCGGCGCCGGTCCTGATCTCGGCCAGCATGCGCTGGCACGCCTCTTCGTGGGCGGTGATTTCCGCCAGCGCCATTTCGATATCTTCACGTTGCTGTTCCAGCGTGCCGCGATGCTGCGCCAGCACGTCGAGGAAGCGGTGCATCTGGGCGCTGGTGTCTTTGGGCGACTCATACATATCGACCAAACTTTTGATTTCGGACAAAGCCAAACCCAGGCGCTTGCCGCGCAATGTCAGTTTCAAGCGGGTACGGTCGCGCGGTGTGTAGACCCGGCTGCGTCCGCCTGCGCCTTCGCGCGATGGGCTCAGCAAACCCTGGTCTTCGTAAAAGCGGATCGCGCGGGCGGTAATGTCGAATTCGCGCGCCAGTTCGGTAATGGTGTAGGTCGGCATCTTGTGTGCTTGCGGTTAAGTGTGTGCTGGCTATCTATGCTGATATCAATATCTGCTATCGATAGCATTATTGTATTGCTTAAATATTAATGCGGCGGTACGATCTTCCGTTTACGTCAACGTCATTGCATTGTAGCGCGCCTGCCTGAAATATGACCTTGAAAGATCGCTGCAATTTCTGCCGATTTATGGCAGAAAAGCGGTGTTTCACGGGTAGTATGCAAATCAGGACATTGTTGGGCTTGCCGTAGTCCAGGCAGCTTGGCTGGCGATAGGGGCTAAAAGCCCAGTGATGCCGGCGTCATGGCGCACTGACAGGTTTTTTAGCGTGTGTTTATCGATCAAGGAGAAGGTAAATTGTTAATTAGTTTCTCTTCATATGTAACAAATTGTATGGTCATTCAAGAAACTGACTTTCATGTTGCAACATGAAATAGTGCAACTATGAATTCTTCCAATGAACGCGAAAGCTTTAGCCAGCGACTTCAGCAGGCTCTTAAAAACGCCCACTACTCTCCTGACAGCCCGACCAGACTGGCGCGGGAATTCAATATCCGCTTTGATGGGCGTCCGATAACAGTGCATGCCGCGCGGAAATGGTTGGTCGGCGAGGCTATTCCTACCCAAGAAAAATTGCGCATGATTGCGCAATGGTTGGGCGTGCCTGCCGAGTGGCTGCGTTTTGGTGGTCCGGAAAGTGCGGCGCCCAATGGCGAGTCGGGCAATTCCTTGTCGCGGTTTGAATCTGCCGATGTCAAATTAATTGCTGATTTACAAAGACTTGATGAACATCATCGTCAAATTGCGCGTGAATTTATTCGCATGCTGGTCAGGGTTAACTACCAAAAGTAACAAAAATCACTGTTTTTTGTTGTAAAAAATGGAAGTTGTTCTGTAGTTAACGAATTCGGCGGCAAGACGGGATATCCTTGTGTTTTGTCATGGCGCCGACATGATTTTGCGGGACAATGAATCGCTACACCGTGTCGTATGGGGTTTTCGACAATAATTACGAGATGAGCGGCACAAACCTCAATAGTGGATCATAATCATTGGGTTTTCAGCCTGTCATCTACTACGGAGCCGAGCATTTGAGCCGTCTTATGAAAAGTAATTACAGCAATACCGCCCAGCTTAAAGATTTGATGACCGTGCCGCCGATGACCGCCGCCCAGCATGCCGAAGTGATGCGCAAGCGCATCGCGCACCGCAGGATGGTGGAAGAGGCCCGGGATTTGAAACACGCCAGCGGCGCCCAGTTCGACAAACGCTGAACGGCATAGCTGCCAGACTGCCACGCCGGCCGGAGTTGCCGGCCGGTATAGTTGCGCCGCTCAATGTGCCAATGTACCGTTGCGTCTATGGGCAGTTGGGCTTGTTATGGCGTGTCCGCCGCTTTCAAGCCGTTCCAGCGCGGCGCCAGGCCATGTTCGATGCCGAACAGGTCGATCACCCTCGCCACCGTATGGTCGACCATGTCGGCGATGGTCTTCGGCAACTGGTAAAAACTTGGCAATGGCGGGAAGATGATGCCGCCCATTTCGGTGACGGCCGTCATATTGCGCAGGTGCGCCAGGTTGAATGGCGTTTCGCGCACCATCAATACCAGGCGCCGGCGTTCCTTCAGCACCACGTCGGCCGCCCGCGTAATCAGATTATCCGACAAGCCATGCGCCACCGCCGCCAGCGTGCGCATCGAGCAGGGCGCGATCACCATGCCGTCCGACTGGAAAGAACCGCTGGCGATGCTGGCGCCGATATCGCGCAATTTATGCACCACATGCGCCAGCGCCTCGACTTGCTTGCGCTGCAGGCCGGTTTCCTGGTGCAGCGTCAGCACGGCCGCATCGGACAGTATCAAATGGGTTTCGACCCCGGCGATGCTGCGTAATTGTTGCAACAGGCGCACGCCATACACGGCGCCGGTGGCGCCGGTGATGGCAATAATCAACCTGATTGGCCGATCAGGCATCCAGCAAGGACTTCAATTCGCCGGATTCAAACATTTCATTCATGATGTCCGAACCGCCGATGAACTCGCCTTTGACATAGAGTTGCGGAATGGTTGGCCAGTTCGAGTATTCCTTGATGCCTTGGCGAACTTCCGGGTCATCCAGCACGTTGACGGTGGCAATGTTGCTGACGCCGCAAGCTTTCAAGATCTGGATGGCGCGGCCGGAAAAACCGCATTGCGGAAATTGTGTGGTGCCTTTCATGAACAGCACGACAGGCGCGTTGGTCACGGTTTCTTTGATCCAGGTTTGTACGTCGCTCATAGCTGCCTCTGATGGGGAAATAAATAAGATGGCGTCATTTTATAAGAAAACGACGCCGGGGGTATCGGCCAAGGCAGATTGTTGGCCGAGTGTCGCTTAAGCGCGCAGTTTGGCGAACGCCGCCGCCATGCTGCCGGCAGGTTCCGGCGCCTTGCGCGCTTGCGACTGGTGCTGGGCCATGCTGCGGCGGTCGTTGCGGTCAGCGCGCTGTTCCGGCCTGGAGCCGGCTTGCGGCGCGCTGTCGGTCAGGCGCATCGTCAGCGCGATGCGCTTGCGCTTTTCATCGACTTCCATCACTTTGACGCGTACCACCTGGCCAGCCTTGACCACCGTGTGCGGATCCTTGACGAAATGATTCGATAGCGCGGAGATATGCACCAAACCGTCTTGATGCACGCCGATGTCGACAAATGCGCCAAACGCGGCGACGTTGGTGACCACGCCTTCAAGGATCATGTCGGGCTGCAAGTCGCTGATTTCCTCGACGCCTTCCTTGAAGGTGGCGGTGGTAAATTCCGGACGCGGGTCGCGGCCCGGCTTTTCCAGCTCTTTCAAGATGTCGGAAATGGTCGGTACGCCGAATTTCTCGTCGGCATACTTGGCCGGGCTCAAGGTTTTCAGCAAGGCCGTCTCGCCGATCACGGCCTTGATGCCCTTGTTGATATCGGCCAGGATTTTTTCAACCAGCGGATACGATTCCGGGTGCACCGCCGACGCGTCCAGCGGATTGTCGCCGCCCATCACGCGCAAGAAACCGGCTGCCTGTTCAAAGGTCTTGTCGCCCAGGCGCGGCACGGCCTTCAGGGCTGCGCGCGAAGTGAACGCTCCCTTCAGGTCGCGGTAGGACACGATGCTTTGCGCCACGCTGGCCGACAGGCCGGACACGCGCGCCAGCAGCGGCGCCGACGCGGTATTGACGTCGACGCCGACCGCGTTCACGCAATCCTCGACCACCGCGTCGAGCGAGCGGGCCAGCTGGGTTTGGCCGACGTCATGCTGGTACTGGCCGACGCCGATCGATTTCGGGTCGATCTTGACCAGTTCGGCCAGCGGATCTTGCAGGCGGCGTGCGATCGATACGGCGCCGCGCAGCGACACATCCATGTCCGGCAATTCCTTGGAGGCGTATTCGGACGCCGAATACACCGACGCGCCCGCTTCGGACACGACGATCTTGGTCAGTTTCTGGTCCGGGTGCTGCTTGATCAAATCCTGGGCCAGCTTGTCGGTTTCGCGCGAGGCGGTGCCGTTGCCGATCGAAATCAGCGACACATTGTGTTTCGCGGCCAGCCGGCTCAGTGTATGCAAGGAGCCGTCCCAGTCGTTTTTCGGCTGATGCGGGTAGATCACGGCGGTATCGACGACTTTGCCGGTAGTATCGACCACCGCCACCTTGACGCCGGTGCGCAGGCCGGGATCCAGGCCCATCGTCGCGCGCGGGCCGGCCGGCGCCGCCAGCAGCAGCGCTTTCAGGTTGGTCGCGAAGACATTGATCGCATCGAGTTCCGACCGTTCGCGCAGCGCGCCCATCAATTCGGTTTCCAGATGCATGAAGCTTTTCACGCGCCAGGTCCAGCGCGCCGTGTCGGCCAGCCATTTGTCGGCCGGACGGCCCAGGTTCTTGATGCCGAAACGGGCGGCGATGCGGCCTTCGCACGGATTGTGCGGCGCATCCCACTTCGGTTTTTCCGCTTCGGTATCGAGCCGCAGGATGACGTCGAGAATGCCTTCGCGGCGGCCGCGCAGCAGCGCCAGCGCGCGGTGCGACGGCACGGTGGTTATGGTTTCGAAATAATCGAAATAATCGGCGAATTTTTCGCCTTCTTCTTCCTTGCCGGCGACGACTTTCGATTCGACCACGCCGTGTTCCTTGACGTACTCACGCAGCGATTGCAGCAAGGTGGCGTCTTCGGCGAAACGTTCCATCAGGATCTGGCGCGCGCCGTCGAGCGCCGCCTTGGTGTCCGGCACGCCCGGATTATTACCTTCGGCGGTAGTAAACGCATCGCGCAGGAACTTGCCGGCTTCGGTTTCCGGCGTCAATTCCGGGTTGTCGAGCAAGCCGTCGGCCAGCGGCGACAAGCCCGCTTCGATGGCGATCTGGGCCTTGGTACGGCGTTTTTGTTTGTAGGGCAGATACAAATCTTCCAGGCGGGTCTTGTCTTCTGCGTGCATGACGGCATCTAACAGCGCCGGCGTCATCTTGTTTTGTTCGGTGATCGAGGCCACGATGGCGCTGCGCCGGTCTTCCAGTTCGCGCAGGTAGCGCAAACGCTCTTCCAGCAGGCGCAACTGGATATCGTCGAGGCCGCCGGTGGCTTCTTTCCGGTAGCGGGCGATGAAGGGCACGGTGGCGCCTTCGTCCAGCAAGGCGATGGCGGCGGCGACTTGTACCGGTTTGGCGGCAAGTTCAAGGGCAAGACGTTGTTCGATAGAGGGCAGCATGGGTTATTTCCAAAGCGGTCAAGCCTGGAATGATACGCAATCGGTGCGATTGCGCCAGTCTTGACAGGGCAAATGGACTGTGCGAGAAGCGCAGTGGCATGCCGCTACAGGATTTTGGAGCGTTATCCGGTGTATTTAGGTGCGATATTGCACCACACTAATGATATTGAATAAACCATAAGCCTCTGGATGGCGGATAATATTGCCTGTTGCCGATTTTGATACATCTTATTAGACAATAATACGCACCATGGATTTTACCCGCGACGAGATCAGTGAAACCCCAGCAAGTCCGGCCAGCGCGCCGGGCGCTCCTTTGCCGTATGCAGTCGCCACGTGGCTGCAACGGGTCGATGCGGCTGCGCATCCGAAAGCCACTCTGGCGCCGGCCGAGACCGATCCCAAACTGAACCAGCACCGCCTGATCTACGTGCTGGCGCCGACCAGCGGCGGACGCCATGTCGCGCTGTGCCTGTACAAGGCGCGGCTGCGGCCGAATGGCGACGTGGCCGCGGCCAGTCCGGTCAGCGAAGTGTTTTCCTTGTTGTCGGCGCCGCCCAGCTTCTTGCAGCCCGGCGACGAAGACCTGGTGCGCTTTTTTGTCGCCATGCGCAGCGGCCAGAATTCGCAGACCGGCAGCGCCACCGAGCCGAAGGGCAAGATCGGCGCGGCCTTGCTGATGATGCTGGCTGAACAGGAAAAATTATTGTGGGCAAATTCCTGGTCCGACGTCGGCAATGGCCTGGTGTATCCGTTGCAAGCCGGTCCGCTGCGCCAGGCGCGCCTGATCTGGCGCGAAGAAGGCAAGCATATGCGGCTGGGCTGGCAGGTCGATCCGCCGGAAGGCGTGAAACACCATGGCGCCGACCAGATCGACTATATGTTGCCGACCGATCCACCGTGGTATATCGACAACCTGTCGTGCGGCGTGCTGGCGCTGAACCAGGGCGGTTCCGAAATCAGCCTGTCGGAATTGCAGGCGCTGGTGGCGCAGGCGCCATTGCTGAATGCCAATGACAAGGTGCGGGTGTCGCAACTGTTGCTGGCGCAAGGCTTGCAGCAATTGATGCCGCTGCCGCAACCGTTGCCGCAGCGCTTGCGCAAAGATGTCGCGCCGCAGCCGGTATTGCTGCTCGACAGCGCCTTGCTGGCCGATGGCAGCTTGCAGCGCTGGAACGATTTTGCCGTGCTGTCCTACGATTACGACGGCGAGCGGGTCGCGTTCGATCCATCGCAGCGGGTGGTGCGCCAGATTGGCAATGTGACGGAAATCATCCAGCGCGATAGCGACGCCGAAGCCGCCGCGCAAGCGGCGCTGGCGGCGCTGCTGTTCAAGAAGCCGGGTACGCTGCCTTTGAGCGGTATCAAGGGCGCCTTCCTGCTGCCCGGTCAGGCCGAATGGCTGCGCTTTGCCGACAGCGGCATCGATGCGCTGGAACAGCAGGGCTGGATCGTCGAGAAGTCCGCCAAGTACCGCTATGACGTGGAGCAAGTCGACGACTGGTATGCCGACATCCATGAACAGGCGCCCGACAGCGGCAATGCCTGGTTCGAGCTGGAACTGGGCATCGTGGTCAACCAGGAGCGGGTGCCGCTGTTGCCGGTGCTGGTGCAATTGATACGCGGCGCACCCAACGATTTCAATCCGAAAACCATCGCCGCGCACGCCGATATCGACCAGATGCTGGCCACGCTGGCGGACGGCACGCGGGTGGCGCTGCCGTGGGGCCGGGTCAAGCCGATCCTGAATACGCTGGGTGAGTTGTATTTCAGCGACAAGATCAAGACCTCGTTGCGCATGTCGACGCTGGATGCGGCGCGCCTCGAAGAATTGGCGCGCGGCCTGGACATGCGCTGGAGCGGCGGCGAGCAATTGCGTGAAATGGGCCGCAAGCTGAGCCAGTTCGGCGCGGTGCAAAAAGTGCCGGCGCCGGCTGGCTTGCAGGCGACCTTGCGCGATTACCAGGCCGACGGCCTGGCGTGGATGCAATTCCTGCGGCATTACGACCTGGGCGGCATCCTGGCCGATGACATGGGTCTCGGCAAGACGGTGCAAACCCTGGCGCATATATTAGTGGAGAAGGAAGCGGGCCGGCTGACCAATCCGGCGCTGGTGATCGCGCCGACCAGCCTGATGGGCAACTGGCAGGACGAGGCGGCCAAGTTCGCGCCCGGCTTGCGCGTGCTTTTGCTGCAAGGCAAGGACCGAGCCCAGCAATTCGACCAGATCGGCCAGTGCGACCTGGTGCTGACCACCTATGCCTTGCTGCCGCGCGACGAAGAGAAGCTGCGCGAGCACGATTTCCATCTGGTGATCCTCGACGAATCGCATTACATCAAGAATACCCGCTCGAAGGCGGCGCAAAGCGCGGGCTTGCTGCGCGCGCGGCACCGTTTGTGCCTGTCCGGCACGCCGCTGGAAAATCACCTCGGCGAACTGTGGTCGCAATTCCATTTCTTGTTGCCGGGCTTGCTGGGCGATGAAAAAACCTTTAACAACCAGTTCCGCCATCCGATCGAGCGGCAGGACGATCCGCTGCGGCGCATGTTGCTGAACCGCCGCATCAAGCCGTTCCTGTTGCGCCGTACCAAGGATAATGTCGCCAAGGAATTGCCATCGAAGACGGAAATGGTGCGCAAGGTCGAATTGACCGGGCCGCAGCGCGACCTGTATGAAACCGTGCGCCTGGCGATGGACCAGAAAGTGCGCGAGGAAATCGATAAAAAAGGCGTGGCGCGCAGCCAGATTGTGATTCTGGAAGCGTTGCTGAAGATGCGGCAAGTGTGTTGCGATCCGCGCCTGGTGAAATCCCTGCCGGCCAAGAAACAGAGCGCCGGTTCGGCCAAATTGACCGACTTGATGCAAATGGTCGAGGATTTGCTCGACGAAGGCCGCAAGATCCTGGTGTTCTCGCAATTTACCAGCATGCTGGAATTGATCGAGGAAGAGCTGGAAGCGCGCGATATCCCGTACGCCTTGCTGACCGGCGACACCAAGGATAGGCAAGCGCAAGTGGCGGCGTTCCAGCAGGGCGCGGTGCCGATTTTCCTGATCAGCCTGAAAGCTGGCGGAGTCGGCCTGAACCTGACGGCGGCCGACACCGTGATCCATTACGATCCGTGGTGGAACCCGGCGGCGGAAAACCAGGCCACCGACCGCGCCTGGCGCATCGGCCAGGACAAGCCGGTATTCGTCTACAAATTGATCGCCAAGGGCACGCTGGAAGAAAAGATCCAGATCCTGCAGCAAAAGAAAGCGGAATTGGCGCAATCGATCCTGGCCGAAGGCGAATCGCAAAAGATGGCGCTGACGCAGGAAGACTTGCAGCAAATTTTTGCGCCGCTGAGCGACTAAAGTAAGCGCGAAATAACTATACTTGGCATGTTGTAACCATTTCTGGATCCCGCATGCCCTCTTTCGCTTATTTCGTTTTGCTGGCCGCGGCGGCGCTGTTGATGGGGCTGCGCTTCATCCAGCTGCGCGGCGCCTTGTTGCGCGCCCGCGCCGGCGAGCAGCGTTTCCGGCTGCTGGCCGAGCATGCCGTCGACGCCGGCTTCCTGGTCGATTGCGCCAGCCTGAAGCTGCTGTATGTCAGTCCGGTGGCCAGCCGCCTGTCCGGTTACGATCAGGCTGAACTGGAAGCGATGGCGGCCGAACTGCTGGCCGACTTGCCGGCCCGGCTGCAGCGTTTGCGCGGCGGCGATGCGAGCCGCCTGCACCTGGTGCGTCAGTTTGAACGCCAGCACCAGGATGGCCGCGTCTTGCCGCTCGAAATCGTCTCGACGCTGGTGTGCGATGCCGCCGGCCATCCCGTATCACTGGTCGGCGTGCTGCGCGACATCACGGCGCGGCGCGACCAGGAAGCGGCGCAAAAGCGTTTCGCATCGATGCTGTCGCATGAATTCCGCAGTCCGCTGGCCACCATCGATGGCGCGATCCAGAACCTGGAAATCCATGCCGGTTCGGCCGATGAAGCCACCCGCAAGCGCTATCACAAGATCCAGACCGCGGTCGACCGCCTGCTGGCGCTGATCGATGAATACCTGACGCCGCAGCGCATGGCCAGCATCGGCCGCGAACGCCAGCCGAATGGCATCGCGCCGAAAGCGCTGCTGGATGCGGCGGCGGCCCAGGGCGGCACGCCCGACCATCCGGTCAGCGTCAGCATCGAAGGCTTGCCGGGCCACCTGCGCTGCGACCCGGACGGCATGCGCATGTGCCTGCAAGTGCTGCTCGATAACGCGCGCCATTATGCGCCGGCCGGCACGACTATCGAATTGAATGGTCGCCCGGCGCCACAAGGCGGTATAGAATTGACTGTCGCCGACCATGGGCCGGGCGTGCATGAAGATGACATGCCGCGGCTGTTCGACAAATTTTTCCGTGGCCGCAACGCCGGCGCGTCGGCTGGATCGGGCTTGGGCCTGTACATGGCGCGCGCGGTGGTGGAAGTCCACGGCGGGACGTTAAGCGTCTCGAACCGGCCGGAAGGCGGGGCGATTTTCCGGATTTGGCTGCCCTTCCAGGCCGAGACCGGGAAAAGCCTTGCATAGCCCGTTTGCAACCGTGATAATTCCCCTATGTAATATTTATCCCGCATCCACCATGGTAGAGTCGAAGGGGTTTGCTCACTAACCGTAGAATGGCGCAGCATGACGAAAATATTGATCGTCGAAGACAATCTGGACTACGCCGAAGACATGGCGGAGTTCTTGACAGGGCTCGAACACGAAGTACACATCACCAGTTCTGCTGGCGATATGTGGGCGGCGCTGAGCCAGGGCAATGTTGGCGTGGTTGTCCTGGACCTGGGTTTGCCCGATGAGGACGGCTTCAACGTCATCCCGCGCATGCGTCAGCTGTATCCGCAGATCGGGGTACTGGTCTTGACTGGACGGGTGGCGTTCGACAGCCGCATCATGGGCTTGCGCCTGGGCGCCGACCATTACCTGACCAAGCCGATCAAGTTCCCGGAACTGGCCGCGCATATCGAGGCGCTGGACCGCAGGGTCGGGCCGCAAGATCCGCTGCCGCTGCCGGGCAAATGGACCTTGCGCGTCAGCGCCCGCCAGCTGGAGCTGATGGGCCAGGTGATCGCGCTGACCGAAAAAGAATTCAACTTCCTGCATTTGCTGACCATCAATACCCGGCCGGTACCGCGCGACGTGCTGGTGGCCGGCATGGGCGGCGACGATCCGGATGCCGGACGGCGCGTCGACATGCTGGTCTACCGCTTGCGCAAGAAGGCGCGCAGCGGCCTGGGCCAGGACTTGCCGCTACGCAGCGCGTATGGCGAAGGGTATAGTTTGTCGACCAGCTTCAATTTGTCCTGAGCGGCGGCGATAAGGTCTGAACGGGGCTGGCCGCGCAAGCAGGCTGGCCAGCGCGGCGGTTCCCGTGCGCGTAAAAGGGGACAGAGTCACAGTATTTGCCAAGCGCGGAAAATAAAGTGGGGACAGAGTCGCTTGTACTCGCTACAATCAGTCCATTTCCCGCTTTCCGAGTCCGGCCATGGCCCGTTTGCCCCGTTTGATCTTGCCTGCCCAACCCCATTACGTGATACAGCGCGGTCATAGCCGTCAGCCGGTGTTCCAGGACGCCGCCGATTACACGACATTCCTGGCCTGGCTGCGCACTGGCGCCAAAACCTTCAAGGTTGCGGTGCATGCCTACGTCTTGATGCCGTATCAATTGCATGTATTGGCGTCGCCGGCCGATGAAAACGGACTGGGCCAGCTGATGCAGTGGTTGGGGCGCTATTACGTGCCGTATTACAACCAAAAATACCAGCGCTCCGGTCCCTTGTGGCAGGGACGCTACAAAACTTCGGTCATCGATCCGGACAATTTCTTTCTGATGTGCACCCGCTACATCGAATTCGCCCCGCTGGCGGCCGGCCTGGCATCGGCCGCGGCCGACTATCCATGGTCCAGCTATGGCCATCACGCCGGCATCCGGCCCGACCCGGTGATCACCGACCATGCGTTGTACTGGGCGCTGGGCAATACGCCGTTCGACCGCGAAGCCGCGTACCTGCGGCTGACCGAACAGGCGCTGTCGCTGGACCAGGTCAAGACGCTGGAACGGGCCGTGCTGAAGGGCTGGCCGCTGGGGTCCGAGCCGTTCAAGCTGGCGCTGGAGCACAAATTGAAGCGCCAAGTGATGCCGGCCAAACGCGGTCGTCCCTTTAAAATTGTTGCCGCAGATTAAACAAAATCCATTTCAAGCTACATCAAAAAGCAAATAGTGGACTGAATTACTCGGGTTTTTAGTGATTTCCTTTACTCTGTCCCTATTTAAAATTTTAAGCGACGGAATAAAATTTAATTCGACTCCGACCCTAATTGTTCTAGTTGAGTTTTCTGCTGCATTGCACTACTCTAGTTTTTCGATATCCATCAGCAGCGGAGAACCCCATGAAAGCCCAAGGCCTGTACGATCCAGCAAATGAACACGACGCATGCGGCGTCGGTTTTGTCGCCCACATCAAGGGCAACAAGACCCACTCCATCGTCGAACAGGGCTTGCTGATCTTGAAAAACCTGGATCACCGGGGTGCGGTCGGCGCCGATGCGCTGATGGGCGATGGCGCCGGCATCCTGATACAGATCCCGGACCAGTACTACCGCGAAGAAATGGCCAAGCAGGGCGTGACGTTGCCGCCGCCGGGCGAATATGGCGTCGGCATGGTGTTCTTGCCGAAGGAAAACGCTTCGCGCATCGCCTGCGAACAGGAAATCGAGCGCGCCGTGCGCATCGAAGGCCAGGTGATCCTGGGCTGGCGCAATGTGCCGATCGATACCGACATGCCGATGTCGCCGACGGTGCGCGCCAAGGAGCCGGTGATCCGCCAGATTTTCATCGGCCGCGGCCCGGACATCATGGTCACCGACGCGCTGGAGCGCAAACTGTATGTGATCCGCAAATCGTCGGGCCACGCGATCCAGGCCTTGAAGCTGCTGCATGGCAAGGAATTCTTTGTGCCGTCGATGTCGGCGCGCACCATCGTGTACAAAGGTTTGTTGCTGGCCGACCAGGTCGGCGTGTATTACAAGGATTTGCAGGATGCGCGCTGCATTTCGGCGCTGGCGCTGGTGCACCAGCGTTTCTCGACCAATACCTTCCCGGAGTGGCCGCTGGCCCACCCGTACCGCCTGATCGCGCACAACGGCGAAATCAATACCGTCAAAGGCAATTTCAACTGGATGCGCGCGCGCGAAGGCGTGATGAAATCGGCCGTGCTGGGCGAAGACTTGCAAAAGCTGTTTCCGCTGATCTATGAAGGCCAGTCCGACACGGCGTGCTTCGACAATGCGCTGGAATTATTGCTGATGGCAGGTTATCCGATCGCCCAGGCGATGATGATGATGATCCCGGAAGCGTGGGAAAACCACACCACCATGGACGACAACCGCCGCGCCTTCTATGAGTACCATGCGGCGATGATGGAGCCGTGGGATGGCCCGGCCGCGATGGCGTTCACCGACGGCCGCCACATCGGCGGCACGCTGGATCGCAACGGCTTGCGTCCGGCGCGCTACATCGTCACCGACGACGACCTGGTCGTGATGGCGTCGGAATCGGGCGTGCTGCCGATCCCGGAATCGAAAATCATCCAGAAATGGCGCTTGCAACCAGGCAAGATGTTCTTGATCGACCTGGAAGCGGGCCGCATCATCGACGACCAGGAATTGAAAAACACCTACGCCAACGCCAAGCCGTACAAGGCGTGGATCAATTCGGTGCGCATCAAGCTCGATGAAATCAAGCTGGCCGACGGCATCGTCGCCTTGCCGGTGGCCGGCGCCGCCAGCGGCGAAAAAGCGCAACCGTCGGTGCTGGACCGCCAGCAGGCGTTCGGTTACACCCAGGAAGACTTGAAATTCCTGATGGCGCCGATGGCCGTGTCCGGCGAGGAAGCGACCGGTTCGATGGGTAACGATTCGCCGCTGGCGGTGATGTCGAACAAGCTCAAGCCGCTCTACAATTACTTCAAGCAATTGTTCGCGCAAGTGACCAATCCGCCGATCGACCCGATCCGCGAAGCGATGGTGATGTCGCTGGTGTCGTTTATCGGTCCGAAGCCGAACTTGCTCGATACCAACAACGTCAATCCGCCGATGCGCCTCGAAGTGTCGCAGCCGGTGCTGGGTTTCGACGATATGGCGCGCCTGCGCAATATCGCGCTGCACACCGGCGGCAAGTTCAAGTCGTATGAACTGGATATCTGCTACCCGCTGTCGTGGGGCAAGGAAGGCGTCGAAGCGTGCCTGGCGTCGCTGTGCGCCGAAGCGGTCGATGCGGTCAAATCCGGCCACAATATCCTGATCGTGTCGGACCGCGCCATCAGCGCCGACCAGGTCGCGATTCCCGCGCTGCTGGCTACCTCGACCGTGCATCAGCACCTGGTCAGCAAGGGCTTGCGCGCGTCCACCGGCCTGGTGGTCGAAACCGGCTCGGCCCGCGAAACCCATCACTTCGCGCTGCTGGCGGGGTATGGCGCGGAAGCGGTCCATCCCTACCTGGCGATGGAAACGCTGGTCGAACTGGCGCACGGCATGCCGGGCGAATTGTCGGCTGAAAAAGCGATCTACAACTACACCAAGGCAGTCGGCAAGGGCTTGATGAAAGTCATGTCCAAAATGGGTATCTCGACCTATATGTCGTATTGCGGCGCGCAAATCTTTGAAGCGATCGGCTTGAACAAGTCGCTGGTCGACAAGTATTTCAAGGGCACGGCGTCGAATGTCGAAGGCATCGGCGTATTCGAAGTGGCGGAAGAGGCGCTGCGCCTGCACGCGCTGGCGTTCGGCGACGATCCGCTGCTGGCCAACAACCTGGACGCCGGCGGCGAATACGCGTTCCGCGTGCGCGGCGAAGAACATATGTGGACCCCGGATGCGATTGCCAAGCTGCAGCATTCGACCCGCAGCAACAACTTCTCCAGCTACAAGGAATACGCGCAAATCATCAACGACCAAAGCCGTCGCCACCTGACCTTGCGCGGCTTGTTCGAATTCAAGATCGATCCGTCGAAAGCGATACCGCTCGACGAAGTCGAACCGGCCAAGGAAATCGTCAAGCGCTTCGCGACCGGCGCCATGTCGCTCGGCTCGATCAGTACCGAAGCGCACGCCACGCTGGCGGTGGCGATGAACCGCATCGGCGGCAAGTCGAACACCGGCGAAGGCGGCGAAGATCCGCAGCGCTACACCCAGGAATTGAAGGGCATTCCGATCCGCCAGGGCGCGACGATGGCGTCGGTGGTGGGCGCCGAACAGATCGTCGTCGATATTCCGCTGCAAGAAGGCGACTCGATGCGTTCGCGCATCAAGCAAGTGGCGTCCGGCCGTTTCGGCGTCACCGCGGCGTACCTGAATTCGGCCGACCAGATCCAGATCAAGATGGCGCAGGGCGCCAAGCCGGGCGAGGGCGGCCAGTTGCCGGGCCATAAAGTGTCGGAATACATCGCCAGCCTGCGCTTTTCGGTGCCGGGCGTCGGCTTGATTTCGCCGCCGCCGCACCATGACATTTATTCGATCGAAGACTTGGCGCAATTGATCCATGACTTGAAAAACGCCAATCCGCGTGCGTCGATTTCGGTCAAGCTGGTGTCGGAAGTCGGTATCGGCACCGTCGCCGCCGGCGTCACCAAGGCCAAGGCCGATCACGTGGTGGTGGCCGGCCATGACGGCGGCACCGGCGCGTCGCCGCTGTCGTCGGTGAAACACGCCGGCACGCCCTGGGAGCTGGGCCTGGCGGAAACCCAGCAGACCCTGGTGTTGAACGGCTTGCGCAGCCGCATCCGGGTGCAGGCGGATGGTCAGATGAAAACCGGCCGCGACGTGGTCATCGCCGCGCTGCTGGGCGCCGATGAAATCGGTTTTGCGACCGCGCCGCTGGTGGTCGAAGGTTGCATCATGATGCGCAAATGCCATTTGAATACTTGCCCGGTCGGTGTCGCCACGCAAGATCCTGTGCTGCGCGCCAAGTTCTCCGGCAAGCCTGAATATGTGGTCAATTATTTCTTCTTCGTCGCCGAAGAAGCCCGCCAATTGATGGCGCAACTGGGTATTCGCACCTACGACGAATTGATCGGCCGGGTCGACCTGCTTGACAAGTCGAAGGCGATTGCGCACTGGAAAGCGCGCGGCCTGGATTTCTCGGCCATCTTCCACAAGCCGGAAGTGTCTGGCGAGCAAGCCTGTCGCCACGTGGAGAACCAGGACCATGCGCTGGAAAAAGCGCTGGACCACAAGCTGATCGCGCAAGCCCGCGCGGCGCTGGAAAAAGGCGAGCGGGTGTCGTTCATCTCGCCGGTGCGCAACGTCAACCGCACGGTCGGCACCATGCTGTCCGGCGAAGTGGCGAAGAAATACGGTCATGCCGGCTTGCCGGACGACACCATCCACATCCAGCTGCAAGGCACGGCAGGCCAGTCGGCGTGCGCCTTCCTGGCGCACGGCATCACCATCGACCTGGTGGGCGAGGGCAACGATTACGTCGGCAAGGGTTTGTCGGGCGGACGCATCATCGTGCGGCCGAATACCGAATTCCGCGGCTGGGCGGTGGATAACATCATTATCGGCAATACCGTGCTGTACGGTGCGATCGCCGGCGAGGCATTCTTCAACGGCGTGGCCGGCGAACGTTTTGCGGTGCGTAACTCGGGCGCCACCACGGTGGTCGAAGGCCTGGGCGACCATGGCTGCGAATACATGACTGGCGGCACGGTGGTGGTCTTGGGCGCCACCGGACGCAACTTTGCGGCCGGCATGTCGGGCGGTATTGCCTACGTCTACGATCCGCTGGGCGACTTTGCCAGCAAATGCAATACCGCGATGGTGACGCTGGATAAAGTGCTCAGCACGTCGGAGCAGCAAGCCGAGCGCGCCGCCTGGCACACCCAGCAGCGCGACGGTTTGGCGGAATCCGACGAAGTGATCTTGAAGCGTCTGATCGAACGCCACTTCAAGCATACCGGCAGCACCCGCGCCCGCAGCTTGCTGGATGACTGGGCCAGCGCACGTGGCAAGTTCGTCAAGGTCTTCCCGAGCGAATACAAACGCGCGCTGATTGAAATGGCCGAGAACGCCGCGCTGGAAGCGCAGCCCGTCGCCGCTTAATGGATATCGAAGGCGGGCGCCGCGCAGGTCGCGCGCCCCGGCCAGCTAACAATAAAAGGATTTATCGTGGGTAAAATCACCGGTTTTATGGAATTCAAGCGTCAAGACGAGGCCTACCTGGAGCCTGCCGCGCGCCTGAAAAATTACAAGGAATTCGTGTTGCACCTGTCCAACGAGCAAGCGACGGTGCAAGGCGCGCGCTGCATGGATTGCGGCATTCCATTCTGTACCACCGGCTGTCCGGTCAATAACATCATTCCTGACTGGAATGACCTGGTGTATCGCGGTAATTACCGCGAAGCGCTGGATGTTTTACACTCGACCAATAACTTCCCGGAATTCACCGGCCGGGTTTGCCCTGCGCCATGCGAATCGGCGTGCACGCTGGGCATCCATGAAGATCCGGTCGGCATCAAGTCGATTGAACATAAAATCATCGACATGGGCTGGGAACATGGCTGGGTGGCGCCGCAACCGGCGTCGTTCAGCACCGGCAAGAAAGTGGCGGTGGTCGGTTCCGGTCCGGCCGGCCTGGCGGCGGCCCAGCAACTGGCGCGCGCCGGCCATGCCGTGACGGTGTTTGAAAAGAGCGACCGGGTCGGCGGCTTGCTGCGCTACGGCATCCCCGATTTCAAGATGGAAAAATCGCACATCGATTTGCGGGTCAAGCAAATGGAAGCGGAAGGCGTCACATTCCGCACCAGCGTACTGGTCGGCAAGGATTTCCCGGCGAATGTAAACAACTGGGCCAAGGAAACGATTTTCCCTGAAGACCTGGAAAAAGATTTCGATGCCGTCATCATCGCCGGCGGCGCCGAGCAGCCGCGCGACTTGCCGGTGCCGGGCCGCGACTTGAAGGGCGTGCATTTCGCGATGGACTTCTTGCCATTGCAAAACAAGGTCAACGCCGGCGACAAGCTGAAAGACCAGATCAAGGCCAGCGGCAAGCACGTGGTCGTGATCGGCGGCGGCGATACCGGTTCCGACTGCGTCGGCACCTCGAACCGCCATGGCGCGGCTTCGGTGGCGCAATTCGAATTGATGCCGCAACCGCCTGAAAAGGAAAACAAGCCGCTGGTCTGGCCGTACTGGCCGACCAAGCTGCGCACCTCGTCGTCGCATGAAGAAGGCTGCGAGCGCGACTGGGCGGTGGCGACCAAGCGTTTTGAAGGCAAGAACGGTAAAGTGGAAAAGCTGATCGCCTGCCGCGTCGAGTGGAAAGACGGCAAGATGAGCGAAGTGCCTGATTCGGAATTTGAAATGAAGGCCGACCTGGTGTTGCTGGCGATGGGTTTTGTGTCGCCGGTACAACAGGTGCTGGACGCCTTCGGCATCGA
Organism: Janthinobacterium agaricidamnosum NBRC 102515 = DSM 9628; assembly: GCF_000723165.1. Lineage (NCBI taxonomy): Bacteria > Pseudomonadati > Pseudomonadota > Betaproteobacteria > Burkholderiales > Oxalobacteraceae > Janthinobacterium > Janthinobacterium agaricidamnosum. The sequence goes on from NZ_HG322949.1 coordinate 70,047, forward strand.
AAAAGATGCGCGCGGCAACGCCAAGGCGAGCACCGATGGCGACGGCTGCTATCACACCTCGGTGCCCAAGGTATTTGCCGCCGGCGATATGCGCCGTGGCCAGTCGCTGGTGGTGTGGGCGATCCGCGAAGGACGCCAGTGCGCCCGTGCGGTCGATGAATTCCTGATGGGAGCGTCGGTCTTGCCGCGTTAATTATTGTGCGTTGTAAGATTTGCGGGGCCACGGCGACCAACACGCCGTGGCCCTTGTTTTTTATGGGCGTCGTCGCCATCTGGCAAATGATTGCCCTGCGGCAATCTCATTATTATTTATTATTAATTTCGCACGCGCATGATAGCCGTTCGTGCAAGGGATTATTTTTTACCCTAGAATATCTGACTCTTGATTCATTAGTGTTGTATTCTGCTCATCAAAACTCGCTAGCCAGAGGGGCCGTCAGCAGAGATTAGCGTTTCTGCACTACAATACGCCATTAAAGAAAATGAGCTTCGTCGTGCCAAATCTTGTTGAAATACGCGATTTACATTTTGCCTATGGGAAACGTTCGATCTTGTCGGGCCTCCAGATGGACTTCCCACGCGGTAAGGTCGTGGCGGTCATGGGCGGTTCCGGCAGCGGCAAAACCACGGTCTTGCGCCTGATCGGCGGCCAGTTGCGTCCCAGTTCCGGTTCGGTCAACGTGAACGGGCAAATTGTCCACACGCTCGATACCGATGCCTTGTACCAGATGCGCCGCAAGATGGGCATGCTGTTCCAGCATGGCGCCTTGTTTACCGATTTGACCGCGTTTGAAAACGTCGCTTTTCCGTTGCGTGAACACACCGATTTGCCGGAAGAACTGATACGCACGCTGGTCTTGATGAAGTTGCACGCGGTCGGCTTGCGCAATGCCGCGCAATTGAAACCGGGCGAAATTTCCGGCGGCATGGGCCGCCGCGTCGCGCTGGCGCGCGCGATTGCGCTCGATCCTGAATTAATCATGTACGATGAGCCGTTTGCCGGACTGGATCCGATTTCGATGGGCGTGACCGCCAATCTGATCCGTAATTTGAACGATGCGCTCGGCTCCACGTCGATCCTGGTGTCGCACGATGTGAAGGAGTGTTTCGCGATCGCTGATTATGTGTACTTTTTGTCATCCGGAAAAATCGTGGCGCATGGCACGCCTGCCGAGATGGCGGTATCGACCCACCCGTATGTGAAGCAATTCGTGAATGCCGAAGCGGATGGGCCGGTGCCCTTCCACTACCCGGGCAAGTCGCTGGCCGACGACCTGGGGCTGGGCCATCCGGCGGGAGCGCGTCGATGATCGGCCGCTTGCTGGAGGCGAGCGGCGCCTGGGTCCGTACGTCGGTCGAAAACCTCGGTTTTGCGATCAGCGCTTTTTTCACCGTGCTGGCGGCGTCGGGCAGCTTGCTGCGCCGTCCGCGCCTGGTGGTCGAGCAACTGTTTTTTATCGGTAACCGTTCGCTGGTGATCATCGCCGTGTCCGGCCTGTTTGTCGGCATGGTGCTGGGTCTGCAAGGGTATTACACGCTGACCACCTATGGCTCGTCGCAGGCGCTGGGCTTGCTGGTGGCGCTGTCGCTGACGCGCGAACTCGGTCCGGTGGTGACGGCGCTGCTGTTCGCCGGTCGCGCCGGTACCTCGCTGACGGCGGAAATCGGCTTGATGAAAGCCGGCGAGCAATTGTCGGCCATGGAAATGATGGCGGTGAACCCGATCCAGCGTGTGCTGGCGCCGCGTTTCTGGGCTGGCGTCATCGCCATGCCGGTGTTGGGGTCGATCTTTACCGCGGTCGGCATCCTGGGCAGCTACCTGGTCGGCGTGGTGCTGATCGGCGTCGATGAAGGGTCGTTCTGGTCGCAAATGCAAAGCGGCGTCGATGTCTGGAAAGATATCGCCAACGGCACCATCAAGAGCCTGGTGTTCGGGATTGCGGTGACCTTTATTGCGCTGTTCCAGGGTTACCAGGCGCAGCCGACACCGGAAGATGTCTCTGGAGCAACAACACGGACCGTTGTGATTTCTTCGCTGATGGTGTGGTGGTTGGACTTCATGATGACCGCCTTGATGTTCAGCAAGTAATCAACCGTAAAAACCGTAAAAAACAGTAAATTGCAGCGTAAAACATGCTGCGCTGGGTAAAAATTAATTAGGATTGCTTATGCAACGTAAATCATTGGATGTGTGGGTAGGATTGTTTGTATTGCTGGGTGTTGCCGCCCTGATGTTCCTGGCCTTGAAAGCAGGCAATATGAGTTCTTTGTCTTTTACCAAGACCTACACGATCAGCGCCAAATTCGACAATATTGGCGGCTTGAAACCGCAAGCGCCAGTCAAGGGCGCGGGTGTGGTGGTGGGCCGCGTATCGAGCATCACCTTCGACGACAAGACTTACCAGGCGCTGGTAACCTTGAATATCGAAGAAGATTTTCAATTTCCGAAAGACAGTTCGGCCAAGATTTTGACCGCGGGCTTGTTGGGTGAGCAATATATCGGCATCGAAGCCGGTGGCGACACCAACAATCTGGCCAGCGGCGACAAAATTGCCCGGACCCAATCGGCCACAGTGCTGGAAGACCTGATCAATCAGTTCATCTATAGCAAGGCAGCGGAAGGAAAGGATAGCAAATGAGCACATCCCGTATGAAAACAGCGAGCGGCCTGTCGTTGCCACGCATGGCGCTGGTGCTGGCCATGACGGCCGGCATCGGCGGTTGCGCCACCACCGCCAGCAACCCGGCCGATCCGTTCGAGGGTTTTAACCGCGCCATGTTCAAGTTTAACGACACCGCCGACAAGGTCGTGTTGAAGCCGGCCGCCACCGCGTACAAAACCGTGTTGCCATCGTTTGTGCAAACCGGTATCGGCAACTTTTTCGGCAACCTGGCCGATTTGTGGAGCGGCGCCAATAATTTCTTTCAAGGCAAGGGCGAAGCCGGCCTGCAAGACATCACCCGTGTCGGCCTGAACTCGACCTTCGGCCTGTTCGGCTTGCTGGACTTCGCGACGCCGGCCGGTTTGCCGAAGCATAATGAAGACTTTGGCCAAACCCTGGGCTGGTATGGCGTCGGTTCCGGTCCTTACCTGATGTTGCCGCTGCTGGGTCCATCGACCTTGCGCGACACGGCTGCCTTGCCGCTCGATATCGTCGGCGATCCATGGCGCTATAAAGAGCCTGTGTACCTGCGCAATATCGGCACCGCCACGCGCATCGTCGACAAGCGCGCCTACATCCTCGATGCGTCGAATTTGCTGGAAGAAGCGGCGCTGGATCGCTATGAATTCATCCGCGACGGTTTCCTGCAGCAGCGCCAGAACAAGATTTTCGACGGCGAATCGAGCCGTCCGGGCAAACCCGTGAAGAACGACAATAGCCAGCTGGACCAGCCGCAAGACTTGAAACAGCCGCCGGCGCCCGCAGATATGGCGCTGACCAGCGCTGTCGCCGCGGAAAGCGATGTGTCATCCGCCAAGGCGCCTGAAGAGTTAACCAAGGGCACGGAAGCTGAAGCCAACGCCAGCCTGTGATACGCCCGACCACCATATAAGGTAAAACCATCATGAAACTGTTCAAACAACTGATCGTACTGGCCAGCGCGACCATCGCCTTTGGCGCCCATGCCGCCGCTCCAGCCACGGAAGCACCGGACGCGCTGGTCAAGCGCATCAGCCAGGATGTGATCGACACCGCCAAGGCCGACAAGGGCATCCAGGCCGGCGACCAGCAACGCGTGATCGACCTGGTCGAAACCAAGATCTTGCCGTACGTCGATTTCCAGCGCATGACCTCGCTGGCCGCCGGCCGCTACTGGCGCGACGCCACGCCTGACCAGCAAAAGCAATTGTCGAGTGAATTCCGCACCTTGCTGATCTTCACGTATTCGGGCGCGCTGTCGCAAATCAAGAACGAAACCGTGGAATTCAAGCCCTTGCGCGCCGACCCGAGCGACACCGAAGTGGAAGTGCGTTCGCAAGTGAACATGGCGCGCGGCGAACCGGTGCCATTGAACTACCGCGTCGCCAAGTCGCCTACCGGCTGGAAAATCTACGATATCAACGTGCTCGGCGCGTGGCTGGTGGAAACCTATAAAGGCAGCTTTGCCAGCGAAATCAGCAAGAACGGTATCGATGGCCTGATCAAGACACTGGCCGCGAAAAACAAGGCCCTGGCCAGCAAGCCAGCCAAAGCCCCAGCCAAATAATCCGGTAGACGACCATGCCAGACTCTCTCGACAGCTTGCAATCCCTGACGTCGCTGACCGTGACCAACGCCAAGGCGGCGTTGGAACAGGGTCTGGACGCGATCAAGGCGGGTCAAACCGTGTTTGACTTGCGCAATGTGCAGGCGGTCGATTCGGCCGCCGTGTCGGTGATGCTGACATGGCAACGTGCCGCGCAAGAAGCCGGCGTGGTGCTGGATGTCAAGAACTTGCCGACCAATCTGCAAAACCTGACCAAGCTGTATGGCGTCTGTTCGCTGGTGGCGGGCTCGCCCGCCGCCGATGTGTGCGCCAATGCCAGCGCCAAGACCGACCCGCATCACCATTGATCCTATCCCACTCCGCGTTGTAACCGCGACAGCTGGCCAGCCTTCAGGCCGCCCGTCGCCGGTCGAAGTTCCAATATTCCAATATAATTGACTGTTGCGCACCAGCCGCTTTTTGCGGCCGCGCCTTGCACGCCGGGCGTTTTGCCCTCACACACAGATAAGCAAGCATGAATGCAATCCAAATAACGAATGTCGAAAAGAGCTATAAATCGCTCAAGGCGCTGGGCGGCGTGTCGTTGTCCATCGAAGAGGGCGAGTTTTTCGGCTTGCTCGGCCCCAACGGCGCGGGCAAAACCACCTTGATTTCCATCATCGCCGGCTTGATCCGGCCCGATTCGGGCACGGTGCGCATCCACGGCCACGATGTGGTCAAGGATTTCCGCAATGCCCGCCGCAGCGTTGGCGTGGTGCCGCAGGAACTGGTGTTCGACCCGTTCTTCACGGTGCGCGAAACGCTGCGCCTGCAATCCGGTTATTTCGGCCTGCCGAATAACGACAAGTGGATCGACGAGGTCATGGAAAACCTCGACCTGACCAACAAGGCCGACACCAATATGCGCGCTTTGTCGGGCGGCATGAAGCGCCGCGTGCTGGTGGCGCAGGCGCTGGTGCACAAGCCGCCGGTGATCGTGCTGGATGAACCGACCGCCGGCGTTGACGTTGAGCTGCGTCAAACCTTGTGGAAATTCATTTCGCGCCTGAACCGCGAAGGCGGCCATACCGTCGTGCTGACCACCCATTACCTGGAAGAGGCGCAAGCGATGTGCCAGCGCGTCGCGATGCTGAAAACCGGCAAGGTGGTGGCGCTCGATACGATGTCGGCGCTGATCCGCCGCATCTCGGGTTCGCAACTGGTGGTGCATATCAAGAACGGCCGCTTGCCGGACGATTTGCGGCACCTGGTGACGCATGCCGACGAGTCGCAGCCGCTGCACAAGTTCAGCCTGCGCGTCAACGAATACAGCGAAGTCGAAAAAATCCTGGCGCGCCTGCGCGAAGCGGGCGCCGTGATCGACGAAATGCAATTGCAACAAGCCGATCTGGAAGATATCTTCTTGCAGATCATGGATAAGGGCACCTTATGATTTCCTCCGGATTCCGCACACTGGTCTATAAAGAAACCCTGCGTTTCTGGAAAGTGGCGACCCAGACCGTCGCCGCGCCGGTCCTGACCTCGATGCTGTACCTGCTGGTGTTCGGCCATGTGCTGGACGGCCGGGTCGAAGTGCATCCCGGCGTCAGCTATACCGCCTTCCTGATTCCCGGCCTGGTGATGATGAGCGTGCTGCAAAACGCCTTCGCCAACTCGTCGTCGTCGCTGATTCAATCGAAGATCACCGGCAACCTGGTGTTCGTGCTGCTGACGCCGTTGTCGCACTGGGAAATTTTCTCGGCCTACGTGCTGGCGTCGGTGGTGCGCGGCTTGGCGGTCGGCTTCGGCGTCTTCATCTTCACCGTCTGGTTCGTCAAGCTGTCGTTCGTCGCGCCGTTGTGGATCATCGTGTTCGCGCTGCTGGGCGCGGCGATGCTGGGCACCATGGGCTTGATCGCCGGCATCTGGGCGGAGAAATTCGACCAGCTGGCGGCGTTCCAGAACTTCCTGATCATGCCGGCGACCTTTTTGTCGGGCGTGTTTTATTCGATCCACTCGCTGCCGGACTTCTGGCAATCGGTGTCGCACCTGAACCCGTTCTTTTATATGATCGACGGCTTCCGCTACGGCTTTTTCGGCAAGTCCGACGTCGATCCGCTGCTCAGCCTGTGCATCGTGGCCGGCTTCCTGGTGGTGCTGTCGCTGCTGGCGATCCGCCTGCTGAAGAGCGGTTACAGATTGCGCCACTAAGACGCCAGCGATACCACACATTCAGCTCATTTACCCATACACTTACGTACCAAGGAAAAATCGTGGCTACCACACCAGAATTGATACACGGCTACCTGTCCGCCGGCCTGACATGCACCCACTTGCAGGTGCAAGGCGACGGCCAGCATTTCGAAGCCCTGATCGTTTCGCCTGAATTCGTCGGCAAACGCCTGATCCAGCGCCACCAGATCGTCTACGCGGCGCTGGGCGACCGCATGCGCGAAGAAATCCACGCGCTGTCGATGAAAACCCTGACCCCTGAAGAATTCGAAGGATAAGACGGCATGGATAAGCTCCTCATTCAAGGCGGCAACCGCCTGTCCGGCGACATCGCCATCTCGGGCGCCAAGAACGCCGCCCTGCCGATCCTGTGTGCCGGCCTGCTGACCTCGGGCGACCTGCACCTGTCGAACGTGCCGCATTTGCACGACGTCGCGACCATGCTCAAGCTGCTGGGCCAGACCGGCCTGAAAGTCAGCCAGGACGGCGACCGCGTGGTGTTGAACGGTGCCGCCATCGACAAGCTGGAAGCGCCGTATGAACTGGTGAAAACCATGCGCGCCTCGATCCTGGTGCTCGGTCCGATGCTGGCGCGCTTCGGCGAAGCGAAGGTATCGCTGCCGGGCGGCTGCGCGATCGGTTCGCGTCCGGTCGACCAGCACATCAAGGGCCTGACCGCGCTGGGCGCGGAAATCCGCATCGAAGCCGGCTACATCTACGCCAAGTGCGCTAAGCTGAAGGGCGCGCGCATCGTCACCGACATGATCACCGTCACCGGTACCGAAAACCTGCTGATGGCGGCGACGCTGGCCGAAGGCGAAACCATTCTCGAAAACGCCGCCTGCGAACCGGAAGTGACCGACCTGGCCAACCTGCTGGTGGCGATGGGCGCGAAAATCGAAGGCATCGGCACCGGCCGCCTGGTGATCCAGGGCGTGCCCGAGCTGCATGGCGCGTCGCACGCGGTGATCGCCGACCGCATTGAAACCGGCACCTTCCTGTGCGCCGTGGCGGCCACCGGCGGCGACATCACGCTGAAGAACACCCGTATCGACATCCTCGACGCGGCGCTCGACAAATTGCGCGCGATGGGCTTGACGATGACCTTCGGCGCCGACTGGATCCGCGCCGAAATGTCGGCCCGTCCCAACCCGGTCAGCTTCCGCACCACCGAATATCCGGGCTTCCCGACCGACATGCAGGCGCAATTCATGGCCGTCAACACGATCGCCAACGGCGCCAGCCGGGTCACGGAAACCATCTTCGAGAACCGTTTCATGCACGTGCAAGAGATGAACCGCCTCGGCGCGGACATCAGCATCGACGGCAATACCGCCAGCATCGCCGGCGTCAAGCAATTGCGCGGCGCGCCCGTGATGGCGACCGACTTGCGCGCCTCGGCGTCGCTGGTGATCGCGGCGCTGGCGGCCGACGGCGAAACCCTGATCGACCGCATCTATCACCTCGACCGCGGTTACGACCGGATGGAAGTGAAGCTGTCGGCGGTGGGCGCCAATATCGTGCGCGTCAAGTAAGGAAAGCCGACCATGAGCAATTTTACAGCCGTGTCCGATAATAGCCAGCTGATACTGGCGCTGTCCAAGGGCCGCATTTTCGACGATACGCTGCCGCTGCTGGAAGCGGCCGGCATCACCGTCACCGAAAACCCGGAAACCTCGCGCAAGCTGATCCTGGCGACCAACGACCCGAACGTGCGCGTCATCATCGTGCGCGCCACCGACGTGCCGACCTATGTGCAGCATGGCGCGGCCGATTTCGGCGTGGCCGGCAAGGATGTCTTGCTGGAGCATGGCGGCGAAGGCTTGTACCAGCCGATCGACCTGAACATCGCGGCGTGCCGCATGTCGGTCGCGGTGCAAGCCGGTTTCGACTATGAAACGGCGGTGCGCCAAGGCGCGCGCCTGCGCGTGGCGACCAAGTTCGTGCAAACCGCGCGCGAGCATTTCGCCGCCAAGGGCGTGCACGTCGACCTGATCAAGCTGTACGGCTCGATGGAACTGGCGCCGCTGGTCGGCCTGTCGGACGCCATCGTCGACCTGGTCAGCACCGGCAGCACGTTGCGCGCCAACAACCTGGTCGAAGTCGAACACATCATGGATATTTCATCGCGCCTGGTGGTCAACCAGGCTGCGCTGAAACTCAAGCGTGAACGGCTGCAACCGATCATCGAAGCGTTCGAACGCGCCTCCAAAAAATAACACCCGAATGGTTACCATGCCGCTACCGATACGCAAACTCGATTCCACCCACGCCGACTTTCAACCATCGCTGACGGCGCTGCTGGCGTTCGACGCCGGCACCGACGACGCGATCGAAAAGTCGGTGGCCGCGATCCTGGCCGACGTCAAGGCGCGCGGCGACAGCGCCGTGCTGGAATACACCAACCGCTTCGACCGCATCCCGAACGGCGGCGCCAGCGGCATGGCCGACTTCGACATTTCACAAGCCGAGCTGCAAGCCGCGCTTGACAGCCTGCCGGCCGCCCAGCGCGAGGCGCTGCAAACCGCCGCGCAGCGTATCCGCGTGTTCCACGAGCGCCAGAAGCAGGAACTGGGCGGTTTTACTTACACCGAGCCGGACGGCACGGTGCTGGGCCAGAAGATCACCCCGCTGGACCGGGTCGGCATCTACGTCCCGGGCGGCAAGGCGGCGTATCCATCGTCGGTGCTGATGAACGCGATCCCGGCCAAGGTGGCCGGGGTGGCGGAAATCATCATGGTGGTGCCGACCCCGGACGGGATTAAAAACCAGATGGTGCTGGCGGCGGCGGCGATCGCCGGCGTCACCCGCGTGATCACCATCGGCGGCGCGCAGGCGGTCGGCGCGCTGGCGCACGGCACGGCCACCATCGCGCCGGTCGACAAGATCGTCGGCCCCGGCAACGCCTATGTGGCGGCGGCCAAGCGGCGCGTATTCGGCATCGTCGGCATCGACATGATCGCCGGCCCGTCCGAAATCCTGATCATTTGCGACGGCAGCACCGACCCGGACTGGGTCGCGATGGACTTGTTTTCGCAAGCCGAGCACGACGAACTGGCGCAGGCGATCCTGCTGTGCCCGGACGCCGCTTACATCGCCAGGGTCGAGGCCAGCATTGAAAAGCTGCTGCCGGCGATGCCACGCCAGGACACCATCCGCACCTCGCTGAGCGAGCGCGGCGCGCTGGTCAAGGTGCGCGACATGGAAGAGGCGTGCCGGATCGCCAACGACATCGCGGCGGAGCACCTGGAAATCTCGGCTGAGCAGCCGCAGCAGTGGGCCGACCGCATCCGCCATGCCGGTGCCATGTTCCTGGGGCGTTTTTCGTCCGAGTCGCTGGGCGATTACTGCTGCGGCCCGAACCACGTATTGCCGACTTCGCGCACCGCGCGTTTTTCGTCGCCGCTGGGCGTGTACGACTTCCAGAAACGCTCGTCGATCATCCACGTCAGCGAAGCGGGCGCGCAAACGCTGGGCCGGGTCGCGGCCACGCTGGCCTACGGCGAAGGCTTGCAGGCGCATGCGCGCAGCGCCGAGCTGCGTTTGAAGCCGCAGTCATGACAGAGTGGGTCAACCAGGTCTTTTGCGAAGATGCGCTGGCCGGCCTGGCACGCATCCCGGATGCATCCATCGACCTGATCTTGACCGACCCGCCATACAACCTGGGCAAGGATTACGGCAACGCCTCGGACCAGCAAACGGTCGACGAATACCTGCGCTGGACCGAACAGTGGATCGACGCGGCTCTGCCGAAGCTGAAGCCGAACGGCAGCCTGTATATTTTCCTGACCTGGCGCTTTTCGCCGGAAATTTTCGTCATGCTGAAACGGCGCATGACGATGATGAATGAAATCATCTGGGACCGCCGGGTGCCGTCGATGGGCGGCAGCGTGCGCAGCTTTTCATCGGTGCACGATACGATCGGTTTTTTCGTGCGCCGCAAGGATTATTATTTCGACCTCGACGCGGTGCGCATCGCCTACGACGCGGCCACCAAGAAGGCCCGTTCGCGCTCGATTTTTATCGGCGCCAAATGGCTGGAAGTCGGCTACAACCCGAAGGATTTGTGGAGCGTGTCGCGCCTGCACAAGGAGCATCCGGAACGGGCCGACCATCCGACCCAGAAGCCGCTGGAAATCATCGAACGCATGCTGAAGGCGTCGTGCCCGCCGGGCGGCGTGGTGCTCGACCTGTTCATGGGCAGCGGCACCACCGCGATCGCCGCCAAGCGCTGCGGCCGGCAATTCGTCGGCTTTGAATTGAATCCCGATTATTGCGCGATCATCCAGCAGCGGCTGGCCGGGGTGGAACTGGCCGAGGCGGTCCAGCCGGACGTAGCGGAAGCGGTGGCCGAGGCGACACCGCCGCGCAAGCGGGCGCCGGCCAAACGCGGCGGCACGGCCAAGGCTGCGGCTAAAGTCACAACCACAGCCACGAAAACCAGCGCCAGGAAAACCGGCAAAAAAACCAAACCGGCGGCAGTCCCACTTTAGGAGCGTTCACCAGCATGTCTTGCATCGATCATCTCATCAGCCATACCGTACGGGCCGACGTGCGCGCCATCGGCGTGTATCACGTGGCGGACGCCAGCGGTTACATCAAGCTCGATTCGATGGAAAACCCGTATCCGCTGCCGCCGCATTTGCGCGAAGAACTGGGCCGGCAGCTGGCCGAGGCGGTGCTGAACCGTTATCCGGTGGCGTCCTACGCGACCTTGAAAGCGAAGATTTGCGCCACGCTGGGCGTGCCGGCCGGTTACGACGTGATACTGGGCAATGGTTCGGATGAATTGATTTCGATCCTGGCGATGGCCTGCGCGCACCAGGACCGCCGCGCGGTGGTGCTGGCGCCGGTGCCGGCCTTCGTCATGTATCCCCGTTCGGCGCAATTGGCCGGCATGGACTTCGTCGGCGTGCCGCTGCAGGATGACTTCACGCTGGACATGGACGCCATGCTGGCGGCCATCGAGCAGCATAAACCGGCGCTGGTATTCCTGGCTTATCCGAATAATCCGACCGGCAACCTGTACGCGGCCGAGGATATCGAACGCATCATTCGCGCGCTGGGCGATACCGGCCTGGCCGTGGTCGATGAAGCGTATGAACCGTTCGCGCAGCAAAGTTTCATGTCGCGCCTGCCGGAATTCGACAACCTGATCGTCATGCGCACGGTGTCGAAGCTGGGCCTGGCCGGCATCCGCCTCGGTTACATGTCGGCCGCACCGGCCTTGCTGGAACAGTTCGACAAGGTGCGGCCGCCGTACAATGTCAATGTGCTGACCCAGGTCGCTGCCGAGTTCGCTTTGGCGCATGTCGACGTGCTGAATGCGCAGGCGGATGCGATCAACCAGGCCCGTGGCGAACTGGCGGAGCGGCTGGCCAGCTTGCCGGACGTGCAAGTGTTTCCATCGGCAGCGAATTTTCTCTTGATCCGTGTGCCAAATTCCGACGATGTATATGGAAAACTAGTGGCCAGCAAGGTTTTAATCAAAAATATGAGTAAAATGCATACCGTGCTGACCAACTGTCTGCGCATCACCGTCAGTACCCCGGAAGAAAATTCCGTATTTTTCGATGCCTTGAAGGCATCGCTCGACTAGTCCATCAGCCTACCGCCAGAGCCTCTCCATGAACCGCACCGCAGAAATCACGCGCAATACCAACGAGACCCACGTTCGCGTCTCGATCAACCTCGACGGCACCGGCTTGCAAAAGCTGAACACCGGCGTGCCTTTCCTCGACCACATGCTGGACCAGATCGCCCGCCACGGCTTGATCGATCTCGACATCGAAGCGACCGGCGACGTGCATATCGATAACCACCATACGGTGGAAGATGTCGGCATCACCTTGGGCATGGCGGTGGCCAAGGCCATCGGCGACAAGAAGGGCATCCGCCGCTACGGCCACGCCTACGTGCCGCTGGACGAGGCGCTGTCGCGCGTGGTGCTGGATTTTTCGGGCCGGCCAGGCATCGAATACCATATTCCGTTCACCCGTGCGATGATCGCCGGCTTCGACGTCGACCTGACGCTGGAATTCTTCCGCGGTTTCGTCAACCATGCGCTGGTGACGCTGCATATCGACAATTTGCGTGGCACCAATGCCCACCATCAATGCGAAACCGTGTTCAAGGCCTTTGGCCGCGCGCTGCGCATGGCCGCCGAACTCGACGAGCGCGCCGCCGGCACGATTCCATCGACCAAGGGCACGCTGTAAGCTCCCCGCATAGACTGAGAAGAGAAACACACTAGCGATGAATAAAATTGTTGTGGTTGACTATGGCATGGGCAATTTGCGCTCGGTCGCGCAAGCGTTGCGCGCGGTGGCGCCGGAAGCCAATGTCTTGATTTCGGGCACTGTCGAAGATATCGCCAGCGCCGACCGCATCGTCTTGCCGGGCCAGGGCGCGATGCCGGACTGCATGGCCAGCCTGCGCGACTCCGGCGTGCTCGATGCGCTGCTGCACGCCGCCGCCAGCAAGCCGATGCTGGGCGTGTGCATCGGCGAACAGATGCTGTTCGATGGCAGCGAAGAGGGCAATGCGGCCGGCTTGGGCTTGCTTCCAGGCAAAGTCGTGCGTTTCCAGCTCGACGGCCAGTTGCAAGACGACGGTTCGCGTTTCAAGGTGCCGCAAATGGGCTGGAACCAAGTGAAACAAACGGCGTCACATGCATTGTGGGATGGCATCGCCGACGACGCTTATTTTTACTTTGTGCACAGTTATTTTGCCCAGCCGGAGATTGCCGCCCACACGGTCGGACAAACCGTGTACGGCGCGCCGTTCAGTTGCGCGGTGGCGCGCGACAATATTTTCGCGACCCAGTTCCACCCGGAAAAAAGTGCCGCCGCCGGTTTGCAGTTGTACAAGAATTTCGTCCACTGGCAACCTTGAGTTTGCCAAAACACACCATCCGCTTTTCACCTACTTTGATTAAAACCTGACCATGCTGCTTATTCCTGCCATCGACCTGAAAGACGGTCACTGCGTACGCCTGAAACAAGGCGATATGGAACTCGCCACCGTATTTTCCGAAGACCCTGCCGACATGGCGCGCCATTGGCTGATGCAAGGCGCGCGGCGTTTGCACCTGGTCGATTTGAACGGCGCGTTCGCCGGCAAGCCGAAAAATGAAGGCGCCGTCAAATCGATCTTGAAAGCGGTGCAGGATTTTGCGCTGGAAAACGATATCGATGAAATCCCGGTGCAACTGGGCGGCGGCATCCGCGACCTCGACACCATCGAGCGCTACCTGGACGACGGCATCAGCTACATCATCATCGGCACCGCGGCCGTCAAAAGCCCGGGTTTCCTGCACGACGCCTGCGGCGCCTTCCCCGGCCACATCATCGTCGGCCTGGACGCCAAGGATGGCAAGGTCGCCACTGATGGCTGGAGCAAGATGTCGGGCCATGAAGTGATCGACCTGGCCAAGAAATTCGAAGCTTACGGCGTGGAATCGATTGTCTACACCGACATCGGCCGCGACGGCATGATGGGCGGCATCAATATCGACGCCACCGTCAAGCTGGCGCAAGCGGTGCGCATACCGATCATCGCGTCCGGCGGCCTGCATAACCTGGGCGACGTGGAAGCGTTGTGCGCGGTGCAAGCCGAAGGCATCGAAGGCGTCATCTGCGGCCGTTCGATCTACGAAGGCACGATCGACCTGGGCGCGGCGCAACTGCGCGCCGATGAATTGACCGACGCCGCCGAATAACAGCCGCCCGGCATGGTTTTCCGGGGCGCCGGCACAGCCGCGTCCCGGCTCTATATTGGTAATCACATGCTTGCTAAACGAATTATTCCCTGCCTCGACGTGACCAATGGCCGCGTCGTCAAAGGCGTCAATTTCACCGAGTTGCGCGACGCCGGCGATCCGGTCGAGATCGCCCGCCGCTATGACGAGCAAGGCGCCGACGAGCTGACCTTCCTCGACATCACCGCATCGAGCGACAACCGCGGCCTGATCTTCGACATCATCGAAGCGGTCGCCTCGCAAGTATTCATCCCGCTGACGGTCGGCGGCGGCGTGCGGGTGGTCGAAGACGTGCGCCGTTTATTGAATGCCGGCGCCGACAAGGTCAGCATCAACACCTCGGCGGTGACCAATCCGCAACTGGTGTACGAAGCGTCGCAAAAGCACGGTTCGCAATGCATCGTCGTCGCGATCGACGCCAAGCAAGTCTCGCCCGGCAAATGGGAAGTGTTCACCCACGGCGGCCGCAACGCCACCGGGCTGGACGCGTTTGAATGGGCGAAAAAGATGGAAACGCTGGGCGCCGGCGAGATCTTGCTGACCAGCATGGACCGCGACGGCACCAAGTCCGGCTTCGACCTGGGCTTGACGCGCGGCGTGTCCGACGCGGTCGGCATCCCGGTGATCGCCTCGGGCGGGGTCGGCGGCTTGCAAGACTTGGCCGATGGGATCAAGATAGGCAAGGCGGACGCGGTGTTGGCCGCCAGTATCTTCCACTATGGCCAGCATACGGTGCAGGAAGCCAAGCGTTTCATGGCGCAACAGGGCATCCCGATGCGCCTGGTGTAAGTTTGATCAGTACAGGAATAGAAATGCAAATGTCGAATGGAACTGTAGTGGCCAGTAATGCAAAATGGCTCAAGAAGGTCAAATGGGATGAACACGGCCTGGTGCCGGTGATCGCCCAGGAAGCAGGCAGCAACGATGTGCTGATGTTCGCGTGGATGAACCGCGACGCGCTGGCGCGCACGGTCGAGCTGGGCGAAGCGGTGTATTGGAGCCGTTCGCGCAAGAAACTGTGGCACAAGGGCGAGGAATCCGGCCATATCCAGAAAGTGCTGGAAATCCGCCTCGATTGCGACGAAGACGTGGTGCTGCTGAAAATCGAGCAAACCGGCGGCATCGCCTGCCATACCGGCCGCCACTCATGCTTTTTCCAGAAGTTCGAAGGCGACGAAAAACACGGCGAATGGCAAGTCGCCGAACCGGTGCTGCGCGACCCGGCCGCCATTTACCCTGACGCGGACCAGCCGAAATGAGCGAAACCCTGAAACGCCTGGCCGCGGTGATCGAATCGCGCAAGCCGGCCAATGGCGGCGACCCGGCCACCTCGTATGTGGCGCGGCTGTTCGCCAAGGGCGACGATGCGATCTTGAAGAAGATCGGCGAAGAAGCCACCGAGACCGTGATGGCGGCCAAGGATGCGCGGCGCGACCACGATAGTTCCAAGGTCTTGTACGAATGTGCCGACCTGTGGTTCCATAGCATGGTGATGCTGGCCCAGTTCGATTTGACGCCGCAGCAAGTGCTGGACGAACTGGCGCGCCGCGAAGGCATCTCCGGTATCGAAGAAAAAGCGTCGCGCAAAGATGATCTTGCCGGCGCCTGATAAAACGTCCATGGCGGTGCTGCATTGCCTGAACGTTTTTCAGGTGCCCTTACAATGAAGGAAGTGTGCGTGGAAAACTGTATTTTTTGCAAAATTGCGGCAAAACAAATTCCCTCCAGCATAGTCTATGAAGATGAAGACTTGTTGGCGTTCAAGGATATCAATCCGGCGGCGCCGGTCCATGTGCTGATCATTCCGAAAAACCATGTGGCGACCTTGTCCGATTGCGACGACAGCCACGTGCTGGTGCTGGGCAAGATGCTGCGCCTGGCGGCCAGGCTGGCGGTCGAATTCGGTTGCGCCGTCAGCCATGATGCCGATGGCGTGGCGAGCGGCGGTTACAAGACGCTGATCAATAGTGGACCGGATGGCGGACAAGAGGTGTACCATCTGCACTTGCACCTGATTGGTGGTCCAAAGCCGTGGTCTGGTCAGCGTTAAAGCAGGCTTAAGCAACGATCTCGGCATGACGGTCGTGCATCGCGTATACTGTTGACATTGGTTTTAAGCAATTGTGGGCAAATTCGCCCGACAAGGAGAACATCATGGGTTCATTGAGTATTTGGCACTGGCTGATCGTGCTGGTAATTGTGATGCTGGTATTCGGCACCAAGAAGCTGGGCAATATGGGCAGCGACATCGGCAAGGCCGTCAAGGGCTTCAAGGATGGCGTCAAGGGCGAGGAAGACAAGCCGGCCCAGAACGTGCCGCCGTCGCAAGTGGCCGACAAGAGCACTATCGATATTGAAGCGAAAGAGAAAAGCAAGTTCTGATGCCGTGGCCGGGGCCATGCCCCAGCCGCTCATCCGTCTTTGAGACTTTATGATCGATCTCGGTCTTTCCAAAATCGCCATCATCGGCGTGGTTGCGTTGATAGTCATCGGCCCTGAAAAGTTGCCGAAAGTGGCACGCATGGCCGGGTCGCTGTATGGCCGCGCGCAGCGCTACCTGAATGAAGTCAAATCCGAGGTCAGTCGCGAAATCGAACTCGAAGAGTTGAAGAACCTGCAAAAAGAAGTGCAGGACGCGGCCCATTCGATCCAGAGCGGGGTCGAGAACTCGATCGCCGACAACCTCGCGCAAGTTGAAAACGCGTGGCGCGGCGATGAAACCATCATGGCGCCGATCGCGACCCAGGAAGACCAGAGCCGCAAGGTGCGCGAATTCCGCCGCAAGAAATTGGGGCGCACGTCCGCCATTCCGGCCTGGTATAAACAGCGTAACAACGGCAAGATGCACGTCATTTCGGGTGCGGCGCGGGTTGCCAAGTTCCGTCCCACCCGTCAATCCAAGGTTTCTTTTTACTAATGACAAGTAAATCCCCGGTTGAAGAGACCTTTATTTCGCACCTGGTCGAATTGCGTGACCGCCTGGTCAAGGCATCGATCGGTATCCTGGTGGTCGGCGCCTGCCTGTTTTACTGGCCGGGCCCGGCGCAGATCTACGACTTCATTGCCGAACCGATGCTCGCTTCCTTGCCGGCCGGTTCCAAAATGATCGCCACCGGCGTCATTTCGCCGTTCCTGGTGCCGATGAAAGTGACGCTGGTGCTGGCCTTCATCCTGTCGCTGCCGTGGGTGCTGTACCAGCTGTGGGCGTTTATCGCGCCCGGCCTGTACACCCATGAAAAACGGCTGATCGCACCGCTGGTGATTTCGTCGTCGCTGCTGTTCATCGCCGGCGTGGCCTTCTGTTATTTCTTTGTGTTTGGGCGGGTGTTCCATTTCATCACCAATTTTTCGCCCAGTTCGATCGCGGTCACGCCCGATATTGAAAACTACCTCGATTTTGTGATGTCGATGTGCCTGGCCTTCGGCGCCACCTTCGAGGTGCCGGTGGTGGTGGTGATCCTGGTACGCATGGGCCTGGTCACCATCGCCAAGCTGAAGGAGCTGCGCCCGTACGTGGTAGTCGGCGCCTTCGTCATCGCCGCCATCGTCACGCCTCCGGATGTGGTCAGCCAATTCTCGCTGGCGATCCCGATGTGGATACTGTTCGAGCTGGGCTTGCTGGTGGCGCCGATGTTTGTGCGCGCCACCCAGGCGCCGGAAGAGCCTTCCTGACCGGCCGGCAAGCCTTCAGACAAAGAACCGCCCCTCCATCGTGGAGCCGGCGGTTTTTTCATGGCGCATCGCATGTGTCACGATAGGAGACGTTAAATATTAAGTTCCTTGCAACTTGGGGTAAGATGGCGCTATCCAACTCCCCGAGGCTGCTCATCATGGCTGGTGAAATCATTCGTATCGGCGACCCCACTTCGCATGGCGGCAAGGTGCTGGAAGGCTCGGCCACCGACATTTGCCACGGCAAGGCGATCGCCTATGTCGGCCACATGACTTTTTGCCCCAAGTGCAAGGGCAACTTTCCCATCGTCGAAGGCGTCGCCACCACCACCCTGTACGGCAAGGGCGTGGCGGTGGCCGGCATGAAGACCGCCTGCGGCGCGACGCTGACGGCGACCCAGTTCACCGATACGGCCGGCGGATAAGCTGGCGCTGATGGTTTGCCGCTTAGCGGTCCTGCATCAACTCCTTGATCACCTTGACCGGGGCTTTGCCGTAGCTGAGGAATTGTTCGTGGAAGTCCTTCAGCACGAACTTGCTGCCCAGCGCCTGCTTGCGCTGTTCGCGCAATTCCATGATGTCGCTGTAGCCGCTGAAGTAGCTGGTCAGTTGCACCGAGCTCAATTGCACGCGGCGCCATTTTTCGGCCGCTTCGCGCTGGGTCTGGAAGGCTTGCTTGGTCAGCAAGTCCATGGCCTGCTCCTGCGTCATGCCGAGCACGTGCACGCTGTAGTCGAGAATGGTATTGGTGACGCTGCGTAAGTTCCACTTGGAATACATCAGCCACATTTCCGGCGCATTGTCGCCATAGCCCGATTCCAGCATCATCCGTTCGCCATACACGGCCCAGCCTTCGATCATGGCGCCATTGCCAAAGATGGATTTGACGATCGATGGCGATTTGTTGGCGTAGATCAATTGCGTGTAATGGCCGGGGATCGCTTCGTGGATATTCAGGATTTGCAAGATCCAGTGGTTGTATTCGCGCAAGCTGCTTTCGGCCTGTTCCGGCGTTTCGCCATCGAGCGGGGTGACGTTGTAATAGGTGCGGTCTTGCGGACGGTACGGGCCTGGCGCCTCGATGCTGGCGCCGGCCACGCCGCGCTGGTAGGCCGGGGTTTCACGCACCACCAGCGGTTTTTTCGGGTCCATGCTGATCAGGTTATGGCTGGTGACCCATTCCTGCAATTGCGGAATCTGGCGCCGGATTTCCGACACGAAATCGGCCGGCGCCACATGGTTGTTCGACAGCTTGTCGATCACCATGCCGATCCTGGTGTTGCGGTCGGCCGGCTTGGCCACGTCGCCCATGGTCCTGGCCCACAGTTCGTCGGACAGGCTGTCCATATGGGCCAGCAATGCCTCGCGCGCGACCAGCGCTTTCTGGTACATCTGCTCGGCGCTGACGCTGGCCTGGATATCGTAGGCAAATTTCTGCTCATACAATTCCTTGCCGATACGGAAAGAGCGCGCATTGCCATTTTGCGCCAGGCTCTTGTCGAGGTCGCCCAGCCAGGCGGCATAACCCTGCACTGCGTCGCGCGCGGCGGCGATGCGCAGCGAGTACAAACTCTTTTCGCTCGGGCTGAGGATGGATGCCTGCGCCGTCTTGTCGAGGTCGGCCAGCACGGTCAGCACGCCGCTGCTCTGGGCAATTGCCAACTGGGTATGTTCGCGGGTCGGGTTGACGATGTTGGCGCGTGCCGCCGCGTAATATTCCGGCACCTTGGCGATACGCTTGAGCAAGGTGCGCAAGCGTTGCGGCTGGGCCGCGTATTCGGTGTTCAAGATGTAATCGATGGCGCTGGCGATATTGTAGCTGGCCGGATTCCATTCGAATTGGCGGAAGGTGGTCAGGTACCAGCGGTCCGCATTCAATTTATTGAGCAGCACGGCCAGGTCGGTGCGTTGTTTGTCCGACAGTTGGCGGGCATCGATCTTGCCGAATTTAGCTTGCCATTCATCGAGGAAGGCCAGTTGCTGCTGGCGGTAAGCCTGGTCGGGAATGGTCAGGTTGGCGGCGCCGTCGTATTTACCGGCAGGAATGGCGCGTTCCGGATCGAGACGCCACAGCGCGGTCAGGAACTGGCCGCTCAGGGCATCCATCGCCTTATCCTTGCTGCGCTCGGCCGGCGCGGCTGCCGCGGCAGGGGCGGCTTTCTTTTTGGCGCTATTTTTGGCACTGCTGCTGGAGGAGGCTTTGGCGGGTTGGTGATGCTTCCTGGCGGCGCTGGCTGGCGCCATCGTGAAGGCCAGCAAGCATGCGGCGAGCGCAATTTTGGTTTTCATCATCTGGGACTATCTCTTGGAAATGGTGCAAAAACCGCATCGAGGCGGACGTGTGTCTTATCGTTTTTGGGGATGACTCCGCTTTATGGGGACACAGATTAGCATTAATCGGCCCCGAATTGAACGCGGCGGCCTGAGCGCAGGGAGCCTCGCGCTTTAGTTGACCCGGTGATCGCGTATCATTTCTTGCAGATGGGCATTCAATGTCGCGACCGCTGCCTTGCCGTTGGCCATGCCGGTCAGCGTGATTTCGCTGGTCTTGGTATAGCGGTGGCCGATCCGTATCGTGTAGGAACGCGACAGCCAGCTCCAGAACGACGGCTGGTACGTCGCCTCATCCATGTCGCGCCATTTGACGCCGCTGATGCCTTTGCTCCACGGTAGGAAACCGGACGCCAGCCAGACCCCGACTTCGTCGTAATACAACTGGTAGCTGCGCGCGCTCAGGATGCGGTAGCCGATGATCAGCGCCGCGACGATCAATGAAACGGCGGCAACTTTTTCACCCCAGCGGAACGATAGGCGCACCATGAACAGGAAGATCAGCGCCATGCAAAAGGTGCCGACGTAGGCGGTCCACGATTTGCCGCACAGGACGGTGGCATGCAGTTTGATGCTGACGGCGTTTTCTTCACTCATGATGCGCGATCCGGAAATCAAAAAAACGCATGATTACATGGATGCGGCGAAATTGGCAGCCGTGTCCCCTCATTTTTTCAATCCTTCTTGTAACATGCCCAACATGTCGCCAGCCGACATGCGCGCCGCCGCGTCGCTGCCTTCCAGCAAGCTGTCGGCCAGGTCGCGTTTATGCTGGTGCAAGTCGACGATGCTTTCCTCGATGGTGTGTTTCGCCACCAGCCGGTAAATCGTCACCGGCCGCAATTGCCCCATGCGGTGGGCGCGGTCCGAGGCCTGGTCTTCGACGGCCGGGTTCCACCACGGGTCCATGTGGATCACGTAATCGGCGGCGGTCAAATTGATGCCCATGCCGCCCGCTTTCAGGCTGATCAGGAATACATCGCCGTGGCCGGCCTGGAAGGCGTCGACCCGTACCTTGCGTTCATGCATCGGCGTCGCGCCATCCAGGTATTGATAGGCGATGCCGTGCTGGTCCAGGTGTTGCCGGATCAGCGTCAAATGATCGACGAACTGGCTGAATACCAGCACCTTGTGGCGGTTTTCCAGCAAGCCCGACAACAGCTCGGCAAACGCCGTGAGCTTGCTGCTGGCCAAGCCCAGTTCCGGTGCCACCAATTGCGGATTGCAACAGGCACGGCGCAGCTTCATGATTTCCGCCAGGATCTGGATGGCTTTTTTCGACGCCGGGCCTTCCACCATCGCCAGTTTTTCCAGCGCTTCGCGGCGCAGCGATTCGTACAGCGCCGTTTCTTGCGGCGACAAATCGACTTCCAGCACGATTTCAGTACGTGGCGGCAATTCGGACAGCACTTGCGTCTTGGTCCTGCGCAAGATGAACGGCTGTATCAAACGTTTCAGCCGCAGCCGCGCGCCCGCTTCGGCGCGTTTATCCTGGGCCCGCTCGATCGGGCCGGCAAAGCGCAGGTTGAATTGGTCCATGCTGCCGAGCAAACCGGGATTGATGAAGCGGAACAAATTCCACAATTCGCCGAGGTGATTTTCCAGCGGCGTGCCGCTGGCCACCATGCGGAAATCGCCTTGCAGCGCCATCACCGCTTGCGAGCGCTTGGTGGCCGCATTCTTGATCGCCTGGGCTTCATCGAGCACGATGGTGTGCCATTTTACGTCGGCAAATAATTTCGCTTCCTGTTGCAGCAAGCCGTAGCTGGCCACCACCAGGTCGAACGGCTGCACCTTGGCCAGCGTATCGCCGCGGTCGCCGGCGCCGAACAGTGTGACGTTCAAGGTCGGCGCAAAACGCGCCGCTTCGCTGATCCAGTTCATGCAGACCGAAGTCGGCGCGATTACCAGCGTCGGGCCGTCTGGCGCGCGCGACAATATCAGCGCCAGCGCCTGCAAGGTCTTGCCCAGGCCCATGTCGTCGGCCAGGCAGGCGCCGACGCCCCAGTGCGCCAGCCGGGCCAGCCATGCGAAGCCGGCCAGTTGATAATCGCGCAACTCGGCTTGCAAGGTGCTGGGCAATTGCGGCACGAAATTTTCCAGTTCCTGCAGCCGCGCCAGATGCGATTTCCACAGTTTGTCGGCCTTGATACCACCGGCGTCGTTGGCCAGTTCTTCCAGTGCGAACGCGGCCAGCGGATGGACCCGCACGCCGTCGCCGGTCGACTCGCCGAAGGCCGCCAATGCCGACAGGCGGCGGTGCAATTCATCGCTGAGCGCGAGGAACTGGTTATCGCCCAGCGCGACAAACCGGCTTTTGTTGTTTTGCATCAAGTCGAGCAAGGCGCGCAAGTCGAGCACCTTGTTTTCATCGACTTGCAATTCGCCGCTGGCGGCAAACCAATCCTTGCCGCTCTTGATCGACATGCTCAACTGTTGCGAGTCGATGCGCTTGCTGACGCGGAAGGATTCGCCCTCCGGCCATGCGATGACGATGCTTTCCGGATCGAGTTCTTGTAGTTCGACCAGCAATTGCAGCGACGTCGACGGCTGGCCCAGCAGCCATTCGCCATGCTCTTCCTCGGCTTCTTCCAATACCCGGCAACTGCCTGTCATCTGGCGCTGTGCTGCGCGTTCCGCATTCAAGTCGCGGCGCGCCTGCACCGGCCGGCCGTCGAGATCGGCAAACACGCTTTCGGCGCCGCTGCCCGGCGCGTAATAGGCACCGCCGCCGGGCAGCGGACGCACCAGGATTTGCATCTTCAAGCCTTGCTGGTAAGGCAGCAAGTGAATATGCAGCCGCGCATCGGCGGCGATCTGTTCCGCATTGTCGGGACCGCCGCCGATATCCGATTGCACCGTCACCAGCGAGGAAATCGCGCGGATCGCTTGCAGCACTTGTTTTTCCGCATGCACCGGCACGGCCAGGCTGGCGCCGACGATGGCGGCGATGCGCCGGTGTTCGTCGAGGATGTGCACGACACGCAAGCGGGTCGGCGTTTCTTTCGTGACGACCACGCTGCAATCATGCTCGGGGATCGCCGGTTGCAGGCTGAGCCATAATTGGCCGCCATGCTTTTTGATCAGCAATTCCGGTTCGGCCGGCAGCAAATCGACCCGGTTCTCCGGCGCATCCATCCAGAACACCAGCGGATGGCCGATCAGCGCGACGATGGCCTTGTCCGGTTCGATTTCATAGCGCACGGCCGAGGAATAATATTGCATCCGAGGCGCAATCGCGCCGGCCGCGCGCACGTCTTGCGGCGACAGGAAATCGATTTCCGGCGCATCGTCATGCAAGCGCTTCAAACCCATCGCGCGGCCCTTGCTCCACACGCCGCGCGCATCGCGTTTTTGTTCGCGCGGCTCGATTTCGGTGATGCCGTGACGCGGGTCGAAGGCAATCATCCACACCAGCCGCGCACTGTTGCCGGCCGCTTCGGCGGGGGCTTGCTGTTGCAGGTTGATCAGCGCACTGAGCTGGCGCTGCCACGCTTCCTGGCGCTCGAACCACGGCGCCATGTCGACAAAGCCGTAGCGTGCCATGTGCGTGGCGGCATAACTTTGCTGTTCCAGGTCGCCCAGCTGGCCCAGCAAGTTGGCCGCTTGCGCCGCGATCAGATAAAAACCGGCGGCATCGGCTTGCCGCACCATGTCGCGCAATGCGACCTGGTGGTCGGCCAGTTGCGGCAATGCCAGCCAGTAATACAGCAAGGCCTGGAACATTTGCGGCTGCATCCGGGTTTCCCAGTTGCGAGTCGGAATGATGTTGGCCTGCATGGTGCCGGCACGTACCTGGCGCAGCATGCTCAATTGCTGGTAGACCACGCTGTCGTGGTTCTGCTGGGCGCGCAAGGCCAGTTCCAGGTAAGACTCGGCCTGTTTCAGCAGCTTGGCGTCTGTGCTGCGCAGCAAGGCCAGCACATATAAATGGCCGCCGATGCCGGCGAAACATAATTTGCGCTTGCCGGACTCGCGCCGCAGCAGTTTCAGCGCAGCTTCAAAACCGGCCAGCGCCGCCATCTGTTCGCCGCGCAGCAGTTGGATGACGCTGGCAAACATGTGCGCCAGCCCACCATCCTCGCCTTGCAGCAAGCCGCTGGCATCGTCCAGCCGGCCGCACAGGATCGCATCCTCGGCCAGCGTCAGCCGCAAGCTGGACACCACGGTATCGCCGCTGGCCACGCGCCGCTGCAGATGTTGCTGGCAAAATTCACGTAGTTGCGGCGCGCTGGGCGGTTCGTACTGGCTATTGCCCAGCAAGATGGCCAGGATTTCATCTTGCAGCAGCGGATGCACGCGGGCGATCATGTCCGGCTCGAATGGCCGGCCAAAGATGTCGATCAGCGGATGCAATTGCGCCGCTTCGTAGCAGGCCATGCAGGCCGTCAGCAGCGGCACCACTTGTTGTGGCGCATCGCCGCGCAGCAAGGCGATACGCAGGCGCGCCACACCCTGGCGGTAGCTGCGCAGCTCGACATAACCATCCCAGTTGCGGCGCACCGGGTTGATGCTTTCGACCGCCTCGCCCAGGTCGCGGAACACATGGCTGTCGAGCGCGGCGCGCATCGCCGGCCAGCGCAGCCGCGAGCCGCAACTGAAACCGCGCCCGGTGACTTCGCTGATCAATTCCAGCCGGGCCAGCCGTTGCAATACTTCCAGCACCACCGGCAGCTTGAAATACCTGCCGTCCGGCTGATTGATATTGGCCCGCTGCAAATGCTCGAAGACCGCATGTTTTCCGACCGGTTCGCCGACGATGGCCAGCAGCGCCAGGATCATTTTTTCATGCTGTTCCAGTGCATCGAATTCTTCAAGCAATTGCGGGGGGTTCATGTCGTATCAAGCCAGGTTATCGATATGCACGGGGGCGGCTTGCCCGGCGCGATGCAGGCCGAAGACCCGCAGGTAAAAATACAGCTCGGCTTCCAGCGTGCGGACGATGTTTTCCCCCTTGCGGAAACCATGGCCTTCGCCTTCCAGCGCAATATAGGCGACCGGCACGCCGCGCGCTTTTAATGCGTCGACCATGGTTTCCGATTGCTGCGGCAGCACCACTTTATCGTCCAGGCCCTGGAAGAAAATCATCGGCCGTTTCAGGCGCCCGGTATGGTGGATCGGCGAACGGGCCTGGTACAGCGCTTCGGCTTGCGGCTGTGGCGCGATCAGGTAGGCAGTGTATTGCGATTCGAATTTATGCGTATCCTGGTCCAGTGCTTTCAAGTCGGATACGCCGTAATAACTGGCGCCGGCCTTGAACACGTCATGGAAGGTCAGCGCGCACAAGGTGGTCATGCCGCCGGCGCTGCCGCCGCGGATGATCAGGCGTTCCTTGTCGGCCAGGCCCCGTTCGGCCAGGTACGCGGCGCCGGCGATGCAATCCTCGACATCGACAATGCCCCACTGGCCTTGCAGCGCATCGCGGTATGCGCGTCCGAAACCGCTGCTGCCGCCATAGTTGACGTCCAGTACGCCAAAGCCGCGGCTGGTCCAGAACTGGATCGCCAATTTCAGGGTATTGCTGGCCATGTTGGTCGGGCCGCCATGGCCGATGACGATGACCGGCGGCTGGTCGCCGGCCGGTGCGTGATGGTCGGCATTGTGCGGCGCATAAAAAAAGGCGTGCGACGTGCGGCCATTGCTGCTTGGATAGCTGATGCTTTCCGGTACAGACAGATAAGCCACTTCGGGCAACTGGCTGATCGACTGGCTCAGCACTTCCAGTTCGCCATTGGCAAAATCGATGCGCGCCAATTCCGGCGCAATCGTCGGGCTGCCGCCCAGCAAGGCGACAAAACCGGGGCCGACCCGCAATTCGCGGATTTCCTGGTACGGATTGGCGATGCTTTCCAGCCGCGCCGCGCCGGGCGACAAGCGGCCCAGGTGACTGACGCCGTTTTGCAGATAGGTACAGATGATGTCGCCTTCCGGCAAGAAACCATACATCGAACCGCCAAACGTCCAGTGCGGCGTGGCGAATTCGGCCGCCACCGGACACAGCGCTTCGATAGTGGCGCCATGCAAGCGGTACAGATTCCACCAGCCGCTGCTGTCCGACACAAAATGCAGCAAGCCTTGCGGCGACCATTCCGGCTGACAAATCGATTCGCGGAGGCCGCCGGCAATCAGGCGCGGCGTGCTCAGCGTGCCGTCGTCATGCACCTCGGCCAGCCACAGTTCGGTGCCTTGCCACGGCATGCGCGGATGGTCCCAGCTGAGCCAGGCCAGCGAACGGCCATCCGGCGACAGGCGCGGCGCCGCGTAAAAATCGTGGCCCTGGGCCAGCACGGTTTCGCTGCCGTCGAAATTGACCGCGCACAGGCTGTTGTCGGGCAAGGCGTGGCCTTCCGCTGGATGCAACTCGCGCACGCCGATCAGGCGCTGGCGCTGCTGGTCGACGATAAAATCGGCATGGCGTTGTGTGCCCGGGCGGCTCAGCGGCCGCGCTTCGGCGTCGCCGGCCTTCACGTAAATCAGGTTATCGGCAAAATGCGAAAAATAGACGGTGTCGCCATCGACCACATACGCGCCGCCGCCGTATTCATGCACGCGGGTGCGCACATTCAGCGGCGCCGGCGTCAATTCAGCGACCTGGGCGTCGCGCCGGCGCAGCAGGGTATGGCGGCCGCCTTCGCTGGCGCGGCCGGCCAGCCAGAAAATATCGCTCCCATCCGGACCGCCCAGCGCCACTTGCGTCAGCGGCGAAGAACCGGCCGCGACCACGGCGGCGCTGATCGGCGACGGCCAGACGCCATAAGGGGCGGTTGTGCGGGATGAGGCTGATGTCATGCTGGCTCCGTAAAGGGGAAAGTGTCGGACAAGAGCCGTTCATCATAAAGGAAGGGACGGCATAGTGAAAGTGTTTAACTTGCTTAAATGGCAAACTTTCTTTGCTGTCGGTGTTGCTCAGTGGCATCAAACAATGGAAAAGATGGCATTGAATGCGATAATAGAGGTTTCCCAAGCTACTGATTGCCTGCCATGCCACAATTTGCTCCGCTTCAGAATGACACTTTCTTGCGCGCGCTGCTGCGCCAGCCGACCGACCACACCCCTGTGTGGCTGATGCGGCAAGCCGGACGTTACCTGCCGGAATACCGCGCCACGCGCGAAAAGGCAGGCTCTTTCCTGGGCTTGGCGAAAAATCCCGATTACGCCACCGAAGTGACGTTGCAACCGCTGGACCGCTTTCCGCTGGATGCGGCGATCCTGTTTTCCGACATCCTGACGGTACCCGACGCGATGGGCCTGGGCCTGTATTTTGCCGATGGCGAAGGTCCGAAATTCGAGCGCCCGCTGCGCACCGAGCAAGAAGTGCTGGCGTTGCGCGCGCCGGACCTGGACTCGCTGGACTATGTGTTCAACGCCGTCACGCAAATCCGCACGGCATTGAATGGCCGCGTGCCGCTGATCGGTTTTTCGGGCAGCCCATGGACGCTGGCGTGCTACATGGTGGAGGGCCAGGGCTCGAAAGAGTTCCACATCATTAAAAAGATGCTGTACAACCGTCCGGACTTGATGCACCACATCCTGGCGACCAATGCCAAGGCGGTGGCGCAGTACTTGAATGCGCAAATCGACGCCGGCGCGCAAGCCGTGATGATTTTCGATTCCTGGGGCGGCGCGTTGGCCGATGGCGCTTATCAAGAGTTTTCGCTGAACTATATGCAGCAAGTGGTGGCCCAATTGAAGCGCGACAAGGATGGCGTCAAGATTCCCGCCATCGTGTTCACCAAGGGCGGCGGCCAGTGGATCGAGCAAATCGCCGACATCGGCGCCGATGCGGTCGGCCTCGACTGGACCGTCAACCTGGCCCGCGCCCGCGAGCTGGTCGGCCACAAGGTCGGCTTGCAAGGCAACCTGGACCCGGCGATCCTGTTTGCCAGCCCGGAACAAATCCGCGCCGAAGTCGCCAAGGTATTAAATACGTTCGGCAGACCGGCGGCCGGCAACGGCCATGTATTCAACCTGGGCCATGGTATTTCCCAGTTCACCCCGCCGGAATCGGTGGCGGCGATGGTGGAAGCGGTGCATAGCCTGAGCCGGGCAATGCGCGCGGTCTGAGCGGTATCCTGGCCGGCAAGGCCGAAAAGGGCATGTTTCCCAGTGAAACCTGCCCTTTTTTCATTTTGCACGCATCGGGGAAAACCGACTTATGCACAATTTTTTTTGCTGCGGAAATAAGAGGCAGTGAAATTTCCTGGCCTGGGAGTAAGTTGCAAGCTATTGATTTTGAAGGAATTAATTGCCATTGATTTTCTCAATGATTCTGTAATAAGCAATGTTATTCCTTGTGCCGGCGAGCTTATAAGTTCATTGTCCACAAAGTTATCAACAGATTCTGTGGATAAAAAAGAAAAGTACTTTGTTAACCGGCACTTAGCTTTGCTGTTAAGGTAATGCACGAGGTTTATGTTGCAATGCATGATTTTTAGATAATCTCATGGCGCTGCCGTGATGTTTGCATTGCAACAAAATCATCCCGGCCGGGGGCGTACAGCAGGCGGCCAGGGTTTTCTTCATCGAAAGAGCCGGGCAGCTTGAAAAGGCGCCGCTTTTCTTGCAGAATCTGCCGCAAAATACTTCAGTTATGCACAGAACGCGGGGAAAACCGGTGTGGTGTTCTTCCCTAGGGAGGGTTTTTCAAGTAGTTGATTTTAAAGGTGTTTATTTTCGCAATTTCGAGCACTTTGTGCTTATCACAAGTTTCCGTAGTGCGCGATTTGTTCATTCAATTCGCTTTGTCCACAAAGTTATCCACAGTCTCTGTGGATAGTTCAACAGCCCGTAGCGCGAGCGGTTTTTCCGCGTATTTTTTGCAGATTGGTAGTTCAGATGGCGCAGTGCATCCTGAAAATCGCGCTCGATACCCCGTTAAACGCCTGGTTCGATTACCGCTGGATGGGCGAAGCATCCGAGCGGCCGCGGATCGGCCAATTGGCGCTGGTGCCGTTCGGGCGGCGCGAAGTGATGGGTTTGATCGTCGGCGTGTCCGACAGTAGCGACGTGCCTGTGGATAAGCTCAAGGATGTGCTGGCGGTGCGCAGCCAATTGGCGCCGCTGTCGGCCGAATGGCTGGCGCTGGCCGGTTTCGCCGCGGATTATTACCAGCGGCCGCTGGGCGAAGTGGCCTTGCCCGGCTTGCCGAAGAATGTACGCGTGCTGACCACGGTCGCGCTCGACCGCGCCATCAAGAAACTGGACCAGCACCAGGCCGGGCACGACGCCACGCCGTTCGACATGCCGCGCCTCAACGACGCCCAGCAAGCGGCGGCCGACGCCATCGGCGGCGCGTCAGGCTTCAAGCCGACCTTGCTGTACGGCGTCACCGGCAGCGGCAAGACCGAAGTGTATCTGCAATCCTGCGCCCAGGTGCTGGCGCGGAACGAGGGCGCGCAAATCCTGATCCTGGTGCCGGAAATCAATTTGACGCCCCAGCTGGAAGGCAATATCCGGCGCCGCTTCCCCGGCGTCATGCTGGCCACGCTGCACAGCAGCCTGTCCGAAGGCGAGCGCATGCTGCACTGGCTGGCCGCGCACCAGGGCAAGGCCCGCATCATCCTCGGCACCCGGCTGGCGATCCTCGCTTCGCTGCCGCAGTTGAAACTGATCATCATCGATGAAGAACACGATCCTTCCTACAAGCAACAGGAAGGCTTGCGCTATTCGGCGCGCGACCTGGCCGTGTGGCGCGCCTGGCAACTGGGCATTCCGATCGTGCTCGGCTCGGCCACGCCGTCGCTGGAAAGCTGGCACCACGCGCAATCGGGACGCTACCGCAAGCTGGAATTGCGCGAGCGCGCCGTCAAGAACGCGGTCTTGCCGCGCGTAAAATTGCTCGACATGGAGCGCGACAAGCCGAAGGACGGCTTGACGTCGCACCTGGTGGCGGCCTTGAAATTGCGCATGGAGCGCGGCGAACAGTCGCTGCTGTTCTTGAACCGGCGCGGTTACGCGCCGGTGATTTGCTGCGAATCGTGCGGCTGGATCAGCAATTGCACGCGCTGCACCTCGTTCATGGTGTTGCACAAGCCGGAACACCGCTTGCGCTGCCATCATTGCAGCCTGGAATTGCGGATTCCGCGCCATTGCCCGACCTGCGGCAACGTCGATTTGCAACCGCTGGGACGCGGCACGCAGCGCGTCGAAGAAGGCTTGCAGCAATTATTTCCCGAGGCGCGCATCTTGCGCATCGACGCCGACTCGACCCGCAAGAAGGGCAGCGCGCAAGAAGCGTTCGACAGCGTGCACCGCGGCGAAGTCGATATCTTGATCGGCACGCAAATGGTGGCCAAGGGTCATGATTTTAAAAAACTGACGCTGGTCGGCATCCTGAATCCGGATACGGCCTTGTTTTCCCAGGATTACCGCGCCAGTGAGCGCTTATTCGCACAATTGATGCAGGTGGCGGGCCGGGCCGGCCGCGCCGCGCAAACCGAGGGCGGCAGCGTCAGCGAAGTACTGATCCAGACCCGTTATGCGCGCCATCCGCTGTACGACGCGGTCGTCAATCATGACTATGATCACTTCGCCAGCGCCTTGCTGGAAGAACGGGCCCAGGCCGCGTTGCCGCCGTATCTGTTTCAGGCCCTGCTGCGCGCCGAGGCGCCGGAATTGGCGACCGCGATCGAGTTCTTGCAGGCGGCCAAGGACTGCATGGCGCATCCGATGATCACCATCAACGATCCTATTCCGATGAGCATGACGCGGGTGTACAACGTCGACCGCGCCCAATTGCTGATCGAATCGGCTTCGCGGCCGGCCTTGCAAGCCTTCTTGAAAGCATGGCTGCTGATGCTGCGCAGCATGAAAACCCGCGTCAAATGGTCGCTGGAAGTCGATCCGCTGGATATTTGACGGGTCTTACGGTTGCAGCAAATAACGCCGGGCCGCGTTGACCAACTGTTCCGACAACAATTTGGTGAACGGCGTATCGAGCGCCCACGCATGCCAGCTGAGCGGCACGTCCAGCGTACGGCCCGGCGCCAGGTCGATCAATTGGTCGTTCAACAGCGCGCTGGCCACCTGCTTGCGCGGCATCAAACCATAGGCCAGATTGCCGAAGATGGCTTCCCGTAGCGCGGCCGAGACCGGGATGGTGTGATGCGGAAATGGCTGGCGCATCCCCAATGTTTCATCGAGGAAGCGCGCCAGCAAGGCGTGCTGGCTGACCACGGCCGGCGCCAGCGCCACCGCCTCGGCTGAAAAACCGTCGCCGAACCAGTGGCCGGCAAACAGCGGCGTCGCCACGCAGCTATATTGCAGCAGACCCAGCGGCGTCACCGAGGTGGCCGCCGCCGCATCGTGCGCGCTTGCCGCCTGCGCCGCGATGCAGCCGAACACGCTGCCGTCGCGCACCAGTTTTAAGGCCGCGTCGCTGTCGGCCAGGCGCACGTCGAGCTGGCAGCGCGGCGGCGCCAGCAACGGCGGCAAGCTGTGCGGAAACCACGTCGCCAGGCTGTCGGCGTCGATCGCAATCGCGATTTCCGGCATGCTGACGCTGTTGCCGAGGTCGATGTCGAGCGCCGCTTCCATCAATTTGACGTTGCGATGATGCACGATCAAGCGCTGGCCCAGCCCGGTCGGCACGGCTGGCTGGCCGCGCACGATCAATAAGCGGCCGCTGCTGTCTTCGAGCGCCTTGATGCGCTGCGATACCGCCGATTGGGTGATGCCCAGCGCCAATGCCGCTTTTTCAAAACTGCCATGGCTGGCCACCGCATCCAGCACGGCCAGCGCGCGATAATCAAGTTGACCCATTAGCTGTACTTATAATTTTTAAGAACGATTAGTCATACTAATGCATTATTTGCCAACAGGTAAAACCTTATTTGCGTCAAAAGAGTAGTATTGAGTGAAATTCGGCAGCCCGCGTATCTTTCTGCCGCACAACTCACCCTGGAAAACAGCATGAAAACACTGAAAGTCGATGTAGCCGTGATCGGCGGCGGCACCGCCGGCATGACGGCATACCGGGCGGCGCGGATGCACAAGCAGCGCACCGTGATGATCGAAGGCGGCCCGTACGGCACCACGTGCGCGCGGGTCGGCTGCATGCCCAGCAAATTGCTGATTTCCGCCGCCGAAGCGGCCCATGCGCTGGCCGCGGCGCCGGCTTTCGGCGTGCATGCCGGCCAGGTCCGCATCGATGGCCGCGCCGTGATGGCGCGCGTGCGCAGCGAGCGCGACCGTTTTGTCGGTTTCGTGCTGGAAGGCGTCGACAACATTCCCGACGAAGACAAGATCCGCGGCTACGCCCGCTTCACCGGACCGGGCCGGCTGCAAGTCGGCCAGCATACGGTGATCGAGGCGGAGCGCATCGTGATTGCGACCGGATCGACGGCAATCGTGCCGGAAGAGTGGAAAACCGGCGGCGATCGGGTGATTAGCAGCGACGATGTCTTCGACTGGACCGATTTGCCGGCCTCGGTGGCGGTGGTCGGCAGCGGCGTCATCGGCCTGGAACTCGGGCAGGCGCTGCACCGGCTGGGTGTGCGCGTGGCGATCTTTGCGCGTGGTTCCAGCGTCGCGCAACTGAGCGATCCGCTGGTGTTGCAGGATGCCGCCAAGGTATTGGGCGCGCAAGTCGATCTCCGCTTCCAGACCCAGGTCGCGGCCATCGCCAGGGAGGGCGACGGTGTCAGGCTGACCAGCCGCGACGCCGCCGGCGTCGAGCGCAGCGAGCATTTCGAGTATGTGCTGTCGGCCATCGGCCGCAGCCCGAACGTGCGCCAGCTGGGCCTGGAACTGGCGCAGATCGAACTGGACCGGCATGGGATTCCGCTGTACGACCAGCGCACCATGCAGTGCGGCAAGAGTGCGATTTTCATCGCCGGCGACGCCGACAATGAACGCCCGGTCTTGCCGGAGGCGGCCGACCAGGGCCGCATCGCCGGCGACAACGCGGCCCGTTATCCGGACGTGCAGCCGGGCTTGCGCCGCACGCCGTTGGCGATTGCCTTCAGCGAGCCGCAAATCGCCACGCTGGGCGCCAGCTACAAGGCATTGTGCATCAGCCACGCGGGCCGTTTTGCGATCGGCGCGGTGTCGTTTGAAAACCAGGGCCGCAGCCGGGTGATGCTGCAAAACCATGGCATGCTGCGGGTGTATGGCGAGTTCGGCACCGGCCGCTTCCTCGGCGCCGAAATGATCGGCCCGCGCGCCGAACACCTGGGGCATTTGCTATCGTGGGCCTGTCAGGCTAAATTGACGGTGGCGGCGATGCTGGACATGCCGTTTTACCATCCGGTCATCGAGGAAGGCGTGCGCACCGCGCTGCGCGACCTGGCCGCCACATTGGCGAAAGACCCGGCCGACGTGGCCTGCGCCGATTGCACGCCGGGGCCTTGACTGTTGGCGACAAGACAAGAGCAGTGCAGAAATTCTAATTTGGCAACAATCAGTCATGGACAGCGACTGCGGTTTGGTGGATCATCTCCGTCTGCAAAATTGATCATTAGCAACAAATATTGACGCCTGACTCACAAACCGCCCTGTCACTGGGGGAGTGCCGGGCTTGCACACGGAGATACCTTGAAGATTCGACGCATATACGCGGACGAACTCCAGGTCGGCCAGGCGCTGGCCTGGGACGTCCACGGGGAAAATGGCGCCCTGCTGGTGCGGCAGGGGCACGTGGTTGCCAATCAAAACCAGATTGAACTGCTGCTGGAACGGGGCTTTATCGCCGACGTCAGCGATGATGTCGCCGCCACCATTTACCAGCAGGCGCCGTCGGCGCTGCGCTTGCTGAACCTGGCCCATGGCATCTTGTCGGCCGCGCTGCCGGCGCTGCAGGAGGGACAGCCGGATGCGCTGCAACAACTGGAGCAGGCGGCGACACTGGTGCAGGACGCCGTCAAGCTCGATAGCGACGTGGCGCTGGCGTGCATCTTGCACAACCAGGCTGCCGCGCCTTATCCGGTGCGCCATGGCGTCGATACGGCGGTGGTGGCGATCGTCGTGGCGCGCGCGCTGAAACACAGCGAGACTGAAATCAACAGCATGGTACTGGCCGCGCTGACGATGAATATCGGCATGCTGGAGCAGCATGAGCGGCTGGAACAGGAAAAAGAAACGTTGCCGGACGCCGACTGGGCCTACCTCCGCGCCCATCCGCAAGCGGGCGCCGACTTGCTGCGCCGGGCCGGCGTGCACGATGCAGCATGGCTGTCGGCCGTGCTGCAACACCATGAAAATGAGGATGGCAGCGGTTATCCGCTGGGCCTGCGTTCGCTGGAAATCAGCACCGCCGCCAAGATCATCATGCTGGCCGACCGTTATTGCGCACGCGTATCGTCACGCGATTACCGCCAGCAGCTGTTGCCGAACGCGGCGTTGCGCGACATCTTGCTGGAAGCAAATTCAACGCTGAATGCGCAACTGGCGTCGGTGCTGATACGCGAGCTGGGCATCTATCCGATCGGTACTTTCGTCAAGCTGGTCAATGGCGAAATCGGCGTGGTCACGCGCAAGGGGCTCAATTCGACGACGCCGCATGTGCAATCGCTGGTCGGCCCGCGCGGCGCGCGGCTGGACGTGCCGCTGCGGCGCGACACGCGCAACGATTTGCACGGCATCCGCGAAGTGCTGAGCGCCGAACAGGCGGCGCTGGTGTTCCGGCCGGATCACCTGTGGGGCAGCAGCGCCCGAATTTAATTGAGCAAGCCGCCATCGAGCCGGCCTTGCTCGGCCAGGTCGCGCAACACGCGTATCGTGTCGATATCCGATTCCTGGTAAGCCGAACGGCGGAATTCGTCATACATGGCGTTGGCCGCATCGGTCGCCGCGTCGTGGCTGTCGTTGTACTGGAAGCGCACCCACAGGCTACCCGGCGTCGGCGTTTCGATGGTCATCACCAGGCTGGACGCGCTGATATCCTGCTGCGCCGCCACTTCGTAACGCACCTGGATTTGCGGCACCAGCAGCACCGTGTCGGTAATCACCAGTTCGCCATAGCGCAGGCTGCGCTGGAAGCCGCTGTCGTCGCGCGCCAGGATCTGGCATGCGTCCAGGTGCGGCACGAACAGTTTCGGCGATTCGGCGCGCAGCACCAGGCCGCGCCACAATTGTTCGTGGCTCAGGGGATCGATCAGCGGGTTCAGCGGATCGTTGATTTCGATTAAGTGTTCAAATTTCATAATGCTGCCGTCAAGATAAGTGGGGGCGGGTCAGGCCGTACAGCACGGATGGTAACCCAGCATAGCCATTGTCACTATGTTTAGCCAACTGCGATTTTATCAATGGCCGCCATGGTGGAGCTTGATCCAGCGCGACACTGCTACAATGCTGTGCCGTATTCTCTCCTTCTGGAAACCAACTCCCCGATGTCCAACGCGCCCCAATTCGGTCTGAATGTCCCGCAAAGCGAAGCTGTCACTTACCTGGACGGTCCTTGCCTGGTGCTGGCTGGCGCCGGTTCGGGCAAGACCCGCGTGATCACGCAAAAGATCGCCCATCTGATCGAAGACCGCGGCTACGATCCGCGCACCATCGCCGCGCTGACGTTTACCAATAAAGCCGCGCTGGAAATGCAGGAGCGTATCGCCAAGCTGCTCAAGCAGCCGCGTCAGGCGAAACAATTGACGGTCTCGACCTTCCATTCGCTGGGCGTCAAGATTTTGCGCCAGGAAGCCAATGGGGTCGGCTTGAAAGACCGGTTTTCGATCATGGATAGCGACGATTGTTTTTCGCTGGTGCAGGATTTGGCGATCACGACCGACAAGCAATTGATACGTCAGATACAAACCGCGATGTCGCTGTGGAAAAACGGCTTGATCGACCCGGATACGGCGCTGGCGCAAGCCAAGGATGAGGATGAGGCCAACGCGGCGCGCATCTACCGCAGTTATGTGGCGACCTTGTCGGCTTACCAGGCGGTCGATTTCGACGACTTGATACGCTTGCCGGTGGAATTATTCCGCAATAATGAAGCGGTGCGCGACAAGTGGCAGCGCCGCTTGCGCTATTTGCTGGTCGACGAATACCAGGATACCAATACCTGCCAGTACGAACTGGTCAAGTTGATGGTCACCGGCATCAATAAAAAGCCGATGTTCACCGCCGTCGGCGACGACGACCAGGCGATCTACGCGTGGCGCGGCGCCACCGTCGAAAACCTGAAAACGCTGGAAACCGATTTCCCCGACTTGCGCGTGATCAAGCTGGAACAGAACTACCGTTCCACGATGCGCATCTTGAACGCGGCCAATGCGGTGATCGGCAACAACCCGAAACTGTTCGAGAAATCGCTGTGGTCGGAACACGGCCTGGGCGAGCCGATCAAGGTGCTCGGCATGCAAACCGACGAGCAGGAAGCGGAGCAAGTCGCGATCATGATTTCGGCCGACCATTTCGAGCGCAAGAACAAGTTTTCCGATTACGCAATCTTGTATCGTGGCAATCACCAAGCCCGCATCATCGAGCAATGCCTGCGCAAGGAGCGCATTCCGTACACCATTTCAGGCGGCCAGAGTTTTTTCGACAAGGCGGAAATCAAGGACATCATCAGTTATTTGCGCCTGCTGGCCAATGAAGACGACGATCCGGCCTTCATCCGCGCGGTGACCACGCCACGGCGCGGGGTCGGGCAATCGACGCTGGAAGTGCTGGGCGCGTTTTCCGGCCAGTGGCAATGCTCGCTGTTCCAGGCGGTGTTCAAGGGCGGCATCGAAGCCAAGCTGACCGACCGGCAACTGGCGCCGCTGCGCGATTTCTGCAACTTCATCAACGACCTGGAATCGCGCGCCAGCCGTCCCGGAGCGGCCGGCAGCGGCGACGCGGCGGCCGAAGTACTGGACGACATGATGAAGGAAATCCACTACGAATCCTATCTGTACGACGCCTTCGAAGAGCGCCAGGCGCAAAGCAAATGGCAAAACGTGCTGGAATTCGTCAACTGGCTGAAGGAGCGGGGACGCGGCGGCAAGGAGCGCGACGGCGAAGAAAAGAACGTGCTGGAATTGACGCAGATGGTCGCCCTGATGAGCATGCTCGAAGGCAAGGATGAAGAGCAGGACGCGGTGCGCATGTCGACCTTGCACGCGTCGAAAGGGCTGGAATTTCCGCACGTATTCCTGGTCGGCGTCGAAGAGGGCATCTTGCCGCACAAGGGCGACGCCGATGCGCCGGCCGAAACGCTGGGCGCGCGCATCCAGGAAGAGCGCCGCCTGATGTATGTCGGCATCACGCGGGCCCAGCGCACGCTGCACATCACCTGGTGCAAGAAGCGCAAGCGGGCCGGCGAGCAAGTGCATTGCGACGTG
Organism: Janthinobacterium agaricidamnosum NBRC 102515 = DSM 9628; assembly: GCF_000723165.1. Taxonomy (NCBI): domain Bacteria; kingdom Pseudomonadati; phylum Pseudomonadota; class Betaproteobacteria; order Burkholderiales; family Oxalobacteraceae; genus Janthinobacterium; species Janthinobacterium agaricidamnosum. The sequence goes on from NZ_HG322949.1 coordinate 107,493, forward strand.
TCGCGCTTCATCAAGGAAATGGAACTCGATGTCGGCGACGCCGTGCCGGCCGAGTCGGAAATCCTGTCGCCAAAAGAACGGCTGGCGCGCATGAAGGCGCTGCTGGCCGCACCGAAAATCTAAACCGCATCGTTCGATGCCTGGAGTAGTGCGTGAGTAATGTTATCAATAATGTAGTAAATAAGGTGGTCAATCACGAAGACCGTTTTGTCGACATCGAAATCAAGCTGGCGCAGCAGGAAGACCTGGTCGAGTCGCTGAACCAGATGGTGTACCAGCAAGGCCGCCGCATCGACCAGCTCGAAGCGATGCTGCACAAGCTGGGCGAGCATGTGCGCGATGGCGCGCAGCAGGCTGGCGGCGGTCCGGCCAACGACAAGCCGCCGCATTATTGAGCGTGTGATTGAGCGGATTATCAAGTATGTGGAATATTTTGAAATAATGTTTAAATGACTTTATTGTTTCTTTTTGGTATTATTTGGGGCTGGCCCGCGACACAATTGCGGCTCTTCCTGCGTACCTAGAAAGAAGTCATGACACGTCCACCCATGCTCGTCATCGCCGCCAGCCTGTTGTTGGCGCCCATCGCGTACGCCGTGGCAGCGGCCTCGAATGCGCCAGCCGCCGCCGCTGCGGCGGCCGCGCTGCCTGTCTCGAATCCGTTCGCCAAGCCAAGCAGCCTTCCATTCCACTACCCTGCCTTCGATCAAATCCGCGATGCGGATTATGCCCCGGCGTTTGCCGCCGGCATGGCCGCCCACCTGGCGGAAATCGAGACCATCGCCAACAATCCGGCAGCCGCGACCTTCGACAATACCGTGGTCGCCATGGAACGCTCCGGCCAGTTGCTGGGCCGCGTCGGCACGGTGTTTTCGGTGATGGCCGGTTCCAGCACGAATGAAACGATCCAGGGGCTGGAACGCGAACTGGCGCCAAAACTGGCGGCCCACAGCGATGCGATCACGTTGAATGCGAAGTTGTACCAGCGCATCAAGTCCTTGTACGACCAGCGCGCCAAGCTGGGCCTGGATACCGAATCGGCACGCTTGCTGGAACGCTACCACACCGATTTCGTCCGCGCCGGCGCCCATCTGTCGGCCGCCGACAAGGCTCAACTGAAAGCCTTCAACGGCGAACTGGCCGCGCTGGCGACCAAGTTCAGCCAGAACGTGCTGAAGGACATGAACGCATCGGCCGTGGTGGTCGATACGCGCGCAGAACTGGATGGCTTGACGCCGGCCGCGATCGACGCGGCCGCCGCCGAAGCGAAAAAACGCGGCCTGGACGGCAAGTATGTGATCGCGCTGGTCAACACCACCGGCCAGGCGCCGTTGTCGTCGCTGACCAACCGCGCGCTGCGTTTGCGCATCATGGCCGCGTCGCAAGCGCGCGGCAGCCATGGCGGCGAGTTCGACAATACCCAGGTGGTGCTGGCGCTGGCCAGATTGCGCGCTGAACGCGCCGCGCTGCTCGGTTATCCGAACTATGCGGCCTATGCGCTGGAAGACCAGACCGCCAGGACGACCAGCGCCGTGAACGCCTTGCTGGGCGAGCTGGCGAAACCGGCGCTGGCCAATGCGCGCCGCGAAGCGGACGATATCCAGAAAATCATCGACGCTGAAAAAGGCGGTTTCAACGTGGCGGCCGCCGATTGGGCGTTCTACACCGACAAGGTGCGGGCCGAGCGTTACAGCTTCGACGCATCGCAATTGAAACCGTATTTCGAAATGCACAGCGTGCTGACCAAGGGCGTGTTCTTTGCCGCCGGCAAACTGTACGGCCTGACGTTCAAGCAGCGCACCGACTTGCCGGTGTATAACGCCGACATGCTGGTGTACGACGTGTTCGACGCCAACGGCAAGCAATTGGCGATCTTCACGCTCGACCCTTACGCGCGCGGCAACAAGCGCGGCGGCGCGTGGATGAATGCCTATGTCGGCCAGTCGTCCTTGCTGGGCAACAAGCCGGTGATCGCCAACAACCTGAACATTCCCAAGCCGGAAGCCGGCCAGCCCACCTTGCTGACGTTTGAAGAAGTCACCACCATGTTCCACGAGTTCGGCCATGCGCTGCACGGCATGTTTTCGAACGTGAAATATCCGCGCTTCTCGGGTACCAGGGTGCCGCGCGATTTCGTCGAATATCCATCGCAAGTCAATGAAATGTGGTCCTTGTGGCCGGAAGTGCTGGAAAACTATGCGCGCCACTACCAGAGCGGCGCGGCCATGCCGAAGGACTTGCTGGAAAAGCTGACCGCGTCGGACAAGTTCAACCAGGGCTTCAAGACCACCGAATACCTGGCCGCGGCACTGATCGACCAGCGCTGGCACCAGCTGGCCCCGGCGCACATGCCGAGCGACGTGGCGGGCTTTGAAGCGGCCGCGCTGAAGGATGCCGGCATCGATTTCGAGCCGGCGCCGCCGCGCTACCGCAGCAGCTACTTCTCGCATGCGTTCGCGGGCGGTTATGCGGCCGCTTATTACGGTTACCTGTGGTCGGAAAAACTGGATGCGGACACCGTTGTATGGTTCAAGGAAAACGGCGGCCTGAACCGCAAGAACGGCGGCTGGTTCCGTGCCAAGCTGCTGTCGCGCGGCGGCAGCGCCGATGCGCTGCACATCTACCGCGAATTCCGCGGCCGCGACGCGAAGATCGAACCCTTGCTGGAACGGCGTGGCCTGGATATCAAGTAAGTTGCATTAATAGCTCTCCCCGGCCGGTTCGCCGGGATCACTAAAAACGGCCACCATCGTCTGGCGGCCGTTTTTATTTGGTAAATCGTTTGTAAAGCCGTCGAAAAGCATGCAGCCAGACCGGCGTGCCGGCTGTACCGTGACTCAGTCGTTTGGTGCTGCTATGATCCGACGCCTGGCCCTCGACACAGATCGAGGTTCTTCCCGGCATTCTTTGAAAGATGTTATGAACCGTCCTGAACTGTTAGTTATCGCCGCCAGCATCATGCTGGCCCATGTTGCCCAAACCGCCTGTGCGGCCGCTCCTGTCCGCTCTTCCGCTAGCGCGCCGGCAACTGCCGCGATCGCCGCATCGAACCCGTTCTTCAAGCCCAGCCCGCTGCCATTCCAGATGCCGCAATTCGGCCTGATCAAGAATGAGCATTATGTGCCGGCGTTTGTCGAAGGCATGAAACAGCAAACGGCGGAAGTGAACCGGATCGCCAACAACAGCCAGCCTGCCACGTTCGACAATACCATCGTGGCGCTGGAGCGCAGCGGCCAGTTGCTGCGTCGCGTCACTGGCATCTTCAGCAATATGGTGAGCGCGAATACCAATGACGAGATCGACAAGATCAATAGCGAGATGGCGCCAAAACGGGCGGCCCATACCGACAGCATCCACTTGAATGAGAAATTGTTCAAGCGTATAGAGTCGCTGTACGGCCAGCGCGCCAAGCTGGGGCTGGACGCCGAGTCGCAGCGCTTGCTGGAACGCTACCATAGCGACTTTGTCCGTGCCGGCGCCAAGTTGTCGCATGCGGACCAGGAAAAACTGAAAGCCTATAACGGCGAACTGGCGACACTACAAACCACATTCTTGCAAAATGTCTTGAAAGAAGCCAACGCCAACGGCCTGGTGGTCGATACGCGCGCCGAACTCGACGGCATGACGGCCAGCGACATCGACAGCGCCGCGGCGGAAGCCGGCAAGCGCGGCCTGGACGGCAAATTTGTCATTGCGCTGAGCAATACCACCGGCCAGGCGCCGCTGGCAGTGTTGACCAATCGCAATACCCGCACCCGCTTGATGCAAGCGTCGCTGAACCGTGGCATTCATGGCGGCAAGTTCGACAACCGCGCGGTGGTGTTGAAGCTGGCCAGGCTGCGCGCCGACCGGGCCGCCTTGCTGGGTTACCCGAACTATGCGGCGTACTCGCTGGAAGATGAAACCATCAAGAACACGCAAACCGTCAATACCTTGCTGTCCGAACTGGCCAGGCCGGCCGTCGCCAATGCGCGCCACGAAGCGGCTGATTTACAAAAACTGGTCGATGCCGGCAAGGGCGGCTTCCAGGTCGAGGCGCAAGATTGGGATCTGTACACCGACAAGCTGCGCGCCCAGCGGTTCAATTTCGATGAAAATCAATTGAAGCCGTATCTGGAATTGAACAATGTGCTGAACAACGGCGTGTTCTACGCCGCCAACAAGCTCTACGGCATCACCTTCAAGGAGCGCAAGGATTTGCCGGTCTACCATCCGGACGTGCGCGTGTATGACGTATTCGACGCCGACGGCAAGCCGCTGGCGATCTTCATGGAAGACTTCTATGCGCGCGGCAACAAGCAGGGCGGCGCGTGGATGAATGAATATGTGCAGCAATCGCACTTGCTGAGCAGCCACCCGGTGATCGGCAACCATTTGAATATTCCGAAACCGCCGGCCGGCCAGCCGACCTTGCTGACGTTCGATGAAGTCACCACCCTGTTCCATGAATTCGGCCATGCGCTGCACGGCATATTTTCGAACGTAAAATATCCGTATTTCGCGGGTACCAATGTGCCGCGCGACTTCGTGGAATATCCATCGCAATTCAATGAAACGTGGGCAGTGTGGCCGGAAGTACTGCAAAATTACGCCAGGCATTACCAGACCGGCGCGCCGATGCCGCAGGAATTGCTCGACAAGGTCAAGGCGGCCAAGAAATTCAACCAGGGCTTCATGACCACCGAGTACATCGCCGCAGCGTTGCTGGACCAGCGCTGGCATCAGCTGAGCCCGTCGCAAATCCCGAGCGACGTGGTGACTTTTGAAACCTCCGCGCTGAAAGACGCCGGCGTCGATTTTGCGCCGGTGCCGCCGCGCTACCGCAGCACCTATTTCTCGCACAGCTTCAATGGCGAGTATTCGGCCGCGTATTACGCTTATCTGTGGTCGGAAAAACTCGATGCCGACACCGCCGAATGGTTCAAGGAAAACGGCGGCCTGACGCGCAAGAACGGCGACTGGTTCCGCAGCAAGCTGCTGTCGCGCGGCGGCAGCGAAGATGCGCTGCGGTTATACCGCAACTTCCGCGGCCGCGACGCCACAATCGAACCATTGCTGGAAAGCCGTGGTTTGAACACCAGGTAATCCGGCCTGCCCTGCAATGGCTGACGTAAACGGTCAAGCCGCCTGCGGGCGGCTTTCTGCAAACGGAGCTCATGCAGTACGTGCTTTATCAATAAAATTAGGTAAGATGGAACTATGAGTCAGCAAGATTTGAACGGGGGCACCCTGGAAACGATCGTCACGCGGCTGCAAGCCCACTATGGCTGGGCCGAACTGGGTAAGCGCATCGACATCAATTGTTTCATCAGCGATCCGAGCATCAAGTCGAGCCTGAAATTTTTGCGCAAGACTCCATGGGCCAGGAGCAAGGTCGAACAACTGTACCTGGAGACGCGATTTACCAATTGACGGGGACAAGCATGGATACCAATCTGAAATCATCGCTGCAGGATGTGCGCGCCAAACTGGCCAGCAGCGGTCCGGTCGATGAAGAGCTGGAAGATTTGCTGCTGGAACTCGATGGCGATATCCGCCAATTGCTGGAGCGGCGCGCGGCCAGCGAAGAAACCACCACCACCTATGGCCTGGCCGAACGGACCCAGGAAATCTCGGCCAAGTTTGCCGTGCGCCACCCGCAACTGGAACCGGCGCTGCGCGAATTGGGCCGGATTTTGGGCGATATGGGCATTTGAGCTTGCGACCGTTCCGAAGCGGTCTGCGCGCGCTGCCGTAGCGCCTTTGCTGCCGATGGCGCGCGCCGGCAAATGCCAGCCCGCGCCGGACAACAGCAGTATCGCTTGCTGGCGTTGCCTGGCGGCGACACTTTTTCACGCCTGATCCTTTCGTGCCAGCCCCATTTCCGGCTGTGGCGTGTATATTTGCATTGCTGCCAATAATGCAAGTTACTATCAAGTTGGTAGCCAATGACTGCAAGATGGCGCGAATAGCGCGCAGTATCCATCGTGTTGACTCGACCATGCAAGGAATTGGACCGCCATGACCCAAATACTGCCTCGTTTTTCCTTCCGGATTTTGTTGCCTTTATTTATATTGCTGAGTGCTTGCGGCGGTGGCGGGAAGGGCGATGACAGTACCCCGGCCACGCCCGGCGCGCCGACGCTGGTGGCGATGGTGGTGACGCCGGCGGCATCGACGATGGCGGTCGGCACCAGCAAGCAATTCATTGCGACCGGCACTTATTCCGATGGCAAGAGCGCGGCCGTGACGACGGGCCTGACCTGGTCGACCGGCGCGCTGGCGAGCGTGACCAGCGGCGGCCTGGTGACGGCCAAGGCGATCGGCACCGAAAAAGTGACGGCCACGGCGGGCTCGGTCAGCGCCAGTACCAGCCTGATCGTGCGCGGGCGCTGGCAGACCGCGGCGGCCGGCGGCGCCCATTCGCTGGCCCGCAAGGCCGACGGTACCTTGTATTCCTGGGGCTGGAACCGTTCCGGCCAACTGGGCGACGGCACCACGGTCGATAAATCCACGCCGATATCAGTCGATACGCAAACCAGCTGGACCCAGATCGCCAGCGGCGAATTCCATAACGTCGCGTTGCGCACCGACGGTTCGCTGTGGGCCTGGGGCTTCAACCAGAATGGCCAATTGGGCGACGGCACGATTATCGACCGTTCGGTGCCGGTCAGGATCGGCACCCAGAACAACTGGAAATTCGTGGCGGCCGGCAAGTCGCATACGCTGGCGATCCGCAGCGACGGCAGCCTGTGGGCCTGGGGCCGCAACTTCGACGGAGAATTGGGCGACGGCACCGTGATCGACCGGCTGGTGCCGACCCGCATCGGCAGCGCGCTGAACTGGCTGACGGTGGCCGGCGGCGACACGCACAGCCTGGCGCGGCGCACCGATGGCTCCTTGTGGGCGTGGGGCGGCAACGGCAACGGCCAGGTCGGCAATGGCACGACCATCAGCGCCTTGCTGCCGGTACAACTGGGCACGTCGACCTGGGCCGCGGTGGCGGCCGGCGCCAGCCACAGCCTGGCGATCCGGGCCGACGGCGCGCTGTTCAGCTGGGGCGGCAACGGCAGCGGCCAACTGGGCAGCGGCAACCAGTTCGATTTGCTGGCGCCGACCCAGGTCGGCAGCGCCGCCAACTGGGCCATCATCGCCGGGGGCAGCGCGCATACGCTGGCGCTGAAGGCCGACAATACCTTGTGGGCATGGGGCGCCAACGGTTTGGGCCAGCTCGGCGACGGCACCTTCTTCGCGACCGCGACGCCGAAGCAGATCGGCAGCATCGCCAACTGGGTCGCCATCGCGGCCGGCCAGAACCACGCGGTGGCGGTACAGGGTGACGGCACACTGTGGACCTGGGGCCGCAACCTGGAAGGGCAGTTGGGCAATGGCAATTTCATGAGTCTGAACGTGCCGACCAATTTGCCGTAACCGGTCGCCATCCCGGACAATCTTGTCACCTTGCTGGCGTGGCATGCGCTGGACGATGATGCCGTCACCGATATGACAATCTGATCAATTGCTGAACCTCCGCTATTCTCGATCCGATTTTGCTGCGGTGCACATATTGTTTTGCTTGCACAGATCAACTTCCTTGATGCACTATTCGTTACGCGCAAACGTTTGCGAGGTGTGTTACCTGGCTCTTGGCGCGATGATAACCCTGCATAGCAATGGCAAGAAATTGCCTTAAAACTAATATCTGGAGACTGTAATGACTACTCGTATGCGTTTGAAAATGATCGCCGCCGCCACCCTGGTCTGCGCTTTGCCCGCCTTGCCTGCGATGGCGCAGACGGCGGCCAAGCCGAAAGTCGCGCTGGTGATGAAGTCGCTGGCCAATGAATTCTTCCTGACCATGGAAAACGGCGCCAAGGAGCATCAAAAAGCCCACGCCGCGCAATACGACCTGATTTCGAACGGCATCAAGGATGAAACCGACACCTCCAGCCAGATCAAGCTGGTCGAGCAAATGATCGTGTCGCGCGTCAATGCGCTGGTGATCGCGCCGGCCGATTCGAAGGCGCTGGTGCCGGTGCTGAAACGCGCCGTCGACGCCGGCATCCTGGTGGTCAATATCGATAACCAGCTGGACGCCGCCGCGCTGAAGGAAAAAGGCATCAGCGTGCCGTTCGTCGGCCCCGATAACCGCAAGGGTGCCAAGGCCGTCGGCGACTACGCCGCCAGCAAGGGTTTGAAGAAAGGCGACCAGGTCGCGATCATCGAAGGCGTGTCGACCACCTATAACGCGCAGCAGCGCACGCTGGGCTTCCAGGATGCGATGGCCGCCGCCGGTATCAAGGTAGTCAGCGTGCAGTCCGGCCAGTGGGAAATTGCTCCGGGCAATACCGTCGCCGCGGCAATCTTGAACGCCAATCCGAACGTCAAGGCTTTGCTGGCCGGTAACGACAACATGGCCATCGGCGCCGTCTCCGCGGTCAAGGCCGCCGGCAAGACCGGCAAGGTGATCGTGGTCGGCTACGACAATATCAATGCGATCAAGCCGATGCTGGCCGATGGCCGCGTGCTGGCTACCGCCGACCAGTTCGGTTCGCAGCAAGCCGTGTTCGGCATCGAAGCCGTGCTGAAGGCGCTGGCCGAGAAAAAGACCCAGGCCAAGCTGGGCGGCATGATCGAAACCAAGGTCGAGCTGGTCAAAGGCAAGTGATGTAGCGCGGGGGCGGGCCGCCGTTTGATGCCGGCTGATGCTGGCGGCCGGCCCGCACCGCAATCCTTCACGCGGAGAAAATATGAGTATCGATACCCCCTCGGCCTTGGCCCCGGCCAGGCCCCTGCTGACCCTGGAAAACATCGGCAAGTCGTATGTCGGCCCGGTGCTGGCCGGCGTGGCGCTGCAATTCGTGCCGGGTCAGGTGCTGGCGCTGACCGGCGAAAACGGCGCCGGCAAGAGTACCTTGTCGAAAATCGTGTGCGGCCTGGAAAATCCGAGCACCGGCAGCATGCAGCTGGACGGCAAGCCTTATTTGCCCGGTTCGCGCGGCGCCGCCGAGGCGCTCGGCATCCGCATGGTGATGCAGGAATTGAATTTGATTCCGACGCTGTCGATCGCTGAAAACCTGTACCTGAAAAACCTGCCCCGGCGTTTCGGCTGGATCGACCGCGGCCGCCTGGAGCGCGATGCGCGCGAACAGATGGACAAGGTCGGCCTGACCGGTCTCGATCCGTGGACGCTGGTCGGCGAACTGGGTATCGGCCACCAGCAAATGATCGAGATCGCCCGCAACCTGATCGGCGCATGCCGCTTGCTGGTGCTGGACGAACCGACCGCCATGCTGACCCACCGCGAAGTCGAATTGCTGTTCCTGCAAATCGAACGCCTGAAGGCCGAGGGCGTGGCCATCATTTACATTTCGCACCGCCTCGAAGAGCTCAAGCGCGTGGCCGACCGCATCGCCGTGCTGCGCGACGGCCAGTTGGTGTGCGACGACAATATCGCGACCTACAGCAGCGCCGACCTGGTGCGGCTGATGGTGGGCCGTTCGGCCGACGATGCGGTCGACCTGAGCGGGCGCACCATCGGCGCGCCGTTGCTGCGCGTGCGCGGCCTGGGACGCGGCAAGGTGGTGCAGCCGGCCACCTTCGACTTGCGCTCCGGCGAAATCCTCGGCATCGCCGGCTTGATCGGTTCCGGCCGCACCGAGTTGCTGCGTCTGATCTTTGGCGCCGACCGTGCCGACCAGGGCTCGGTATTGCTCGGCGATAGCGACATCCCGGCCGTGCCCGACTCGCCGAAAGCCGCCGTCAAGGCCGGCATCGCGATGATCACCGAAGACCGCAAGGGGCAGGGCTTGCTGCTGCGCCAGTCGATCGCGATGAATACCACGCTGGCGTCGCTCGATAGCGTCAACCGCGCCGGCTGGCTCGACCATGACGCCGAAAACGCGGTGGCCGACGATTACATCCAACAACTGGGCGTACGTTCGCGCAATAGCCAGCAAGCGGTTGCGGAATTGTCAGGCGGTAACCAGCAAAAAGTGGTGATCGCGCGCTGGCTGTACCGCGATTGTCCGGTGATGCTGTTCGACGAGCCGACCCGCGGCATCGACATCGGCGCCAAGTTCGACATTTACCAGGTGCTGGCCGAACAGGCGCGCCAAGGCAAGGGACTGGTCATCGTGTCCAGCGACTTGCGCGAGCTGATGCTCATTTGCGACCGTATCGCCGTGATGAGCGCCGGCCGCATCGTCGACACCTTCGAGCGTGGCGCCTGGAGCCAGGACGCCTTGCTGTCTGCCGCCTTCAGCGGCTATCTTTCTTCCACCCCAGCCGTAGCGGCCTGATGCCGCCGGAAAGATTCCCATGTCTGCTAATACATCCCCTGCCGCTGCATCCCGCAGCACGTCTCTGCAACGCAGCCTGAGCGGCTTGAAAAGCTACGCCGGCCTGGTCGGCGCGCTGGTCGCCATGTGCGTGTTATTTTCCTTTGCCAGCGAAAATTTCTTCACGCTGGCAACGCTGAGCACCTTGTCCAACGATATTCCGACGCTGGTGGTGATGGCGGTCGGCATGACCTTTGTGCTGATCATCGGCGGCATCGACCTGTCGGTCGGCTCGGTGCTGGCGCTGGCCGCGTCGGTCTTGTCGCTGGCCACCGTGCACTGGGGCTGGCCGGTGTGGAGCGCCGCGCTGCTCGGCATGCTGGTCGCCAGCGTGTGCGGCATGGTCACCGGCATGATCTCGGTCGGCTGGAAAATTCCATCGTTCATCGTGTCGCTGGGCGTGCTGGAAATGGCGCGCGGCCTTGCTTACCAGGTCACCAATTCGCGCACCGAATACATCGGCAGCGCGGTTGACTCGATCAGCTCGCCGATCCTGTTCGGCCTGTCGCCGGCGTTCATCGCGTCGATCGCGATCGTCGTCATCGGCCACCTGGTGCTGACGCGCACCGTGCTGGGCCGTCACTGGATCGGCATCGGCACCAATGAAGAAGCGGTGCGCCTGTCCGGCATCAATCCGAAACCGTCGAAGGTGCTGGTCTTCGCACTGATGGGCTTGTTGTCCGGCATCGGCGCGCTGTTCCAGGTGTCGCGCCTGGAAGCGGCCGACCCGAACGGCGGCGTGGGGCTGGAATTGCAAGTCATCGCCGCCGTGGTGATCGGCGGCACCAGCCTGATGGGCGGACGCGGTTCGGTCATCAGCACCTTTATCGGCGTATTGATCATTTCGGTGCTGGAAGCGGGCCTGGCGCAAGTCGGCGTCAGCGAACCGGTGAAACGCATCGTCACCGGCCTGGTGATCGTCGCCGCCGTGGTGCTCGACACCTATCGTCGCCGTGGCGAGCGGGCCTGATGCCGAGTGATGGCAACGACTGATAACGATTAATTATGGCAACGATCAAGCAAGTCGCGGCGGTGGCCGGGGTGTCCTTTACCACCGTATCGCATGTGCTCAACAATACGCGTCCGGTCAGCGACGATGCGCGCGCGCGCGTGCTGGCCGCCGCCGAGCAATTGCATTATGTGCCGAGCGCGCTGGCGCGCTCCTTGCGCAGCAGCAGCACCGGCACCATCGGCTTGATTATTCCCAACAATACCAACCCGTATTTTTCGGAAGTGGCGCGCGGCATCGAGGACAGTTGTTATGCGGCCGGCTACAGCGTGATCCTGTGCAATTCCGACGATGATCCGGCCAAGCAGCGCGATTACCTGAACGTCTTGCTGACCAAGCGCTGCGACGGCTTGATCGTGGCGGCGCTGGCGGCCGGCGATGGCGAGCTGCTGGGTAAAATGAAAGTGCCGGCGGTGCTGCTCGACCGTAGCGCCGACGATATGACGATGGACGTGGTGCGGGTCGACAACCGCGCCGGCGGCGCTCTCGCGGCGCGCCATTTGCTGGCGCTGGGCAGGCGGCGCCTGGCGTGCATCGGCGGTCCGCAAGACATGGCGATTTCGACCGAGCGCATCGACGGCGCCCGCGAGGAATTGCAACAACATGGCGCGGCGCTGGAGCAGCGCCTGTGCCGCTACGCCGACTTCAGCAGCGCCGGCGGTTATGCCGCCGCGCGCGACTTGCTGGCCTTGCCGGACGGCCTGCGTCCCGACGCGCTGTTTTGCTGCAACGACTTGATGGCGATCGGCGCCTTGCGCGCCGCGGCCGAATACGGCATCGCCGTGCCGCAACAATTGGCGGTGGTCGGTTTCGACGATATCGACCTGGCCCGGTTTGTCCATCCGCCGTTGACCAGCGTGGCGCAAAATACCCGCGAGCTGGGCCGCATCACGGCCCAGTGCTTGCTGGCGCGCATCGCCGAACCGGGTTTGGCGCGCCAGCGGCGCAGCATCGCGCCGGAACTGCATGTGCGCGGTTCCAGTAGCGCAGCAATGGCATCTTTACCTTTATCTCCAACAGAATCGACAGGAATACCGACATGATCGTGGTTATCGGCAGCATCAATATGGACCTGGTCTTGCGCGTGCCGCGCATGCCCCTTCCCGGCGAAACGCTGACCGGCGGCGCATTTCAAACCATTCCCGGCGGCAAGGGCGCGAACCAGGCAGTGGCGTGTGCGCGCCTCGGCGGCCAGGCCGGCCAGCGCGTGGCGATGATAGGCTGCGTCGGCGACGACGCCTTCGGCACGACGCTGCGCGACGCCTTGCGCAGCGACGGCATCGATGACAGCCACATCAGCACCTTGCCGGGCGTGGCGTCCGGCATCGCCTCGATCCTGGTCGACGCCAATGGCCAGAACAGCATCGTCATCGCCGGCGGCGCCAACGATTTATTGAGCCCGGCCCACATCGACGCCGCGCGCGGCCTGATCGAACAAGCGGCGATCGTCGTGCTGCAACTGGAAACCCCGATGGCGACCGTGGAACACGCGGTCAGGCTGGCGCGCTCGCTGGGCAAGACCGTGGTGTTGAATCCGGCGCCGGCGGCAAGCTTGCCGGACGGCTTGCTGGCGCTGGTCGATTACCTGATCCCGAATGAAATCGAAGCGGCCATGCTGGCCGGCATCGACAGCAGCGAAGCGGGCGTGCTGGCCAACGCCTTGCAGGCGCAGGGCAGCGACAATGTCATCATCACGCTGGGCGCCAAGGGCGTGCACGCGGCCTTGTTCGGCGGCAGCCAGGATTTCCCGGCAGAAGCGGTCAAGGCGGTTGACACCACCGCCGCCGGCGACACCTTCATCGGCGGTTTTGTCGCCGCGCTGGCGGCCGGCCAGGATGAAGCCGAAGCGATCGCGCTGGGCCAGCGCGCGGCCGCCTGGAGCGTTACCAAGCCCGGTGCGCAAACCTCGATTCCGCACCTGAACCAGCTCTATTAAGCCGCCATGAAAAAGACTCCTTTGCTCAATATCGCCCTGTCGCAACTGATGGCCTCGCTGGGCCATGGCGACATGGTGGTGATCGGCGACGCCGGCTTGCCGTCGCAGCCTGGCGTGCCGCTGATCGACCTGGCCTTGACGCGCGGCATTCCGGCGTTTGCCGACACGCTGCACGCCATCCTCAGCGAAATGCAGGTGGAATACCATGTGCTGGCCAAGGAACTGCCGGCGCACAATCCGGCGGCAGAGGCGGCCATCGCCGGTTTTGGTTTGCCGGAGCGGCGCAATGTGACGCACGAGGAATTCAAGCAATTGAGCAAGCGCGCCCGCGCCATCGTGCGCACCGGCGAATGCACGCCCTATGCAAACATCATCCTGGTCGCCGGGGTGGTGTTTTAAATCAAAGCGCCGGATGATACATCCGGCGGCCTTATCCGGACGGCTTCTTAGCCCAGCAATCCCATCGAGCCATCCCACAGCAGTTTCAGCGCGGTGACCACCAGCAAGCCGTAGCACAGCCGATAGAGCTGCTCCTGGTTCAAGCGTCCGTGCAATTTCCATCCAGCCCAGACGCCCAGCAGCGCGGCGGGCAGGCAAATCGCCATCAGTATCCAGAAACTGTGTGAAAAGTCTGCGATCGCAAGCCAGGGACCAGCTTTCAGCAGGTTGCCGAACGTAAAAAACAGGCTGGTGGTTCCCGCATAAACTTCCTTCGATAAGCCGAGAGGCAGCAGATACATCGCCAGCGGCGGCCCGCCGGAGTGCGCCACCATGGTGGTGACGCCGGATGCCGTGCCGGCGAGAATCGCCTTGCCGGTGGAGCGCGGACGGATCACGACGGCGCCTTTGCCGCGCCACCACAAGAAGGCGAACAGCAGCGTGGTCACCGCCATCAGGATTTCGATCAGATGGCGATCGACGTATTCCAGCAGGAAGTAACCTGCCCCGACGCCCACGATCAAGCCTGGCAGCAGCAGGGCAAGGTCGGGCTTCGACCAGGTATTCGGTCGCCAGAAGCGCAGCGCATACAAGTCCATCGCAACGAACAGAGGGGCCAGCAGGCTGCCGGCCTTGATCGGATCCATGACCAGCGCCAGCACCGGGATGCCGATAATCGCGAAGCCGCCGCCGAAGGCGCCCTTCATGAAACCGATCGCCATGACGGCCACGACAGAAACAGAAATTAGTTGCAGGCTCAGATGCATGGTGTGTGACGCGCAATGATTGGAGGATTGAAAAAAGGGATAAACCGGCATTGCCGACAACTCGCCGGCGATCGTCAGCGATGTCCTTCGCCGCTCATCTTTTTGGCTCGGAATGTTCTTGAGACATGCACGCGGCCGGCTCACGCAGCGTCGCTTTGTTGACGAAAATAAATATAGCATGTGCCAAAATCCGGCTGATGAAATCCCCTGTTTTTTTGAGGGAATAAAGCGCCGCAGGATTGCCGTGCCATCGAAAATTTTCTCATATAAATCAAATGTTTATCGTGTTCATGGCTATGTGCAAACAGCGCCGGGCGCAGGCTTCAACGGTAGGCGAGCTGGACAAAAAAACGACACTGTATCCCTGCGTAAAACAGGGGTATTGGCAGGCATGCGGCCCGGGGCGTAACCAAGCGTCCGCCCTGGAATGATGAGATCTGCCACAATCGATGGCGGAGGGCTGGCTCGTGTGTCCAGCGATCCGCCCACTACACTTGTCCCCGGTGTTGCTGCGCAGTGCCGGGGGTCTTGATACACTCCCCTTCAGAGGTGCCCCATGAGTATTCTCGGCAATATCTTCAACAAAATATTCCATCGCACTGCAGAGACCGCACCGGCCGCCACGCCAGCGGCAGCACCTGCGCCTGCTGCCGCTGCTACGGCGCCGGCCGCCGCAGCGGTGGCGATCTCGGAAGTCGATGTCGAAGCGGTGTTGAATGGCTTGGCGCAAAAGAATGCGCAAAAACTCAATTGGCGGACATCGATCGTCGATTTGCTGAAATTGCTCGACCTCGACAGCAGCCTTGCCGCGCGCAAGGAACTGGCAGGCGAACTGCATTTCTCCGGCGATAGCAACGATACCGCATCGATGAATATCTGGCTGCACAAGCAAGTCATGAACAAACTGGCAGCGAACGGCGGCAAGGTGCCCGCTGACTTGAAAGACTGATACGCCCCCGCGGCGAACATTCCGTTCGCCGCTGTCCAAATCCCCCGGAACAGCGATAATATCGATCTCCCTATGCTGTTGCGATAGTTAAAACGTATTGAAACTATTGGAACAATCAATTTTGCATATGGCTCAAAAGGGCATACACTTATGTCTTCTGATTTACACCACCACGAGGAAACCACAATGTCTCTGATCAATACCCAAGTTAAACCGTTTAAAGCAACCGCTTACCAAAATGGCAAATTCATCGACTTGACCGAAGAGTCCCTGAAAGGCAAGTGGTCGGTATTCGTGTTCTACCCAGCCGACTTCACCTTCGTTTGCCCAACCGAACTGGAAGACCTGGCTGACAACTACGCCGAATTCCAAAAACTGGGCGTTGAAGTCTACGGTATCTCGACCGACACCCACTTCGCTCACAAAGCATGGCACGACACCTCCGACGCGATCAAGAAAGTGCAATACCCACTGATCGGCGACCCAACCACCGTGTTGTCGCGTAACTTCGAAGTGCTGATCGA
Organism: Janthinobacterium agaricidamnosum NBRC 102515 = DSM 9628; assembly: GCF_000723165.1. Classification (NCBI taxonomy): domain Bacteria; kingdom Pseudomonadati; phylum Pseudomonadota; class Betaproteobacteria; order Burkholderiales; family Oxalobacteraceae; genus Janthinobacterium; species Janthinobacterium agaricidamnosum. Next base: position 123,435 of record NZ_HG322949.1, read on the forward strand.
AGAAGAAGGCCTGGCGCTGCGCGGCACCTTCGTCATCAATCCGGAAGGCTTCATCAAAGTGCTGGAAGTGCATGACAACGGCATCGGCCGCGACGCTTCCGAACTGCTGCGCAAAGTCAAGGCGGCACAATACGTTGCCGCTCACCCAGGCGAAGTTTGCCCGGCTAAATGGACCGAAGGCGCAGCAACCCTGACCCCATCGCTGGACCTGGTCGGCAAGATCTAAGTCGTCAGTCATCAGTAGTGCATGCCGGACCGGCTGGTCCGTTCCGGCATCAGTTACCCGCAGTAGTGTTACTGCAAAATAATAAGGAAGGAAGTCGATCATGTTAGATGCAACGCTCAAAACCCAGTTGAAAGCCTATTTGGAAAAGGTCGTGCAGCCGATTGAGATCGTCGCGTCTCTCGATGACAGCGCCAAGGCCCGCGAAATGCAGGAACTGCTCCAGGAGATCGTCCTGTTGAGCGACCGCATCACGCTGGTGGAACGCCGCGACGACCAGGAACGCAAACCTTCGTTCAGCATCAACCGCCCAGGCAGCGATATCGGCGTACGTTTCGCCGGCATCCCGATGGGCCACGAATTCACCTCGCTGGTGCTGGCGCTGCTGCAAGTCGGCGGCCACACCATCAAGCTCGACGACGCCGTCGTCGAGCAAATCCGTAACCTCGACGGCGATTACGCCTTCGAGACCTACATCTCGCTGAGCTGCCACAACTGCCCTGAAGTGGTGCAGGCGCTGAATGCGATGTCGGTGATCAACCCACGCATCCGCGCCGTCACCATCGACGGCGGGGTGTTCCCGAAAGAAGTCGAAGAACGCAGCATCATGGCCGTGCCGATGATGTTCCTGAACGGCGAGCCGTTCGGCCAGGGCCGTACCGGCGTCGAAGAAATCCTTGCCAAGCTGGACGTCAATGCCGGCGCACGCCAGGCTGCCGAACTGAGCAAGAAAGACGTGTTCGACGTGCTGATCGTCGGCGGCGGCCCGGCCGGCGCGGCAGCGGCGATCTACGCCGCCCGCAAAGGCATCAAGACCGGTGTGCTGGCCGAGCGTTTCGGCGGCCAGGTGCTGGACACCATGGCCATCGAAAACTTTATTTCGGTCAAGGAAACCGACGGTCCGAAATTTGCCGTGGCATTGGAACAGCACGTCAAGCAATACGAAGTCGATATCATGAATACCCAGCGCGCCGACAAGCTGAGCGCCGCCGGCAAACTGATTGAAATCAAGACCGCCACCGGCGCGGTGCTGAAAAGCAAAACCGTGATCCTGGCGACCGGCGCCCGCTGGCGCGAAATCAATGTGCCGGGCGAGAAGGAATACCGCAACCACGGCGTGGCGTACTGCCCGCATTGCGATGGTCCTTTGTTCAAGGGCAAGCGGGTGGCGGTGATCGGCGGCGGCAACTCCGGCGTCGAGGCGGCGATCGACCTGGCCGGCCTGGTCAAGCATGTGACGCTGATCGAATACGGCGATCAATTGCGTGCCGACGCGGTGCTGCAACGCAAATTGCACAGCTTGCCGAACGTGACCGTGATCATGTCGGCGCAAACCACCGAGATCCATGGCGACGGCAAGATCGTCAATGGCCTGAGCTACAAGGACCGCGTGTCCGGCAGCGATAACAAGGTCGAGCTGGAAGGCGTGTTTGTGCAAATCGGCCTGGTGCCGAACACCGAGTGGCTGAAAGGCACGCTGGCGCTGTCGCGTCACGGCGAAATCGAAATCGATGCGCGTGGCCAGACTTCGATTCCTGGCGTCTTCGCCGCCGGCGACGTGACCACCGTGCCGTACAAGCAGATCATCATCGCCACCGGCGAAGGCGCCAAGGCAGCCTTGTCCGCGTTCGATCACCTGATTCGTTCGGACGATGAAGAAGTGGTGGAAGAGTCGGCGCAGAAAGTCGCAATGACCGCCTGATGAGGGCGCCGCCTGGTGCGGCATGACAAAACCCGGAACCGTCGCGAGGCGGTTCCGGGTTTTTTATTGCAAGGCTGGCTTGCCAGTGCTGAAGCGGCCGTGGCAGGCCGCTGCTTGCCGATCAGCTGCCCGAATACAGTGGATTGTCGGCCACGTAGACTTTGATGCCATCTGCTGGCACATCTTTCGGCGCGATCTCGGACAGGTCGAACACGGTCTTGCTCGGGAAGGTGTTCACATTCCACGCGAAGTTCTTGCCGGCGATCGAAATGTTGACCGTTTCGCCGTTGGTGACGTTCAGGTATTTGGCGCCCGGCTGCACGCTGATGGTACGGCCGGCGGTATTTGGCGCCGCGGCGACGCCGTAATCGTCGGCGCCGCCGGTCGGGGCGGCCGCCTGGGCGCCATGTGCCAGTACGGCGGACAGGATCAGGATTGCTGCGCTGGATAATTTCAACATGATGTTTTCTCTCAAGGTAGTTCGAAGCACTGTTGCATCGATGGAGACTATTAAATCGCGTGGGTGTATCCGGCTTGTGTCAAAAAATGGGTCTTTATGCAAGCGTATGTATCTGCGGGCCGGCCAGATACATAAGGACATACAAGCTGCCTTGGGCGATGCGTCAACAGGCAGATTACAACTGCAGCGTAGCGGCCAGCGGCATCAGCGGATCGAGGTGGCTGGTCAGCAAGATGCATTGCCGCGACAGCCGCGTCGGGTCGGCTAGCTGGGTCCGCAAATAGGCCATCGCTTCGGCATCGAGGCCGTTGAACGGCTCGTCGATCAGCAGCAAACGCACCGGCAAGGCCAGCGCCAGCGCCAGCTGCAATTTCTTGTGCTGGCCCAGCGACAGCGTGGTGATGCCTTGCGACAGCACCGGCATCAACGCAAACGCGCGCAGCTGGGCATTCAGCAAGACTTCGTCGCTGGCCGGATACAGCGTCATATGCAGGTCGAGAAACTCTTGTACGTTGAGCCAGGGCAATTGGGGCGCTTCGCCGCCGCAATAAAAACATTGCAAACGGTAGGCCAGCGGCTGCAAGCGGCAATCGATACCGTCCAGCACGATCGTTCCCGCCAACGGCGCCAGCGCGCCGCCCGCCAGTTTCAGCAAAGTGGTTTTGCCGGCGCCGTTGGCGCCGCGCAGCCAGGTGATGCCATTGTTTAATTGCAGCTTGAATTGGCTGAACAGGCTGCGGGTTTCAAACTGGAAATCGAGCTGGTCGATCAGCAGCGCCGGTTTTAATTCCATAATTCACTTCCTATCGCGGTCAGTATCAGGATCGACAAGGCCAGCAGCGCCACCCGGCCGCGCGGGCTGAGCCGGGGCAATCCGACGATGGCGAGCTGCGCCAGGCCGGCCACGGCGATATAGAGCAAGGCGGCCTTGTGGCTGAAGCCGGCACCGAGCTGGGCCAAGGCCACGCCGAACAGGACCAGCAGCAGCGCCGCCGGCAGCAGCGTCAATGTGCAGGCGGCCAACTCCAGCCGGCGCGTCTTGATCGGCCAGGCCGCCATCAGCGGGCGTAGCCGGCGGATCTGTTCGCGCACCGCCTTGTCGCCACGGTCGGTCAGCACGATCAGCAAGATACTGCTACATAAGCCCAGCAGCGGCGCCGGTACCAAGGCCGGATGCCACAGCCAAGCCAGTACGCTGGCGGCGGCGGCCAGCAGCAGCGCGCTTTGCTGCATACCGGCCGGATGATCGTTGCGCCAGAATGGCAGCCAGAACAGCTGGCGCCACAGCAACAGCGCGCGCGGCGCGGTGCGGCGCGGCCGGTAGCTGCCGGCTGTCGCCGTGCGGCGGCGCATCCTGGCCGGCGCCGCCGGACGGGCGCGCAGCGCCAGGATCAGCGTGGCGCCGGCCCAGGCCAGCAGCAGCGCCGCCACGGTGGCGATCAGGCCGGCATGGAAGACCGGGCGCAGCCATAGCGGCCACTGGTACAGCCACACCGCGACCGATATCGCATAGGCCAGCGCCAGCGGCGCCATCATCATGCCGGCCACGGCGATATGGGCCAGCCAGCGGGTGCCTGGCGGTATCGGCAGTGCAGGCAGCCACAGCAGTACATCGTGCGGCAGCAAGCGCTTGCGCAACAGCCAGACCGGGGCGATCGTCAGCAGTACCTGTGCCAGTATCAAGGCGCCGGCGACTGGCAGCGGCTGGCTGGCGGCGACCATGGCGGGCAGGGCGATCACGGCCAATAAACCCAGCAAGACCGGGCCGGCCAGTGCGACCAGGATTTCGGCGGAACTGGCCAGGCTGGCGGCAAAGTGCAGCAAGGCGTGATGCGCCAGGCGCAGCCGCAGACGGATATAAGGATGGGACATCGAATGGAGCGGCAAGATCATCGGCTATCGGCGTGAGGTGGCGGGCATCGCGATCTTGAAAGTGTGAGGGAGAAACTGTTAAGTGGCGCTGGATATTTTATCAGCGATGAGGCCGAATGCGTTTTCGCCTCCGGAAATGGGAAAAGCCCTCTGATTCGCTGAATCAGAGGGCTTCTCTTTGTTGGCGGAGTGGACGGGACTCGAACCCGCGACCCCCGACGTGACAGGCCGGTATTCTAACCAACTGAACTACCACTCCAAGCTTGCTTGATCTGTGTTGCCGATCCATAAAGCGCTGGATAATTTTCTGAGTTGGTGGGTGCTGAGAGGCTCGAACTCCCGACCTACGCCTTGTAAGGGCGCCGCTCTACCAACTGAGCTAAGCACCCTTTGCTTATCTCAGAAAACTATCCTGACGTTTGTCACCACGTCTGGAAGAGGCGCTATTATAGGATGGCAAAAATGCTTCCGCAAGGGCTTTTTTTGTACTTTTCCGATTTTCTTCCAAGAATTACTCTGTGATGCCCCCCTGCGACAGCATCCACGCCATATTGCATGCGCTCTCGCGCAAGGCGCCGCGCGGCCGCTTGCTTGCCAGCAGGCGCACTTCGCTGGTGTCGGTGCTGCTGATGTCCAGTTCGATGAATTTCTTGTCGCTGCTGGCGGCGACTTCGACGCTGAACTGTTCCACCGGCTCGTGGTAAACCTGTGGCGGCTTGCCGCCCAGCGCCAGGCGGAAGACGCGGCCAGCGGTTTGAGATCGGCCGTCATCGCCTCGGTATAGGCATTCTCGGCGTTCAGGTAGGCGATGACGGCCGCTTGCTCCTTCTTTTGCAGCCAGCGGTAATCGTCGCTGACGACCTCGCCACGCCGCGTGGTGTCAGCGGCCGTTAACCTGGTTTGTAGGCTTCCAGAATCTCCCGCACACCGCTCTTATAAACCCGCTTCATCATCGCAGGATCAAGATAACGTTCATAAATCCTGCTGATGCTGCCATCGGCGATGGTGCTGCGCATGGCCGCCGTATAAGCCTGGTGTACTTCAGCCGAAATATTTTGTTTCGACAAGTACAAACCCACCAGCCGGCGCGGCGATTCCGGTACTTGCAGCGCGCTGATCGCATCGCCCTTGCCTGCCGGCGCGACATACCAGGTGTACAGAATCGGCGGCGCCAGCGTGCCTTCGGCGCGGCCGGCGGCGATTTTCTTGAACACCACGTCGAAATCGTTGACCCATTCCAGGCGGCCGGCCCGTTCCAGCCGGTCCAGTTGCACCTGCACCGCGTTCAGGTGAGAGATGCCGCGTGGAATGTTCAAGCGTGCATGGCTGCGATCGACAAAATCCTTCAGGCTGCGGAATGGCGCAGCGGCATTTTTGGATAACACCAGTTCGAATTGGGCATAGCAATAGGGAATGAAGTTGCCATTCCTGTCGCGTTCGGCGGTTTGCGCCGCGCCCATCACCATGTCGATGTGACCATTGTCGAATTCAGTGAACATGCGTCCGCGCGGAAACCAGCGCAGTTCAAATTTGCAACCGGTGCGCCTGGCCAGTTCATTGACCACGTCGACCGACGCGCCGCGAAAGGAGGCGCCGTCGCGGTAAGACGAGAAGCCCAGATCGCTGATACCGACCCGCGTCACGGCAGGGCAGTTGAACGCTTGCGCCTGGCTGGGCGTGGCAGCCAGCAAAAACAGTATTCCGCTGCAAAACAGAGGCAAGATCATGGGGGCCAGTCAATACCGAATCAATACCGAAAGTGTAGCATGGCCGGGTCTTGAAAAATTGCAAATGGACAATGAAAGTGATATTCCTGTGAAAATTGCAAAAAATTCAAACGTTATTGCACAGGCCGTCACATACTTTTGTCACGTCCTTCCGTCACCCACTTGCGGCAATCTGGATTCCGGGTAATACTGTATATAATTACAGTATATGTATTCACACGCCCTTTGGGCTTGCTTGGGATAGGTCAACCTTGGATAGCCGCTATCGCCTGGAAGTCTGTTGTTTGAACGCCTGCGCGTACCTATTGCCGGGAGGCGCATGAGCGAGCCTGCGCGTTGCATCGCACACCTGGATATGGATGCATTCTTCGCTTCGGTGGAGTTGCTCAAGTACCCGGAATTGCGCGGCCGTGCCGTGGTGGTGGGCGGCGGCAAACTCCAGCAACCGCTGATGTTGCCCGATGGTAATCGGAAATTTTCGCGCATCAGCGAATATGCCGGGCGCGGCGTGGTCACGACCTCGACCTACGAAGCCCGCGCCTTCGGCATATTTTCGGCGATGGGCATCATGAAGGCCGCCAAGCTGGCGCCGGACAGCATTTTGCTGCCGGCGGATTTTGAATCCTATCGTCACTACTCGGCAAAGTTCAAGGAAGCCGTGGCGCGCATCGCCCCGGTGATTGAAAACGTCGGCATCGATGAAATCTATATCGACTTGAGCGGCGCCGCCCGCGACCCAAGATTGCTGGCCAGCGAGATCAAGCAGGCGGTGTTCAGCGCGACCGGCTTGTCCTGTTCGATCGGCCTGGCGCCGAACAAGCTGCTGGCCAAGATTTGTTCCGACCTCGACAAGCCAAACGGCCTGACGATCTTGAGCAAGGACGATATCCAGGCCCGGGTGTGGCCATTGCCGGCCAAGAAAATCAACGGGATCGGTCCCAAGGCCAGCGCCAAATTGAGTGCGCTGGGCATCACCACCATCGGCGAGCTGGCCCATGCCGACGTGGCGCTGCTGCTGACCCAGTTCGGCCAGCTGTACACCAGCTGGCTGCATGCGTCCGCGCTGGGCATCGACGAGCGTCCGCTGCGCACCACGTCCGAAGCGAAATCGATCAGCCGCGAAGTCACCTTCGAGCGCGATTTGCAGGTGGTGCATGACCGCCCGCTGCTGTCGGAAAGAATCACCCACTTGTGCGAGCGGGTCGCCGACGACTTGAAAAAACACGAGCTGGTGGGGCGCACGGTGGGCATCAAATTGCGCTTCGAGGATTTCTCGACGGTGACCCGCGATGTCACGCTGCCGGATACCACGGCCGATCCCGCCATGATCTTGCGCGCCGCGCGCGATTGTTTGCGGCGGGTGCCGTTTGAAAAGAAAATCCGCCTGCTCGGCGTGCGCATCAGTACCTTGTCGGCGCCGTCCATGGAAAAACATGGCGCCAAGGCACAGGCGGAGCTGTTTCCGCAACTGTGACGGCGGCGTTAAAACACTAGCGATGTCCCTTTGAGGTGCGAGGCTGCAAGTATTGCTGATGCTCGAGAGAAGCAATCCCACGGTCCGTTTTATCCGATTGGCATGGGCCTTGCTTAATGATTGCAGGCGCCGAACTTCCGCATCGCCAACCTTGACAACCTTGATTGCTTGGCAAAACATTACACAACTTATATGAATAAATCTTCTACCCCTCAAGTGCCGCCGGCCGCCGCGCCGCGCCGTGCATTCCTGCAAGGCCTGGCCGCGCTTGGCCTGGTCGCCGCCGCTCCGGTCGCCAGCGCCGGCGCCGCCAAACCCAAGGCGGCGCCGGCCGGCAAGCGTCCGCTGATAATCGATGTGCTCGGCAGTATCAGCAATCCGAATCTGCCGGATGCGGAGCAGGAAGACCGCTACACCATGGGCATCGACGCCCGCGCCATGGCCGACGCCAAGGCTTCCGGCTTGAGCGCCTTTAACATGACCATCGGTTATGTATTCGGCAAGGAAGATCCATACGAGCAAACCGTCAAGGAAGTGGCCGAGTGGGATGCCTTCCTGCGCCGCCGGCAAGATTCGCTGATCAAGGTGCTGAGCGCCAGCGACATCCAGCACGCGCATGACAGCGGCCGCATCGGGGTGATCCTGGGTTTCCAGAACGCGGCGATGATGGGCAAGAATGCCGCCCGCGTCGATACCTTCGCCAATCTGGGCGTGCGGGTGATTCAACTGACCTATAACGACCGCAACCAGCTTGGCGATGGCTGCCTGGTGCCTGAAAACCAGGGCTTGACGCCGTTCGGACATGAAGTGGTCGACGCCTTGAATCGCAACCGGGTGATCGTGGACCTGAGTCATAGCGGCGAACAAATCTGCCTCGACGCGGCCAGGGCATCCAAGGCGCCGATCATGATCACGCATACCGGCTGCCGCGCGCTGGTCGACTTGCCGCGTAACAAGACCGACCAGGAATTGCGCCTGGTGGCAGACAAGGGCGGTTTTGTCGGCATCTACATGATGCCGTTCCTGGCGATCGGCCGCCAGCCGACGGCCGCCGACCTGATTGCGCACATCGAACATGCGATCAACGTGTGCGGCGAAGACCATGTCGGCATCGGTACCGATGGCACGCTGAGCAAGATCGACGATATACCCGGCTATTTGGCGGACCTCAAGAAAGAGGTTGCGCGGCGCCGCTCGCTCGGCATCAGCGCTCCGGGTGAGCGTGACGACATCGTGCCCTTTTTGCCTGACCTGGGTGGCCAGGAAAAATTTCTCAAACTGGCAGATTTGCTGGCGCGGCGCGGCCACACCAGCGCCCGCATCGAGAAAATCCTGGGCCGGAATTTCTTGCGCGCGGCAGGGCGCATCTGGGCCTGAGGGGAGCATCGGCCTGGCATCAATCTGTTGCGGCTTTGCCATTGAACAGCATGGCGTCCCCCGGGTGCGCCGCGTTGCCGCGTCGATCCGGAGCAGGCCATGGCGAGCGTGTAAAATGGCGTTCCCCTGGCACTACTGAATTAACGGAAGACAAAACTATGTGGTTCAAAAATCTACAGATTTACCGGCTGCCTGCTCCTTGGGCGTTTACGCCGGAGCAGTTGGAAGCGGCGCTTGCGTCGAACACCTTTACGCCGGCGTCCAGCATGGATTTGCTGCGCCAGGGCTGGGATTCGCCGCGCAACAACGGCTCGCTGGTGCACGTGGTCAACAAACAAATGCTGATCCTGCTCGGCACTGAAAAGAAACTGTTGCCGGCCACCGTCATCAACCAGGTCGCCAAGGCGCGCGCGGCCGAGATGGAAGAAGCCCAGGGCTTTGCTCCAGGCAAGAAAGCGATGAAGGAATTGAAGGAACGCGTGGCCGACGAATTGCTGCCGCGCGCGTTCAGCATCCGCAGCAATGTGTGGACCTGGATCGATCCGGTCAATGGCTGGCTGGTGGTCGACGCGGCCAGCCCGGCCAAGGCCGACGAAGTCATCAAGCTGTTGTTGAAAGCCGTCGATAAATTGCCGCTGGAAAGCTTGCGCGTGCAGCGTTCGCCAGTCGCGGTGATGACCGAATGGCTGCAAGCCGACGATGCCCCGAGCGGTTTCACGGTCGACATGGATACCGAATTGCGCGCCACCGGCGAAAGCAAGGCCACCGTGCGCTACGTGCGCCACACGCTGGAAGCGGACGATGTGCGGCGCCATATCGCCGCCGGCAAGCAATGCACGCGCCTGGCGATGACGTGGAACGACAAGATTTCGTTCGTGCTGACCGAGTCGCTGGCGATCAAGAGCATCAAGCCGCTGGACGTGATCAAGGAAACCGAATCGAGCACCAAGAACGACGACGAGCGTTTCGACGGCGACCTGATGCTGATGACCGGCGAATTGAGCAAGCTGATGGCCGACGTGGTCGAAGCGCTGGGCGGCGAAGCGACCGCCTGACCGGCCTTGCCGCAAGTGCAAAACGGCAGCCGTGCGGCTGCCGTTTTTTTTTGTGCGCAAAGCGCCTTGCAATCGCAAGGCGCTCTTCAGGTTCAGCCTGATTCAGTGCATCGCATCAGAACTTGTAGCTGCCGGTCAGGTAGAACGAACGCATGGTCGGATCTGCGTAACGCGGATCGAAACCGACCTGGTGGCCCGACGACGCGCGCAGCGACAGCGGCGGTTCGACGTTCAGCAGGTTTTTGATACCGCCGCGCACCGAGAATTTCTCGTTGATCACGTAACGGCCTTGCCAGTCGACGGTGGTGTAGGAAGGTACTTCCAGGCGGATGTCTTCAAACTTGTTCGTGCTCAGGTTCAACACCGTTGCCGACGCATCGGTATAACCGTTGCGGTAGCTGATGATGACCGAGTTGGTCAGCTTGCCGCTTTCCAGCGACAGGTTGATCTTGAACAAGTCGCGGAACGTCACTTCATCGGTGATGCCGAAGAAGTTCATATTGTTGGTCCACTGATCCTTGGTGCCCGGCACGGTGTAGTCGGCGCGCAGCATGTGGGTGCCGCTGACGTTGGCCGTGAAGTTGCCGAAGTCGGTTTTTTGACGCACCGTCATGTCCCAGTCGATGCCGCGGTTATGCTTCTGGCCGATGTTCAGCGACAGTTTTTTGAAGGCATAATAAGGCAAGCCGGTGGTCGGCTCGACGTAGGTGCCGAACAGTTCGCTGTACAGGGCCGGGTTGCTGAACGCCTGGGTTTCGCTGACTGCCGATACCGCGTCGGTGATTTTCACGTCCCACAGGTCGGCGCCGAACGAGAATGCCGAGCTTGGTTCTATACGGAAACCGTAGGTGTATTGCTTCGATTTTTCCGGGCGCAGGTTTTCGTTACCGCCAGCCAATTGGTTGTACTGGGTTTGCGACGAACGGCATTTTACATCGCCTGGGAATGGGCAATTCCATGGCTTGGCGGTGAAGCCGTTATTGACCAGCGGCTGGCCGATATCGAGCATGCTCGGCGCCTTGAAGCCGGTGCCGTAGGAACCGCGGAACAACAGGGTCTGTACCGGCTGCCAGCGGGCCGACACCTTGTAGGTGCTGGCGTGCTGGTCCTTGCCCATCTTGGTGTTGGTAATACCGTTGTCGATCGCCGACACGCTGTCGTAACGGCCGCCCAGGGTCACTTCCACGGTCTTGCTCAGCGGCGCCAGCAACTCGGCGAACACGCCGTAGGTTTTGCGGCTCAGGTCGTAGGCTGGCGAGGTGTTGAAGTTGTAGATGGTGTCGCTGTTGGCGGCCGCGTCCGGCGATTGTTCGTACTTGTATTCACGGTAATCGCCGCCGATACCGAGGCTGGCTTTGCCGCCTGGCAGCGCAAAGACTTCACGCGAACCATGGCTGTCGATCGCGCGCATGGTGGTCGATGCGGTACGGATCGAACCGTTGAATTGCGAGCCAGGAATCAGCGCCTGGATTTCCGCGGACTGGCTGCCGGTCGGGGTGAACGGATTAAACAGCGGATTGTTGATAATCGCCCTGAAGTCGTCGTTTTTCGCGTAGCCGCCGATATAACGCTCGTCGATCGCGTTTTGCGACCAGGTCAGGCCGCTTTCAAAGTTCCACTCGCCGATTTCCCCTTCCACGCCCAGCACCAGGTGCTTGGTGTCGGTGATGCTGTTGCTGGCGCGCAGGCCCCAGTCGGTCATGCGGTAATTGGCGCTGACACTTTTCAATTTCGCTTCCTGCTCCGGTGTCAGGTATGGCTTGATGTAGGTGTTGTACAGCGCGCTGCCTTTGGCGATCGGAATCGCTACCGGATTGGCGGCGATGCGCGCGGTCAGGTCGTAACGCGACAGGGCCACTTCGGCGAACGCCGACAGGCTGTCCGAAATTTTGTAGGTGCCGCGGGTGAACAGGCTGTCGCGCTTCGATTCAGGCAACATCTCGACGGTGCCGCCGGTGTCGTAGCCGCAAGCCTTGTTATTGCTCAGCGTGACGAACGCGTTCGGACCGCAATGACCGCTGGCGGCCAGGTAGGGCGTGAAGGCGATCGATGGATCGGCTTTTGCATCCTTGAATGCAACGGTTGCGCCCGCTGGCGACGACGAGGTGCTGGTGCGGTCGTAAATGTAGTTGGTGCCGCGCACGCTGAATGGAATGTACGACGAGCCCGAGAACGAGCGGTCGGTGGCGCGCAGTTTGGCCTGGTCGTCATGGCGGTACGACGCCATGATGTTGAAGCGGTCGGTTTCCAGGTCGCCGAAACCGTAGGTGACGCTGGTGTTCCATGCATTGCCGCCGCCTTCTTGCGGTGCGGAATAGGTGGCGTCCACCGTGCCGCCTTGCAGGTTTTTCTTCAGGATGAAGTTGATCACGCCGGCGATGGCGTCCGAGCCGTACAGCGCCGAAGCGCCGTCGGTCAGGATTTCAACCCGTTCAACCGCGCTCATCGGAATGGCGTTCAGGTTGACGGTGGTGCCCGAGCCTTGTGGCGCGATGCGGCGGCCGTTCAGCAGCACCAGGGTGTAGTCTTCGCCGATGTCATGGATCGACGCGGTAGTGCGGCCGCCCGAGTTCGAACCGGCGGCCACTGCGCCGATGGTGAACCCTTGCATCGCAGGCAGGGCCTGGATCAGTTCTGCAACCGACGTCGCGCCGGTACGGGCAATCGCTTCCTGCGACAGGCGTTGCACAGGCAACGCGCCTTCGACCGCGATACGTTTGATCGACGAGCCGGTGATTTCCACTTTTTGAACTTGCTCGTCGGCCGCCATCGTGTGGCCAGCCATGAATACGGTGCCTGCCAGTACCGTCAACGCCAGGCGTACTGAACGCACGCCAATTTTTTCTTGAAATGCCATCTTTTTTTCTTGCTCCGATAGTAGTTTTAATAACGATGAACAACATGCGAGCAGCAATGAAGACCGCGCGGACAGGCCGGCTGATTGCTGTGCAGTAAGACCCTGTTTGGGGAGGGAATACGCCGCCTGCCGAGCGCCCTGATTTGACGGGTTCTCAGAAAAACGCCAGGTAGGGATAGGAATGGTATTGAGACAATGCTTTTATGGTATTGCAAAATAATTACGGCTCGCTCATCGTGGCAATCATTATGTAACGTGATACAAATTAAATTAATGGTTTTTGTATAATATTTTTGTGTTAATCATAAATTACGAATAATATTTTACAAAATGCCACAATGAAAATTTAAATAACGGTGATTTTTATAAAAATATGAATTTATTTTTGTGCATTTTTGCAACAAGCTGTTAATTCATGCACTAATCAATGTCTGAAAAGATAAGTTGTAATGTGATGCCAATCAATAAAAAGGGTTTTTTGTAAAAAAAACGTTAATTAACAAGGATATTTCTATCATTTTGATAATTTTTTGCAGTATCAAAGGCGAAAAAAAACCCGCCGGGGCGGGTTTTTGACGCTCGTCGCGCAGTGGCCGGCGCGACGTTTCACAAGGGCTGGAAGACGCCGGCGGCGCGGTTCTTTTGTACATTGTCCCACGCGAAAATCTGGCCATTCATGGCCACATACACGCCGGGCGGCAAGACTTGCGCGACGCCGCAGGCAAAGCCGAGGTTGAACAGCGCATCGGAATTATCGATCTCGTAGGGAATCATGGCACCGGTCAGCACCACCGCCGCGGTCAGGCCGGCGCCGCCCAGCACTTGCGCGGTTTCGCGCATGGTGTCGGTGCCGTGGATGATGACGATCGCCTTTTCGCTGGCGGCGCGGCACGATGCCAGCACGCGCTGGCGGTCGGCGTCCTGCATGTCGAGCGAATCGAGCAGCGGCAATTGTTCCAGCGCGACGGGCGCGGTCATGCGTGCGCGCGCGATGGCGGCCGGCAGATGGCTGTCGGAAAAGCCCAGCGTGCCGTTCAATTCATTGTAGTGTTTATCGAAAGTACCGCCAGTGGCGAGGATGCGCAATGTCATGATGAAGTCACAAGGTCAGTGGAGAAGAAAGAACATGATAACGTGAAGCGCCGTGTGCATGCTATCGATCAATGATATGGCAGCTTGTCCGCCACGGTCTGGAAACTTCGGCGAACTGTGGTTACACTAGCTGTCCGACTGTCTGCCTGATCATCGTATGAAAACGCTTGCGCCCGGTACCGTCATTTTCCATCGCCATCGCGGTTACGGCGTGATCACGTCCGTCAACTTGCTGACCGGCTGGATCGCCGCCCGTTTCGGCAGCGAATCGCGCACGCTGGACTTGAACCTGTCGACCGACGACGTGCAATACGCCGACGGCGAAGCGATCCTGTTCCGCCGCGCGCCGCCCGACCGCATGCCGCATGCGCGCCTGATGGCGATGGTGCGCGAATTGCACAGCGCCGGCTATCAGCGCTTGTACCTGTATTCGTGGCCGAAACCGTCCGGCCTGCACTGGCGCTGGCACTTGTTCGCCGGTCCGCGCGACTGGATGCAGCGGCCGTGGCGCGAAGGCTGGTATGGCTCGGGCGCCGACTACAACGTCAATCCGGTGATGGGCTGGGGCGACACCCCGGGCGCGACGAGTGCCGAACTGATCGATGCCTTGGCGCGCTTCGACCCGCAAGGATTGGCGCAGGCGCTGGGCCGCGACGAAGACCACGCTGCCTGGTTCGCCGGCGTGTGCGACGCCTTGTTGCCGAACTATATGTACAGCCTCGACATGCAGCAGCCGCCCGGCGCGCCGCTGCAAGACATGCCGCCGGTGCCGGTGGTCGGCGTGCGCGCCAAGTTGCCGCCATACAATGGCCCGGTGCTGCCGTGGCCGCCTGGCTGGGCCGGCCTGTGGAGCCGGCCGCATAGGATGCCGGCGCCGGCCATCAACCTGACCGGCACGCCCGCCGAATTAAAATAACAGCACCTGACAAAACATCCATGGCAGCGTTGCATGGCCTTGTCGACCATTGGTACTGCCTACGACAATGCACCTTGCCCTGAACGTTTTGCCAGACGCTCTACATCTTTTTAAATAAACCTTTAATTTCTACCGTTTTCCAGCGCTTCCGGATTGAGCAGCTTGCTGCATTTGCCGTGCGCAAAATCGACGATATTCTGGAATGCGATGCGGAAATACAGCTCGTAGCTGTCGCGCTCCACATAACCCAGGTGCGGCGTGGCCAGCACGTTCGGCATGCGCAGCAGCGGCGAGCCGGCCGGCAGCGGTTCGTCGGTGAAGACATCCAGCGCGGCGGCGCCCGGTTTACCGTGCTGCAAGGCCGCCTCCAGCGCGCCATCGGCCACCAGTTCGGCCCGGCTGGTATTGACCAACAAGGCCGACGGTTTCATACGTGCCAGGTCTTGCGCCGTCACCAGCCCGCGGGTCGCATCGACCAGGCGCAGGTGCAAGGTCAGCACATCGGCCTGCTCGAAAAATTCCTCGCGCGAGCTTGCCGCCGTGTCGCCGTTGGCGAGCGCCGCATCCAGGCTGCCCTGGCGTCCCCATACCAGGATCTTCATGCCGAAGGCGCGCCCGTAGCCGGCGATCAACTGGCCGATCTTGCCGTAGCCCCAGATGCCCAGCGTGCGGCCCTTGAGCACGCTGCCCAGCGTATTGAACGGTTGCTCGATCGACACGGTTTGCCACAAACCATCCTTCAAATGATTGGCGTACGGCACGATCTTGCGTTGCGCCGCCATGATCAGTGCCCACGTCAGTTCGGCCGGCGCGGTCGGCGAACCGGCGCCTTCGGCAATCGCGATGCCCAGCTCGGTCGCCGCATCGACATCGATGTGGCCGCTGACCTTGCCGGTTTGCGAAATCAGCTTCAGGTTCGGCAATCGGGACAGCAGCATGCGGTTAAAACTGCTGCGTTCGCGTATCAGCACCAGTGCGTCGAAACCGGCCAGGCGGATCGCCAGCTGGCCGGCGCCGCGGCTGGAATTATTGAACACTTTGACGTCGTGCCCATCCAATAATTTGAAACAATCCAGGTGACGGACTGCATCCTGGTAATCGTCGAGAATGGCAATTTTCATGATGTTTTTGGTGTGGTTGGCCGATTTTAAATGGTTTTTCGTAGGGAAATAACAGGATAAATCAAATACGGAATAGCCTACTACATTACTCAACCAATATTCCTACATTTTTGCTCGTGACGCTGATTGACGGGTGTACAATCGCCGGCAATTTTTAGAATTCGAAGTATGAGTTCACGCAACAGGTTCCACCAGCCCGGCCATATCATCGGGGGGAGCGCCCAGCGCGCAAACGACACGACCGCCGTACCGCCGATACCCCATTCGACCCCGAATGGCGACACGCGCAAGCCACAAGCTGACGACGATCCTGCCCTGCCGGAACCGCAGCAGATTTCTTTTATTGGCATTGGAGGTACTATGAATCAGCCCGTGATGGGTGGCGTCGCCACACTCAACGTCCCAGCATATATTAAACAACAGAAACTGATCAATTGGGTCGCGGAAATCGCGGCCCTGACCAAGCCTGAACGCATTTACTGGTGCGACGGTTCGCAGGAAGAATACGACCGCCTGTGCGCCCAGATGGTTGCCAGCGGCACCATGACAAAGCTGAACCAGGAAAAGCGTCCGAATTCCTACCTGGCCTGCTCCGACCCGACCGACGTGGCGCGCGTCGAAGACCGCACCTTCATCTGCACGAGCAACAAGGAAGACGCCGGCCCGACCAATAACTGGACCGCACCGGCCGACATGCGCAACACCCTGAACGGCCTGTTCGACGGCTGCATGAGCGGCCGCACCATGTACGTCGTGCCATTCTCGATGGGTCCGCTGGGTTCGCCGATCGCCCATATCGGCGTGGAACTGTCCGATTCGCCTTACGTCGCCGTCAACATGAAAATCATGACGCGCATGGGCCGCGCCGTCTACGACGTGCTCGGTAGCGACGGCGATTTCGTGCCGTGCGTGCACACCGTCGGCGCGCCGTTGAGCGCCGGCCAGCCCGACGTCAAATGGCCGTGCAATCCGACCAAATACATCGTCCACTTCCCGGAAACCCGCGAAATCTGGTCCTACGGTTCGGGTTACGGCGGCAACGCCTTGCTGGGCAAGAAATGCTTCGCGCTGCGCATCGCATCGAACATGGGTTACCAGGAAGCGCAAGCGCCGGGCAACAAAGCGGGCTGGCTGGCCGAGCACATGCTGATCCTCGGCGTCGAAGCGCCGAACGGCAAGAAACATTACGTCGCAGCAGCCTTCCCATCGGCTTGCGGCAAGACCAACTTCGCCATGCTGATTCCGCCGGCCAGCTTCAACGGCTGGAAAGTGAGCACCATCGGCGACGACATCGCCTGGATCAAGCCGGGCGCCGATGGCCGCCTGTACGCGATCAATCCGGAAGCCGGTTATTTCGGCGTGGCGCCGGGCACCAATGAAAAAACCAATTTCAACTGCATGGCGTCGATGCGTGACAACACCATCTTCACCAACGTCGCGCTGACCGACGACGGCGACGTGTGGTGGGAAGGCTTGACCAAGGAAGCGCCGAGCCACCTGATCGACTGGCAAGGCAAGGACTGGACCCCGGCCAGCGGCACCAGGGCGGCCCATCCGAATGCGCGCTTCACCGTTGCGGCAACCCAGAATCCCGTCATCGACGCGGCCTGGGACGACCCGGCCGGCGTGCCGATCTCGGCCTTCATCTTTGGCGGCCGCCGCTCGACCACGGTGCCGCTGGTGACCGAAGCGCGCAACTGGGTCGAAGGCGTCTACATGGCCGCCACCATGGGTTCCGAAACCACCGCCGCCGCCGCCGGCCAGATGGGCGTGGTGCGCCGCGACCCGTTCGCCATGCTGCCATTCATCGGCTATAACATGAGCGACTACTTCCAGCACTGGCTGGACATCGGCGAGAAAGTCGCCGCGATCAATCCAGCCACGCTGCCGAAGATTTATTGCGTCAACTGGTTCCGCACCGACGAAGCAGGCAAGTTCGTCTGGCCTGGTTTTGGCGACAATATGCGCGTGCTGAAATGGATGCTGGAACGCATAGAAGGCAGCGGCGGCGGTATCGAAAACCTGTTCGGCACCACGCCGGCCTTCGGCGACTTGAACTGGGACGGCTTGCCATTCACGCAGGAACAATTCGACACCATCACCTCGATCGACAAGGCGGCCTGGCGGGAAGAATTGGCATTGCATACCGAGCTGTTTGAAAAGCTGGCATACCATCTGCCGAAAGCATTGGCGGACAACAAGGCCAAGCTGGAAAAACGCCTGGCCGAGTAAGCTGGAGTGACCTCGGAAAACGGCGCGTCGTGCAATAGCATGACGCGCCGTTTTTTCGTCTGTACCCGGTCCGAAATTGCTTTGATTGATTATTTGATGCGCTTCAAGTCATCCAGCGAAAACCATAATTCCTTGCGCGTCACGGGGGTTTCGACCGGCAGCAATGGATTGACGAGTTCGATGACGTGCCGTTTTTCGAGATTGGCATCCTTGATCAGCTTGCCGTAATGCTCGTAAAACAGTTTGTCGAAAGTACCGTCCTCCATCGCGATTTCCAGGCCGCGCCGTATCGTTTCAGCCAGTTTGGTATTTTTGCGGTTGACGAAAAAATAGTCGGCGCTGCGATAATGCAACACCAGGTAGGGATCGATGTCCAGGCCCCGGTAGTGGTCCAGTTCGGCCCAGATTTCCGGCAAGGAGCGCGGCACGTAATCGAGCCGGTCCAGGTTCAGCATGGTGAACAGGCTGTTGTAATGGGCTACCGTCGAGACCAGCAAGCCATTGTCGCGCAAGATGACGGTATCGGGCCAGTCATGGCCTTGGGCAACCCGGAACGGCAGCAAGTCGTGCAAGGTCCTGACGTCGCGCAGGCGTTCGCGCTGGCCAGCCTTGATCAGCAGCAGGCGCCAGCCGACCAAGCCCTTGGTGATCGGTATCCGGATCGGCAATAACTTCTCTTCGCGTTCCTTGGTGGTGACGCCGGCGATGACGTCGAGCTTGCCGTTACCCATGGCCAGTTCCAACACCGAGCGGTTTTGCAGCATGTTCAGCGGATTTCGTTCCACCGTATCGCGGCTGCCGGCTTTCTTGAGCACCAGCCGCAATAAATTGAGGGAATAATTGCCGCGCTCATCGTCGGCCGTTTCCGGACTGGGGAAATACAGCGTCGCCGCCTGGGCGGCATGCAGCACGCCCAGCA
This sequence comes from Janthinobacterium agaricidamnosum NBRC 102515 = DSM 9628, assembly GCF_000723165.1. NCBI lineage: Bacteria > Pseudomonadati > Pseudomonadota > Betaproteobacteria > Burkholderiales > Oxalobacteraceae > Janthinobacterium > Janthinobacterium agaricidamnosum. The sequence goes on from NZ_HG322949.1 coordinate 142,462, forward strand.
ATAAGCAGGCCGCGACGACTCCGTACCAGGTAGTGGAGCGGGACCGGCTTTTTTGAAACATCTTGATTCTCCCGCAAAGGTCGTCAAGCTCGCCGCAACTGAGGAACTGAACTCTAGCTGATGGTAAAGTCAGTTAATACCGGCGTCAATATTTCTTTTTATCTATTAAATCAGGCTACTTTTTGCTATTCCCGCCCCGGGCCAGCTTGCCGTGCCCGGGGCGGGCGGCCATTACGCTTGCTTCAGCAGCGGGCCCAGGTATTTACCCGTCACGCTGGCCGGATTCTTCGCCACATCTTCCGGCGAGCCGCTGGCGATGATTTGCCCGCCGCCGGCGCCGCCTTCCGGACCCAGGTCGACGATCCAGTCGGCGGTCTTGATCACGTCCAGGTTGTGCTCGATGATGACCAGCGTGTTGCCCTGGTCGCGCAAGCGGTGGATCACTTTCAATAGCAAGTCGATATCGTGGAAATGCAGGCCGGTGGTCGGCTCATCGAGGATGTACAAGGTGCGGCCGGTATCGCGCTTCGACAATTCCAGCGACAGCTTGACCCGTTGCGCCTCGCCGCCCGACAGCGTGGTCGCGCTCTGGCCCAGCTTGATATAGCCGAGGCCGACATCGAGCAGGGTTTGCAGCTTGCGCGCGATCAGCGGCACCGGCTTGAAGAATACATGCGCCTCTTCCACCGTCATGCCCAGCACTTCGGTGATGTTCTTGCCCTTGTATTGCACTTCCAGGGTCTCGCGGTTGTAACGCTTGCCATGGCACACATCGCAGGGCACATACACGTCCGGCAAGAAATGCATCTCGACCTTGATCACGCCATCGCCCTGGCACGCTTCGCAGCGGCCGCCCTTGACGTTGAACGAGAAACGCCCGGCGCTGTAGCCGCGTTCCTTGGCGGTCGGCACGGTGGCGAACAAATCGCGGATCGGCGTGAACAGGCCGGTATACGTGGCCGGATTCGAGCGCGGCGTGCGGCCGATCGGCGCCTGGTCGACCGAAATCACCTTGTCGAAATGCTCCAGGCCGCTGATCGAATCGTGCGGCGCCGGTTCGGTTTGCGAACCGTACAAATGGCGCGACAAGGCCGGGTACAGCGTGTCGTTGATCAGCGACGATTTACCGGAACCGGACACGCCGGTCACGCAAGTCATCAAGCCGACCGGCAAGTTCAGCGACACGCTTTTCAGGTTGTTGCCGGTGGCGCCGGTAATCACCAGCTGCTTGTCCGGATTGGCGACATGACGCTTCGGCGGCACGCTGATTTTCAGCTTGCCGTTCAAGTATTGCGCGGTCAGCGACTTCTTGTTTTTCAAGATGTCTTGCAAGGTGCCTTCGGCAATGATTTCGCCGCCATGCACACCCGCGCCGACGCCCATGTCGACGATATAGTCGGCGGTGCGGATCGCGTCTTCGTCATGCTCGACCACCAGCACGCTATTGCCGATATCGCGCAAATGCTTCAGCGTTTCGATCAGGCGGTCGTTGTCGCGCTGATGCAGGCCGATCGACGGTTCATCGAGCACATACATGACGCCGGTCAGTCCGGAACCGATTTGCGACGCCAAGCGGATGCGCTGCGCCTCGCCGCCCGACAGGGTGTCGGCGCTGCGGTCCAGCGACAGATAATCGAGGCCGACATTGTTCAGGAATTTCAGGCGCGAAATAATTTCCTTGACGACGCGGTCGGCGATTTCCTTCTTGGCGCCGGTCAGTTTCAGCTTTTCAAAAAACTCCAGCGTATCGCGCAACGGCTTGGCCGCCACTTCGTAAATCGCGCGCTGCTGCTTGCCGGTGCCGACCTTGACGAAACGCGCTTCGACGCGCAAGCGCGCACCGTGGCACGACGGACATTGTTTTTCATTGATGAACTTGGCCAGCTCTTCCTTGACCGCCATCGAATCCGTTTCGCGGTAACGCCGCGCCAGATTGTTGACCACGCCTTCGAAGGTATGTTCCTTGATCACCGTGCGGCCGCGTTCGTTCACATAGGCGAATGGAATCGATTGCTTGCCGGAACCGTACAACACCACTTGCTGCGCACTGGCCGGCAATTGTTCGAACGGAACGTCGAGGTCGAATTCATAAAACGCGGCCAGGTTCGACAGCATCTGGAAATAGAATTGGTTGCGGCGGTCCCAGCCCTTGACGGCGCCGGACGCCAGCGACAGGTTCGGAAAGGCGACGATGCGTTTCGGATCGAAAAATTCGATGTGGCCCAAGCCGTCGCATTCGGGGCAGGCGCCCATCGGATTGTTGAACGAGAACAAGCGCGGTTCCAGTTCTTGCAGCGAATAACCGCAGACATTGCACGCGAACTTGTTCGAGTACACATGTTCCTTGCCGGTATCCATTTCATAGGCGACCGCGCGGCCATCGGCCAGCCGCAATGCCGTCTCGAAACTTTCCGCCAGGCGCTGCTTGATGTCGCCGTTGACCTTGACCCGGTCGATCACCACATCGATCGTGTGTTTCTCGGTTTTTTTGAGCTTCGGCAAGTCATCGACTTCATAAATTTTCGCGTCATGCGTACCGCTTTGCACCCGGAAGCGCACGAAACCCTGGGCTTGCATCTGCTCGAACAAATCGACGTGCTCGCCCTTGCGGTTGGCCACCACCGGCGCCAGTATCATCAACTTGGTGTCTTCCGGCATGGCCAGCACCGCATCGACCATTTGCGACACCGATTGCGCGGCCAGCGCGTTTTCCGGATGATCCGGGCAATACGGCGTACCGACGCGGGCGTACAGCAGGCGCAGGTAATCGTGGATTTCGGTCACCGTGCCGACCGTCGAACGGGGATTGTGCGAAGTCGCTTTTTGTTCGATGGAAATGGCTGGCGACAAACCTTCGATCAGGTCGACATCCGGTTTTTCCATCAACTGCAAGAATTGGCGGGCATAGGCCGACAGCGATTCCACATACCGGCGCTGGCCTTCCGCATATAAAGTATCGAACGCCAGCGACGACTTGCCGGAGCCGGACAAACCGGTGATCACGATCAGCTTGTTGCGGGGAAGGTCGAGATTGATATTTTTGAGATTATGCGTACGAGCGCCGCGGATGCGGATCTGTTCCATGGGGATGCCTTGCTTTCAGTGAGTGGTGCGGGCCGGCGCGCGCAAAACAAGCGATAACGGGGCCAAAACGGGTCAACTTAAGTAATCCCCGGGAAATTATTGTGAATTTATGACGAACAGAACCGGATGCGCCGCAAGGCGCCTGTTGCGACGCAGTGCTAGCACTGCTAGCAGCAGGCAACACAGCAGCGCGCCGGTTATGGAAGTCAGAAATCACAATAATTTATTGGGGGTTACTTAGTACTATAGTCGTGTTTCCATACTTGCGCGTTACACCGTCGGTTTGCACGATGATTGACGTAGCGCGAAGCTATAGCATTTAATACTGTATATAATACCAGTATTTGGCGCAGGCGTTTCTCGCACGTCATAAAAATGTCTGCAAACATCAGGCTGGCAGCGGTGTTGCAGGCGCACGGGGCGTGGTGCGAGGGCGCTCAATGTGCGCACGGCATGGATTAATAAATGACGTGGGCGAGGGTGGCTTGTCATATAATCTTCGTCTAGTAAAAATCCAACCGCGCGCGCCGCAGTTCAACAGGAGTTATTCATGGCATCAGTCAACAAAGTCATCATCGTCGGCAATTTGGGCCGCGATCCGGAAATCCGCTACATGCCAAGCGGCGATGCAATCGCCAACATTGCTGTTGCGACATCGTACAAATCCAAAGACCGCAACACCGGCGAGCAAAAAGAGTTGACGGAATGGCATCGTATCTCGTTTTTCGGCCGCCTGGCTGAAATCGTCGGCCAATACCTGAAAAAAGGTTCGTCGGTCTACGTCGAAGGCCGCCTGCAAACCCGTAAATACACCGACAAGGACGGCGTCGAGAAATACGCGACCGACATCATCGCCGAACAAATGCAAATGCTGGGCGGCCGCCAGGGCATGGGCGGCGATTCGATGGACGACATGGGCGGCGGCAATTCATATGAAAACAGCGCCCCTAGCCGTCCAGCGCCGGCACCACGGCCACAACCGGCGCCAGCGCCACGTCCGGCACCGAAACCGGCGCCGAATTTTTCGGATATGGATGACGATATTCCGTTCTAGTTCGGATAAAGTAGTATTTTTGTTGATTAAAGCCCGTTCTTCGAGAGAAGAGCGGGCTTTTCCTTTACCCACACATTTTTTTGTGGTTCACTTGCTATACGACTGAACTACTACTCAGAAGAAAATGGTGGGTTGATGTCCAAATACACAGCCAAGCGCATTCGTTTTCGAAACGGCGAACGCCACTCCGTTCTGCACATGTCCAATGGACTCCCGGTCCACGAGGTCACCGTATACCTTGATAAATACCGCAGGAAAGGGCGAGCGGCAAACACGATTCACTTCGTCTGCACTAGCTTGGCACTCCTATATGGGGAGCTTGATAGGGCGAAGGTCAACCTGCTCGACCAGTTGGTAGAAGGCCGATTCCTTACAATGCCAGAGCTAAGCCGATTGGCGTCGGCGGTCCAGTATCGAATCGAGGACCTTGAGGAAGCTGAGGGTGACGCAGAAAAGTCCAACGTCATCCACATCGAGCGCATTAGTCTGCGCAGGAAAACCAACGAAATTTCGCGCCGGCCAGTCGATGTTCACACTCAAGCGTCACGCCTCCGTTACATTGCTGACTACCTTGAATTTATAGCCGGGTATGTCGGCGCAACCCTGTCGGGACCCGCACGGAGAGAACTTGAGGCCGATAGCGGCCGGGCGTTGACGGGATTTCGGGAGCACATTCCCCAAGTATCGAGCCGGGCAAAGCTGGACGCCCGTATAGGCCTCAGCTTGAAGGAGCAGGAACGGCTTCTCAGCGTCGTTCATCCAGATTCACAAGAAAACCCTTGGGAAAGGGGCTTCGTACGCCTCCGCAACTGGCTTATCGTTGTACTCCTGCTGGCCACCGGTATGCGACGCGGCGAACTGCTTGGCTTGCAGATTGGAGACCTGCACTCGAGCCAACCAAAATTACGCGTTATCCGCCGCGCCGACGCTACAGAAGACCCTCGCCTTATCCAGCCGAACACAAAGACTAGCGAACGGGAGATTGAGCTCACACCATCCATTATGAAGGCGTTGTGGAGCTACATCAACAAGGAACGCCGAGGCATCAAGGCAGCACGCGCAGTTCCGCAAATTATCGTATCCGATGAAGGGGCGCCCCTGTCCCAAGCGAGCATCGACAAGCTCTTCGCCCAGCTCCGTGAGGCATGCCCAGGGCTGCCAATATCACTGTCCAGCCATGTTATGCGCCATACATGGAACGAACGCTTTTCAGAGCAGGCCGAAGCGATGGGGCTGTCTGAGAGCGTAGAAGAGAAGGCTCGCAATACCCAACAGGGTTGGAGCGACAACTCCAAGATGGCCACTACTTATACGCGCAGACACACCGCCAAGAAGGGGCGTGAAATTTCATTGAAACTCCAAGAACATCTCGATGACAAGCTCACTCGCAAAGACCAATGACTCGGCGACAGGACTCGTCCTTCGTCTGCCTGAAACTGTTTTCACGAAGAGCGGCATCGCTTTTCGGCCAAATGAAGACATTTGGGACTGGACCGATGGACCCTTCCGCATATATCTGAATTTCCGTAAGATTGACTTGCCCGCGACGGTCCCCTGCGAGTCCCTCAAGCACACCCTGCTCGTCTTTGCAAAACGAAATTCGGCAAGCTATTTGACCAACCTTTTCAGTGCGTTCGTCCACTTCCTTGCGCTCCGGGCCGGCTCTCCGCCGCTGAAGTCCGTGAGTGCTGCTGAAGTCTCGAACTACGCTGCGCGTCTTGAGGACCAACAGAAATGGCGTGTGGGCACCTTGAATGTGCTGCTTCAGAAGTGGGTAGCGCTTGGCCTCACTGGCGTCGAGCCTGATTGCGCCCAGTATCTGCGTGAGCGGCGCAAGCCCGGCAATGATAAGGGCGCTGCGGTGCGAACCCGAGACCCGGTAGAGGGGCCTTTCAGTGAGGCTGAGTACAGCGCACTCTACAAGGCGGTGGATGTAGCGTATGGCATGGGAGAGCTACCGCAATGGGTCGCGGTGCTGACGCGGCTGCTGTTCGCGTGCGGCGGACGTATCTCTCAATATGTGTCCCTCAAGGTGATGGACCTGACCGCTAACAATGGTTCATTTGTGCTCAATCTCCCTCAGGCTAAAACACGCGAGGCGCATTCTCGCGTGTCCTTCAAGAAGTTCGACCTGAGTCCGCAAACTGGACGGCTTGTGGTGGAATACATCGAGCACCTAAGGTGTCAAGGCCATGGCCCTGACGCGGCATTTTTTCCTGAGGCTGTCGTGATGAAGTGGGGACCAAGAAAAGAGCGGCGGTCCGAAGGGGACCTCTTCTTCGGCCATTGTGTCCGCGCAAGTCTCTCGACCGTGTTTAGCAATGCTTTGCGCCCGATTGCACCACCCACCGAGCGGCTGCAATTTGAACCAATCCCTGTCTCGACGCGGAGATTCAGGTACACGTACGGTACGCGTCTCGCTGAAGAGGGTGCCAGCAAGGCAATCATCGCCGACCGACTCGGGCACGTGGACCTGCAGAATGTGGACGTCTACTTCGAAGCATCACCCAAGATTGTCGAAAACATCGATAAGGCGATGGACGCGCAGTTGGCGCCCTTGGCACACGCCTTCAGAGGACGCTTGGTGGAGGACGAAGAGCACTCAACTCACAAGGGTGCTCCAGGGAGCCGCATCATCGACTTCCGAATCGCCAAGGCGCCTATCGGCAGTTGCGGCGGCAAGGGACAAGGATGCGCCTTCAACAAGCCGGTTGCTTGTTACACCTGCTTCAAGTTCGAACCGTGGCTTGATGCACCCCACGAGAAGGTGCTCCACCGTTTGCACGCTGAGCGCGAACGCTGGGTGAGCGACGAGCGCTTGGCGGCAATCAACGATGACGCGGTGCGTGCGGTGCAAGAGGTCATGGCTGAATGCGCCCAGGTCCGCGAGCAGCGCAGGCGGGGAGCTTCAGAATGAGCACCCCCGTTCTTCATTTCACTCCTCGCGCGGAACTGGAGCCACAATCCAACCTTGAGGCTTTCATCGAGGTTTGCAAGCAATCTGAGGTATTGAGTGCTTGCCGTCAGTTTGCTTTAAATGTCTGGGATATCGGACATTTCAAGGGCCAAAATAAAGTAAATAGGGCGGTCTTCAGTTCGCTGGAAGCATCGAGCGCATCTCTCCCAGAGCCTGCGATGCCCCAACCATTCCTAGACTTTGCAAAGGCCACGATTGTCTATCTCCACGACAAACGGCCGGTGGTTTCCCAAGCGGTTCGAATCGCTGCGTTGCGATGTCTGGAGGCGGCCTTGCGGGAATGGAGCAAGGGTTCGCGACCTACGGGGGTCAACGTAGAGGTGCTAGATACTGCAGTCGAGCTGGCCAAAAAACAGGCCTCCCCCGCTGTGGCATACAGAGTTGCGGGGCAGTTAGCGTTGATTGCTGAACTTATGAATTCGAAGGGTGTCATCGCGCTTCGGCAGCCCTGGAGTCACGGACTGAAGAAGCCGCAGGAGCTCGGGTCGCGGATTTCAAAAGAGGCCCTCGATGCGCGGCAAGAGAAACTGCCCTCTGCTGCGACATTGCGTGCCTTGGCCGGGATTTTTCAGCAAGCCGTCGATCCGACTGATGTTCTGGTGTCGAGCTACACAGCGGTGATGCTATGTGCACCTGAACGAATCAACGAGGTCGTCCGGCTAAAGCGCAACTGTCTCGTCGAGGGCGATGGCAGGTTCGAGGGAAAACTCGGCCTCAGGTGGGCTGGGTCAAAAGGGGCTGAGGACACAACAAAATGGCTGCCCACGCAGATGGTACCTGTAGCAAGGGAAGCGGTAGACAAGCTCCTCAAGGTAACAGAACCAGCCCATAGAATCGCCGCTTGGTACACCGCGAACCCGACAACGCTGTATCTCCACGATGCAGTTGCCGGCCTTCGCGGCCAAGAGGTGCTCACGCTGGAAGAGTTGGCGTTCGTCCTATGGGGTGATGAGGGCACGCCTGACTCGGCCACGACTTGGGCCAGGACAACGAACAAGCTTACAAGAATTTCGGTGGGTGGTCGGCGGATTGGTTTCCGCTTCAAGGATGTGGAGCGTGCCGTGGTTGCGATGCTACCCGCAACTTTCCCCTACGTCCCTGGTGCACCAGAGCTTCTTTGCGAGGAGGCCATGGCCGTTGCGAGAACTAACGAGACCCAACCCAGGAAGGCGACTTACCTTTGCATGTTCAGCTGCATAGGCTCCAACGTCATTACAAATTCCATTGGCAGGGAGGCGCAAGAGTCCATCTTTGAACGATTTGGCTACACGGAAGATGACGGCTCGCGTATCGAACTCCGGAGTCATAGCCTGCGCCACTACCTCAACATGCTCGCTCAGACGGGCGGACTCAGCAGCGCCGAAATAGCAATTTTTTCGGGCCGCAAAGATGTCAGCCAGAACCGGGCCTATGACCACATGAACTCGGATGAGGTGCAGGCGCCTATCAGCGAGGCACTGAAGGCTGGCTTCATGGCCAATATCGTTCCGATAGGCTCTAGGGACCTGATTGCGCGCAGCGAATTTAATGGAGTCGGTATCGTCGTCGCCCACACCACCGATTATGGCTGGTGCACCCATAACTTTGCGAGCGAGCCCTGCCAGATGTACCGGGACTGCATCAACTGCGAGGAGCAGGAGTGCGTCAAGGGCGAGGAGTACAAGGAAACCAAGCTGCGCCAACTCAAAAATGAGACCGAGTATCTTTTGAATGAGGCCCGGGAAGCCCTAAACGGCGAGGAATATGGCGCCGACACGTGGGTGGAGCATCAGACGAAAACGCTCGAGCGGGTTGATGCTCTTCTGTCCATCATAGACGATCCTGCGGTTCCAGTCGGCGCGCGGGTCCGACTCAACTTGGACAACGCCGCCCTGATTACTGCTGACAACGTCCAGCCCCTCAAGATTTTCAGATTCAACAGGAAAAAGGAGCTGAAATGAAGAAGACTCGCGCCCCCGATTTGACCCAAGAGCGGCTCCAGCTCATTCTCGACACTCTGGATGGCTGGAAGGGTAAGCTCACTTGGAACCTCCTGATTGAGGCTGTGGAGAAGGCCACGGGTATCGCGTACTCGCGGTTCACCTTTGTGGAGTACCCCCAAATAGCGAATGCCTTCTCCCTCAGGAAGGATGCTTTGCGCGGCACATGGAAGCCCGCAGGCAGTGAACCTCGAGATGAACGCGTGCGGGCAGCGCTTGAGCAAGTGGAGCGCTACAGGTTCAAGGTCCAGCGCCTCGAACAGGAGAACCAGCTGCTCCTTGAGCAGTTTGTGACCTGGGCGCACAACGCCGAGCGCAAGGGGGTGACGATGATGATGCTAAACGCCCCGCTGCCCAAGCCACAGCGAGATAGAAGCAAAGGGGTGAAGTGATGAGCAAAGGGGCAGACATCGCCTGCTGATCCTGGGCCATGAGTATCGCCGACCACCAGGATGCGTCATCTGACCTGTTCGCATCTATCTGCGAAGGCGCGCTGCGGCGCGTAGTCCGACACGCCAGGCTGATCGTGTACTCGTCCAATAAATCAATATCAGATGCAATTAATATTCATTGCATCTGATATTGATTGCATGTAAGATGCATTCGTCGACGGGTGCCGTCCCACTGGGAGTTTGATATGAAAAATGTACGTGTCGTGATGTCGGACGAAGCGTATGAACGCCTCAAGTTGAAAGCCAAAACTTCTGGTTGTCCAGGTATCGGGGCCTATCTTTTGAGCAAGGTTGGCGAGCTGACATATGATGCTGAGGCACACAGTATCGCGCGACTTGCGGAACGACGGGCACGTGCCCGTCCTATTGATGGTGAGCCATTCATCCTCAAGAAATTGTTTAGCAAAGACGAATGGGCAGGCTATTCAAAGCCTGCACGGATCGCTGCGGGAAAGGAGTTTTTCGCTAGTGTCGAATGCGGCCTTTTAGAGGGTGTAGTAGAAGGCGGCAAAACAGGTTCCAATCATCAGACGTACCAACGCGTCTGACGCGATACCCAGCCAGGAGCGAACGCCAAACGGTTGTCGGTCACTGGCTGGGTGAAGGGGTATTCGCCATATCAGATCTCCTCGGTTCGGCGGTATGCCTACACCATAGTGGCGCTCGAACACGCAGCTGAAAGATCAACGAGGCCTCTGTGCGTACGCGATTGGAAAGCCCGATGATGCCATTAAGGCTATTAAGCGAGCTACTGAGGCATTTAAGAACTTTGGCTTTACCATACAAAGGTCGTCGGTTCAAATGAGTAATAAGTCTCCTATAGCGGTTCATGCGACGCCCCCGGCCGAAGGAGAGCGACGAGCCCTTCGAGGGTATGTCGGCCAGTATGAGAAAGCTGGCGCAGCCATTTACGCCGCGCTTGAGAGCGATCATCTGCGGTGGGTTGGCGTGGCTGACCGCAGCGCGGGTATCGCTGACGACTTGGTGCTCGGATTTGATGGGTTGGTGGTCGGCCATCAGTTCAAGACGTCCAAGTTTCCAGGCACTTTCACGGTCGAGACGATATTTACCGGGGCGGCCGGCCTGCTGAAGCCCCTGATCCATGCTTGGCAGTGTTTAAGCAAGGACAACCCTGATGCCCGCGTCGAGATCCGTCTGGTCGTGAATGACATTCCATCAGTCAACGACAAGCATGGCGACGCAACACCTTCCCACAGCGCAGCATTCTTGGATGAATTTGAACGTTTTCCCTATCGCTCTTTGCACGAATGGCGGCTCTCCAGCTGGAACCGCCTGGTAGGTCTGCTGCTACGCGCTTCAGGCTTGAGCGAAGCTGAGTTCGAACAGTTCCTGCACAGCCTGCGTGTTGTGCATGGCGCCGCGGCAGAGTTCGTTCAATCTCACAAGCTCAGCGCCGAACAGTCTCGACTGGCCTCGGAGATTGCCAGAACGCTGCCGAAGCTGGTCACTGACGCCAGAGACAAGGACAGGTGGTCCCGAGACGAACTCCTGTTGGAGCTCGGATGGCGGGATCCGACCAAGACACTGCACATCCATAGGTTTCCAGTGGGAGCCTACGTGCAGCGCAATCGTGACACTGAGATCTCCTTGCTGGAGGCGTTGCGTGCCGTCGACCAAGGCTACCTTTCACTCATAGGTCCGCCCGGCTCGGGCAAGTCGACCCTGCTACAGGTAGCGCTGGCCACAGAGCCGAACATCCGCTTGGTGCGATATCTAGCCTATGTGCCGGGCGCTGCTCAGGGCGTGGGACGGGGCGAGGCCGACAGTTTCTTAGAGGACGTCGACACGCAATTGCGCAACGGCGGCTTAATTGGCCTGCGTCTACGCGACAACTCGCTGCACGAGCGCCGGGAACAATTTGGCGCCCTCCTGAGGCAAGCTGGCGAACGCTACGAGCGCGATGGGGTACGCACCATCGTCGTCGTCGATGGACTCGACCACGTACCGCGGGAAGAGCGTCCGACACACTCCTTGCTGGGCGAGTTGCCGCTTCCTGCTGCCATCCCCACTGGAGTCACGTTCGTGCTTGGCACCCAACGCCTGGATCTCGCGCATCTGAAGCCAGCAGTAAAAGAGCAGGCTGAAAAGAGTGAGCGGCTAGTGCTAATGCGGCCTCTCGGTCGCGAAGCGGTTGCGCGAATGGCCGATGCACTTGGCCTTGATCCAGAGATTTCCCGCTTGGACGTGAGCAAACTCAGCCATGGACATCCGCTAGCGACTCGGTACCTGATCCAGGCTCTGTTGGACGCTGACGATGCGGGCCGTAATCATTTACTCGCCGGCGGGATGGCCTTCGATGGGGATATCGAGTCTGTCTACATGTCCGCTTGGCGTGAGATTTCTGGCGACAGCGATGCCATGGATGTGCTGGGTTTCATCGCCAGAGCCGAGGCGCCTATGCAGCTGCAGCTGTTGACCACGGTCGTGGCAGAGCGTGCGATAGAGCGGGCGCTGGTGGTTGCACGCCATCTGCTACGTGAAACATCGCAAGGATGGAGTGTGTTTCACAACAGTTTCCGACTGTTTGTGATCGCTCAGCCGCGGACACGTCTCGGCGGCATCGATGCTGAATACTCCAAACGCGTCTACCGCGATCTCGCTCAGTTGGCCAAGAGCGCGCCGCCAGAATCCTCGCAACGATGGCTTGAACTGCGATACCGCGCTCGCGCGGGTAACCAAGACGATGTGCTGACTTTGGCGACGCCTGATTGCTTCCGGCGGCAACTGGCAGCAGGCCGACAGATATCCGATATCCATACCGATATTCGCCTTTCATTATTTGCCGCCCACTCTACGCACGATGCGACCGTCTTAACGCGACTCTTGCTGTGTCGTGATGAAGTGGGCCGGCGCGAGACCGCGCTGGAGTATGCCGATCGGTTGCCTCTGGCAATGCTGGCTGCCGGCGACATCGATGCCGCCGTCTCCTTCGTGCAGGATTTTCCGACTAGAGGCTACGAAGTTGTAGATGCCCTTCTGGAACGCGGCGATTTCGACCGCGCGAAGGACCTGTTCGAGACCCTTGAGCCGCTGTCACAACTGCACACGTCGAAGTTCCAGCATCACGGTGACCGGCACAACGTCAAGGAGTTCGAGAAGTGGGCTCGGCGTGCCTTCCACTTCCGAGATTCTGAGCAGATCCAACAGTCGATTGACCACCTGGCCACCGAGGGCATGAGGCAGACGCCGGAGGCGGATTACGAAGAGACAATCGCCGATGTAAAACGATACCTTCGGCGAGAGGCCGCGGAGGCCATGCTTCAGCATAATGGGGCAGGCGCTGAAGAACTCTGTGACAAGCTCGGGGTCACTACAGAAGATAGGCCATCGGTGATGGTTCACGCCGGGCTCGCCTCACATGAACGTGGCAACTCTACGCAGGCTCTCGCTTTGTTCGATGCGGCCTATCAGCTGCCCGGATTTGACGAGGTTCCCAACAACCTGCGTCGTTCAGTGGCACTTGTTGCAGTGGCATTAGGCCGCCACGACCTCGCCTCAACCATGTTCGAGAAGCTGGTTGTACCCATGGTTTCAATGGGCGACGACGACACTGATGTCTCGGGACTGGTCGACTTGATAGGCGCGGTGATGCAGCACGCGAGGCTATGCACCTTGCTGGAGAAACCATTGCCGGATGCCACGCTGTCTAAACATCCATCCTGGCAGCCTTTCCAAGAATACGCCTCCAAAGTCGGCATGCTTCTTGCGCGCGTCGCGAAGAATCATTCTTCTGTGTCCGCCGGCGGCGTCCAGATGCTGGCCCGCAACGCAATGAGGTACGTGTTGCGACTCAGTGCGAATGGGGGCGGCGACTCCTATCGCATCCAACAAGCCATGAAGGCGGTGCCGGTGCTCGCTCAGGCCCTTCTCGAGGTCGCCGGCAAATGCGGCGAGTCGGAATACCGTGCTGTCCTTCGAGAGATATCAACTCTGAACGGCACCTGGTACCTCCGGCGGAGGTTGGCTGTCGCGGCGTATCGGATTGACGGAGACCGCGCAGCCGCAATGGCCCGGCTCGATGCTCTCGCGGGCGAGCTTCAGGAAGACACCCCAAGTGAGCAGCTTGACGGGTTGGCTGATTTGGCCATGTCCTTCGCTGCGGTCGGAGATGTTGAGCGCGCAAAGCTTGTGCTGGCCACCGTGCCCGAACAATGTCTCGGGTACGCGCTGCCCCCGAAGAAGGATCCGCAGTACGCCATTTGGCGGGACATCATGGTCCTTGCGAACGGCGTTGACCCGGGGCAACGGGCCCAGCGAGTCTCACTGCTCATGCGTCAGGTCGCAGGCATGACGGAGACGGAAGGGGCATCGGCAGCGCATCGTTTGACGATGTCGCTAATCGATGAGGCGATGCAGGTTGGTCCTCGCTTCGGATTCGACGTATCAAAGTCTCTTGCAGACTGGCAGTTGATCTCTTGGCCCAATCGCGTTGACTTGCTGATGATCGGGATGGTCCGTCGGCGGCCCGAGACCTTTATGGCCTGCGCTACGGTCTGGTGTGGGCTGTGCTTGCCGTTCTACATGGAGCCGTACTACCGTGACCCGTACCACATTGGCGACTTCATTGACGTCGCCGCTGACGCAGCAGGTCCTGGACAAATTGCCGAGCTAGCACAGTTGCTGCTGGACGCGATCGAAGTGGCCAGCCGAGCGCACGAGCGGCTCGCGCTGCTCCAACGCCTTCGTACAGCCGTCGCCAAGCATGGCTTGAGGTCCGCCAAGCTGGACGCCGCTGTGGAGCGCTGGTCGTCGGAAGCACCGGAACCCCGCCGTTCCTATTCGCCGAGCAAGTACGACTCTGAGTCGACTCTTGAGGAGCTCGAGCGCGCTTTCGAGGAGGACGGCGATGAGCTGAACTACAACGCCCCCTACCGCTTTGCGGAGCTGGCTGAGTCCGCGCCTCTCTATCTCGTCCAGCGAATGTATGAGCGCTGGGACAGCCTGCAGTCCGATGCGCGATGCCGTTTCATGCTGGTAAAGCGGCTTGCCGAGGCCGGTGACGTCGAATATGCGAGAAAGCTGGTGCTCGGCTACGAGCAAAGCAAAGATCCATGGAGTTCGTGGAGCCAGTGGATGGGCGGCGGCAAATTCCGCTATTTTGAGGCGCGACGGCTGCTCGACGGCGAGAGCATGCATCCTGCCGCATTTGAGAATCTTGTGGATTCGGTAATCGCCGGCCAGGAGAACACCCAGTCGTTGCTCACTGAGCTTGATTCCATCTTGCCGGTGATCAGTGCGGCTCCCGATTGGCCGGCCATCTGGTCGCTATTGGCAGAGCAGATGGCTTGCACGCGCGAGTTCCAACTCGGCAAACCTTTCGAGTCGGCCACACAGCCCCTCAGCGATGAGGAGGTCGTGGAGGAACTACTGCACTTTGCTCTGCGGCTGCCAGTCACCGAGATTCAACGACACGCACGAAACTGCGCTCTGAAGCTGGCTGTGCAGCCGGACCATGGCGAAGCGGTATTTGAACGAGTCATCCGACGTCTCCTCGGTGGCGACTTGGATGCGCCACTGCAAGCACTTCAGACCCTGCTTGTGGGCAAGCTCGACCGTCTCGCGCCCCTGCTTGGCCCCACCGTGGTCGCACTCGTAAGCCACAGGGATTTAGCGGTGGCGGAGGTTGCTGGGTTGCTGGCCAATCGTTGGGGTATTCCCGTCTCGGTGGATGCACAACCGCTGCCGCTTTTCTACAACCTCGAGCTCGATGGCCCACTGGAGGTAGACCGCGCGTTGATGGACGAAAGAACCGGTGCCATGCGCGTGGAGTCAGAACTCGGATGGACGCAAATGTTGCGCTCTACAGCGCAGGCGCTCGCGAAGGCGGCAGACGTTGACGAGCTGACGATCCGGCGGCGGGCTGCCATGTTCATCCAAAAATGGGGCGGGCTTGAAACGTTCGGGCCACGGGCGATCACGCGCCTTGAAGGTCAGTTGGGCGCACTTGACATGAAGGTCAAGTATCTGAAGCCCCATGCCTTGATTGGCGTGATAGCGCTTCGCCATGTGGCAGGAGAGCTTCGCCAAGCAGGCCTGCTGAAACCCGGTGACATGCCAACCCTCCTGGAGCGCCTGAATGCGCCAACGCCACCTCAACCTCTGTCGCTTTCGCAGGTGCGTCCTGCAGGTGTGCGCCGCCCACTCGTCGCGCGGGACGCCGGCTGGACAGAGGGGGAGAGAACATGGACTAAAGGTGTCGGGGATGACGTTGCCGTTTGGTCAGACCAGCGCGACGAGCATGTCGTGGCAGAGGTTTCACGATTCAAGATCTACAGGCCGCGGCAAGCAGAACTTCTAGTTCACCGTATTCGCGCCCCAGGAGCGTCCATCGATGATGAGACGTTTCATGACTGCTATCAGCAGTTGCCTGCCGCTGTCTGGATAGGCCGGATTGTGCCGCTCGACAACGAATCGGCGTCGACGCTCATCAGAAGGCTAGTCTGTTCAATCGAATTTGGCCTTGACTCGGCGACCTATCCCATAGTGCTCTGCCCTAACTGGTTGCGCCAACTCCAGTGGCGTGCGCAAACAGATGCCCCTGGCGTTTATATCGACGCCAGTGGAGCCATCGTCGCAAGAATTGTTTGGTGGCGCGACGCAGGGCCGGTGGATATCGATGACGATTCAATCTGGGGTGAGGGGTGCTATGTCGCGTTGACCAAAGCGGGTCTGGCCAAATTCAGGGCTACGCGGGGGGAAGTTGTCATCAATGTTTTCGCGAGCCGAGAGGTTCAGAAACCGCGCGACTACGGCGAGAGGTTCTTTGAGACGGCCAAGAATAGCTATTCAATCTGAGCTGCCAACCTGCCTTCGTTGTACAGTCGATGCTGTCCACTTGGCTCACCGCTGGAGTGGGCACGGAGGATCACAATGTTTCTGAGCAGCGCTCTGCACGATGCAGCTTGAGCCTCCGCTATCGCTTGCTGATTCAACCGGTCGATGCAAGATACTGTAGTAGTTTCACGCAGCTGAATTAATGAAAACGCCCCGCTACCCAAGCCACATGGAGATAGAAGTAAAGGGGTGAAGTGATGAATTAATAGGCGAACTAATCTAATGGTACCCAAGCTCAACGCTTCACATCTCCACGGCGCAACTCCTGCTCGGCCGATCTCGCGTCCGATCACGCTGAGTGCTTGCTGCGCAACGACTATCGAGTCTCGATCAAGCAGCAGTGATCGACTATGTTTTGACAGCGGACGACAGAAGCTTGCGCGACCGGCACTGCACCCGATCAGAAAAAATCATTGAAATCCATAAGGCAACCGAACCGCGTAAAGCGCAATATTGCAAAACAGTCATCTCGGCCGCCTCGACTAACTG
>NZ_HG322949.1:159387-170899 GCF_000723165.1 Janthinobacterium agaricidamnosum NBRC 102515 = DSM 9628
CTAACTGACAACCGTGTCTGCGGTCGACGCACGGGTCAGCGGAATGGTCTTGAACGATTCGCCGAGAAAGCCGAACTTCCGCGTAAAGAGCGAAGCAATTCGGGTGTCTGCCGTCGCAAAGAATATCTGCCGATTAGAGTTTACAACCAAGTCGCGCAGATAGTCGAGAAACGACAGCGCATTCAAGTCGTCAATATGCGCAATTGGGTCGTCAATCAAAATAACCGGTGGTGCCGAAGTCGCGCTGCGATTCATCGCCAAGAACGCGGATAGTGCGAATGCAGCACGCTGCCCAGTACTTATCTGCTCAAGCGATCGTTTCTCATGCGTGGAGGATGTCTGCAGGAGCATTTCACCGCGTCCGACATATTCGTATTCGTTCGGAGCATGAATACGACTAAAAATATCATTAATTTCAGCGCCGATGGCATCCAGCGACTTCTGCGATGCCCGCTCGAGGGAACACTCGCTAAGGAGCAGTTCTAAAGTATCTTTCGCAGCCAGATAGTTGTCAGCCTGTTCCGACGCCAGTTTCAACTGCCTATTCAATTGTTCGATGCGATTTGTCAGCGTTAAAGTACTCTCCGATGCCGTGGCGTCAATCTTGACCGCCTGTATCGCCTCCGAATGGACTCGTGCGGTGCCAATCACCCCTACACTCAATTCAGCAAGCGATGCGCTGTTTTCGAAGTCCATGAGGCTTTGCAAAGCACTCGCTCGACTCTGAATTGAGAGGATTTCACCTTGCATAATGACCAAGGACTGCGTGCCAACATTTTCTTTTGCACGCGTGTTCCAACCTTCGACGATAGCTGTGTTACTAATTTCTGCAAGTTGCTCTGAAGCGCGATTGCACAATTCGAGACTCTCGCTCTCCTGCTTTCGAGATTCAGAGACTGCTTCGAGATGCTTTACGCGCACCTCGCCAATAGCAATCGCATTGAGTTCTGCTTCCGAAGCGCCATGAATCGTGGATATCGCATTCCGGAGGAGGTCATGTTCATTTATAGTCAAACCGGAGTTGGCAAGTTGCTCCCAGTTCTTGTTGGCCGCGACAAATTCCAACTCGACCTTGACCAATTCAGCTCTTAACTCTGCTAGCCTGGTAGGAATCGTGGCGCAGGCCGCATCTGCCGCAAGGTTTATGGAGTCTGCAATTTGCTTCAAGAACTGGAGAGAATTGACTAAGCTTTGTAGGTGCTTAAGCCTCTCCCGAACCTGAGCAAGTTGAGCAGTAACTTCCGTGAGCTCGCTTGGCTGTTCAAGCGCGCTAGTAATTTGATCGACAAGGACAGCCAAATCCTGAGGTAAATATTTTGCCCGGCAGATCGGACAATCATCCCTCGAGTGGCCAGCCTCGAACGTGGCCTCCGCAGCTGCTCGTAGTTGACGCGCCGCTTGCGCGCGCGCAGAAGCTACCTTGCCAAAATTATTGGACAGACTCTCCAAATTGGTCACTTGGGTGGTGGCATTTCGGACATCATTGTTCGCCTCCCGAAGGGCGGCTTCTAAAGATATGGATGCGTACTCTTCAGGCACCTCGGGAATATTGCCATTTGCATACACGCCGAGTCGGCCCAACGCGCTATCAGCCGCTGTTTTAGCTTTCGTGACGTGAGCATGAGCGGCAACGAATCCGCTGTTCACGTAGGTAAGCCAACGATCCAATACTTGAGATGCGCGTTCACCGGCCAACGCCTGCTCAGCATGCCGCTTTGCCTCCTGCGCATATCGCGTGCGGTCACTGTCAAGCGGACGAGCCTTCGCGAGTACCAATTCAAGCTCTCGGCTCCGCGCCGAAATAGCGTCTAAAGACACTGCGGCTGAACCCGCTGCCAACATCGCTTGAATATGGCTAAGTGCTTCCGGGAGGCCATTTGCTTCGTCCTCGGTCGTGAGAGGCGTTGTCGCTCTGGGAGCCTTCCACCGAAGTGCATCTAAAGCGGCGCGGAACGCCTCCGTAAGAGCTTTGCCGTTGGACGGGCACTCCTGCAAATCCTTGAGTTCCTGCTGTGCTACCTCGAGTTTCATCCGCATCTCGTCAACCTTCAGACCGGCCCGTTCGTGAGCGGTTTCGACTTCGGGTGAGATTTTGGTCAAATAATCCCAAATCGTTGAGGCATCCGCACCGACCAGCAACCGGCTCAAGTCATCTGGAATCTCCGACGGCTCAAGATCTGTTGAAAGTCTGAACGCGGCATCTGTATCAAGGAAATTGTATCGGGTGAACGCGCCCAAAATCGACTTTGCGAGTCGCTCATCGCGGTTGTACCAACTGAAGCAGCGCGCCCTGATGCGACCGGACTCCGTGGAAGAGGGCAGCGGAGCGATGTTTCCGACCAATGTGCCAGAAATCTTCGGAGTCTCTGGGTTCCCTGGTCTGCGGTTGTGACCGCAGTAGAAGTACTCAATAGCTTCGAGTAGAGATGTCTTTCCTGTCCCGTTCGGTCCAACGATGAGAGTGACCTGGCCGAACGAATACGATTTTCCGTCGTGTATTGGACGGAACCTATCAATGGAAACGGACGCAAGCCATTTTTGAGCGAGAGCAGTATCGACGGGGTTGAGAGTGAGGGTCTTGTCGGCAACTGGCACACGCTTGGCTGACCGAGTACCGATGCGCTCTACCACGGCTTTTCGAGCGGGACGGTCGAGAAGCTCATCCAGGTCGGCAGCCGCAAGCCGCTTCTCCCATTCGCCGACAACGTTGAAGTCTTTGCCGGAAGTACTTGAAGTAAAGTGCTGAGCGGCTCCCAGCAGAGCCTCAAGCTCGTCTTCGGAGACAACGCGCTTTCGGGCGTACTCTTTATCCGACTCGATCGCAGCCTTGGCGTCCTCGAATCCATTCTGGTCCCGCGACTTCGGGCCTGCAACAATATAAAGATACTTGTTCCATCGCAGATCGCCAAGCGTGCCGAAGAAGTCATCGCCCAGGATTCGCTCCTGAAAATCACGAAGCTCACCGGCGCGGCCGACAACATTGTCGGCAAGGTCGACGTATGCGATGGCGTAGCATTTTCCATCATAGAGGCGTTCGGCGCACACCACTGCGTCCTCCACCTCCTTTACGTCACCCAACAAGTCGACTACCTTCTGGCGAGCTGATTGAAGTTGTTCCATTTAATACTCCTCGGTGATGGATGTAGCGCTGCCACCGCCGTGTGTGATGTCGGTAAGCTGGGGAATGTTCGCGAACTCCAGCCGGGTCTCTCCAGCTTCGTTCATCGAGTGATAGCAAACGGCAATACGATGCTTGTGTTTATCATTGTTTTCGAGACGAAGCAGTTCGTACGCCGCATCGCTCACGTTGCGTACGGTGTCGGAGCTCGGATCCATTCCAAGATAGGCAACCAGTGCAGGCTGCGAGCCCTCCTTAAATACGTTGGTATGGGGAGTTTGGGGATGCCACATGACTTGAGCACCACCACCCCTGAGGTCCTGAATTTGGCGTGGCAGATTCTGCGTACTGAGGATAGTGTTAAGAGCAGCGACCTTTTTCACCCGAACCTCTCGCACTTCTCGTGCTTGCTTGTCGCGGTCGAGAGAGAGCGTGATACGTCGCACGATTTCGTCCTCCCCTAATTTACATGCGTCGAGCTCAACAGCCCGGAACCAAGTCACCTTGCTCTTTGCAAGACCACAAGATAAGGCGATGGCTCGCTCTACTTGTAGTCGGCTTTCCATGTTCTTTAGGCTCGCTAAGGCCCCCACTTGAGGCGTCAGTTCGAAGAGTTTAGAGAGGCCCGGATCCGGACATTCAGCGTTAGGCTTCCAGTCCTGATGCGCCTCATCCCATGTGTAGCGGACATCCAACTTCGGTCCCAAGTGGTTGTCGTGCAGGTATGAGCCAGTTTGAACCACCTTCGCAACGGTCAGTTCAAACGCGGCAGCGTTGAAGTGGAAGTGGAGCACATGCCGGTGCTTGACGTGCTTTGAATAATACAGACCCAGTCGCTCATTGCTATCGACTTCATCATCATTAGAGGAGCATCGATGGTCGGAGATATACCATGCTGAGCCGCTCTCGTTTTTCCAAGCCTCGCGCTTTCCACCAGGTGCGTCGTACTGAACCATGTTCTCGGCCCAGTTCAAACAAACGATGTCGCAGTTGTTCAGATCCTTGTTCTTACTGAAGGTATCCAGACGGTATCGCAGATAATCGCTGTGCCTCGGCTTCGGGTTCAACTGTATGTGAATGAGCGTGGCGAAGCGAGTTAGTTGGCTACGGACTTTCTCGTCCGACGCCACATTGAAGGCATCCGAGCATATGATGGTCGAAAGCGAGAGTACATCGTCGGGACCTTTGAACTGGTAGATGATGTTTCCGCAGCGGAGGTTCTTGTTCTCAAAAAAATGGTCATCTCGTGACGAAATTGTCTTGAACTGCAAGAGAACGACTCGACGGTCGTTACCGCCCTGATCCTTGGTCACAAAACAATACGCTACCGGGTCGTAGTAGATACCTTGCACGGCCGCGGCAGTGTCTTTATCGAAGATAGCGTCGCAAAACCCAGCGCAGTCCGCTTCGAATTTCTCAAGTTGCGCTGGTGTCATGCTCTCGCAACCAAGAACCCACAAGGTTCCAACGGCCGGGAACGTGACTCCCTGAACGCAAGTCACGAGGGTCTTGATGGGCAGATAGTACTCTGGGGTGACAACTAATTGCTGGCCCTTCGCAATGGCAAGCTCAAGGAACTTCATTGCCTGCGTATCGGCTAAATCAATATCCATCGGACCAATGCGCGTGTTATCGGCCAAGATGGGGCCGGCGGGCTGAAGCAAGAGCGCGCGATACGATTGGTCGTTCGGGTTCAGCACATCCAGTGACGGATTCGTCAGTGAGCGAGCCTGCAACAGGTCTTCCACATCACGGATAAAAATGGTCAAAAAATTCCCCTTCCAGCATCAATTGCCTAATCGTTATGTTGGCTGCATCTTAGCAATATTTTACTGGTTGCGGGGCGCGAAGATATCCTTGAATTTTCCGTCTTCTTCATGGGACGTGCGGCATCTGTGCGAATGCCCTTCATGACGTAATTCCGTAACGGCTAGCCACTAGGGCAGAGACTGGTATATCGCTGCCTGAGCAGGCAGAAAAACGCCGGGCGGTATTATGCGCTCGGCGTTTAGATATTTGGACTCGTGGCATGCCAACCGCCATAACGAAATAGCTACGTGACATGCGCAATATTCAACGTGTCCCTAGAGGCCCCCCCTCAGCTGCCTTTACGCCTGGCAACTAACCGGTAGATCGCAGCGATTCCTGCCTCCATCTTCTGACGAGCGGAACTATTGGCCGAATGAACAGAAATCATTGGCGGATTGAAATTACGCAATGCGACAGCTTCTTCAAGCCACAAAACAACGTCATATCCGGTGCCTCGCTCGTCATCTCCAAGATCATGGTCGAGGCTGATCTCGTTAACGCCGCCGGCCGCCAATAGTGATATCGCCTCGTCAGGCCAGTACACCCGAATCCATCCATCAGGCGTATTTCGCTCGTCATCGAGGTAGACCTTCATTTGCTAATGCTCCGGAATGGCATGCGGGGCACGCGTGCCCAATTGGCGATAATACCTGAAGCTGGCGCCCGCGTTCATCGTACGCCAGGCTTATGGCACGGGCCAGTCACTCGAAACCAAGGCCCAAGCAGGATAAACAGCAGCGACTGGTATGCTACAGTCAACGCCGTATACCTATAGGAAGAACCGCATGAAAGCCATAAAACTAGCACATGACCAGCAATGGATACGCCGTTCCGAAGCAAAGTACGGGTTACGGACGGTCACACACTGTGGCTGTGGACTGTCTAAGGTTGAGTCATTGATAATTGAAGGCGAATCCCATGATGATGAACCATGGCTTTCAATGGGAAATTACCGTTGTAACAGTTGCGGCATTTACGGCTATTGGGAACCCGCACCCGACACGGGGCAGGTCGTTGGCGACACCGGAATCGCAACTCCAGACAAGATTATTTTGCAAAATAGTTGATGTGTGTCCGGTCGCTGTCGGGGTGCTGTCGTGTTAAGGCTTAGAGAGTTTGCGCATACTCGCTCTATTACTTTAACTTAATGGAGATTGCGATGAGTACCAACGAACAACCTCAGCCCCGTTTGCTTACGCATGAGGAGCTGGCCGCTCTGATTAAATTGTTTCGACATATCCGAGGTTGGTCGCAAGAACAACTCGCTGACATCTCTGGCCTCAGCGCTCGGACCATTCAACGAATCGAGCAAAATGCACCTTCCAGTTTAGATACTCGCCGCGCGATAGCAAAGGCGTTCGAATTTGAAGATATTGATGCGCTTAGCAAACCGTTCATGATTCCAACGGACGAAGAGGTTGCCGAAGCCAAGAAGAAATTTGACTCGGAAAATATCATGCTCAAGGCGACGGCGCTGACAACGGGCAGGCAGTTTGCTCGCCTAGTTGAGGCCAATAGCATGGACTTGTCGGTGCCGGCCTTCGAAATGAGCCGAGCTGCAGATGAGGAATTTGCAGAGCTCGTCGACTACTTCCGAGAATACCGCGACTGCTCGGATCTATATTCAGAACTTCAAAAATTCGAAGTGTATGATGTTTTGCAGGATTATATTGACAAGTTAAAGCAATTAGACGTGTCGCTATGCTATTCAGTCCGAAAATTACTTCTGAAGTTTGGAACGGATGCTGATGTGACACCAACGCCAACAACTGCGCTTTATGTTGTCGCGTTCCCGTTAGGAAAAGAGCCAACAGAGTTTGCCACGCCCCGTTCTGCCGGGATAAAACTCTGAGAGGTGGATGCCTGTGTCTTCACTAAAAGACGATGATGAACACTCGATGCGCAAAGAAAATTAAACATATGACAAGAACAATTGATGACGCGATTGCTTCTAGTGTAGTTTTTCTTGTGGCCGTCGTAGAACTAGATCACCTGGACCGTGTTCGCTGCCAAGCGGTCGGGTGTGGGCATACAATTTACCGCCGTGTGCATATTACATTGGTGAATGGATCCTTTCAGCTCCTTGGCTCAACATGCTTTTCAAAAATTTATTCTTATCTTCCCATAGCGAACAGAACGCCACAATTTAATGGTGCGTCGGGCCGTCAACTGTCGGACGAAGAGCGAGCACTTATCTTGTCGAACACAGCAGATTTCGTGGCCTATCTTGAACGGCTCGATCAAGAGCGCCTGTTAAATGAAGCCGTCATGATCGATCCGGTTCGGGCACGATCCGTCGCCGGTATCGCACCAATGAAGAGCAGTGGAAAAATAGCGATTCAATCAGACAGGACTGCCTTGGAATACATGTGGCGCCGTGGTGTGCGACCTCAAAACTGTGAATTCACCGAAGAGATGGCTAATCGCACATCGCAACCCAAGGAGCGTCTGGTCTTGCGCTGCTACCTTCATGGTGCATACGGCGATCCGTGGTCTTTTGCACAGTGGGTCTTAAATAGGCATGGCCTGGAGCATTCGATTACTCTCGACGTACTCCATGCTTATAACCTCATCGAACTCCTTCCGGCATATCGCTTCATGCATGAGCAAAACACCAAGTAGAAAGGCAAGGATTGAAGCTGACCCACGCCCCCCTGTGTCGCTGTCTGAGCAGGCAGAAAAATGCCGTGCGGTATTATGCGCCCGGCGGTTGTGGCATGCCAAACGCCACAACGAAATAGTTACGTGCAGTTAGGCGCCAGTCCTGAACTGCCAATTCTTATTGACCATCACACTATTAACGCGGCCGGAGCCCCATCTATCTAAATCGACGACTCGCGGCCAAATCGGCGACGGACTGACCAATTATGTGTGAGCTGCCTACACTAAAGACGCGGTTTCGAGGCTGCGCGCGTAGCAGGATTTATTGGGAAGTTCTTAGCTTCACAGGCTTCCACCAATGCAGCGAGGGCCCGTAAACGCTCCCCTTCGAGCGTCCCAAGTTCCGCAGACATAAGTCCGTCGACTTCTTTGAGTACCGCCGCATATTCCGCTGTGGTTTTAATACGTTTAGTCGACATTGGATATTTTCCTTCCATGACCGGCATGCCCCAAACGCCACAACGGAATAGCTACGTGACATGTGCAATATTCAACGTGTGCTTAGTGGCCGTCGTTTCGCTGCAACAAACAGTTGCTCAACTTGTTTGAGGCTGCTCTGATCAATTGTTGCTCGATCGCCAAGCTCTTGTTCGCCGTCGTCCGTCATGTAGAGAATAACTTCCTGCTCGCTATCTTCCTGACAGCGCCATATTTCCTTTATCACAGTCCAGCGCCAAATTTCAATTTGACCGGACTTCGGTGGTGCAAGCTTTACGATTTGATATATTTTTTTCGAAGAGCTGTTGCGAGCCTGCTTGCAAAAGTTCAACAGATCTTCCTCATCCCATAGCATCATCCCTTGGCTGACCCATGTTCCGCCCTCCTTGCACGCGAAATTTAGAAGAAAATAAGCCTTCCATATATCTATGCCGACCGTACGCCAGGTCTTGAATCCGGGCGTACGCATGAAAGGAAACGGTTGGACTTCATGTTGCTCATTCGTTGTGATCATCGTGGTCAACCCTTTCTCGAATAACAGCACCTCCCGTGCGCACCGGGGGCTCGATCTCGCGCGTTTCGGACGCCAGCAGTTCGCGAATCACCACCCCAGCGCATGGCAAGGCGTCAGGTGATCGCGATCGTCTCGACCTCGATCACACCGGCGCAGGCTGGCATTATTAAGCGCCTGTCGTGAACTGCCAGTTCTTATTGACCACCACATTATTAACACGCCCGGAGAATTTCACGGAAAAGGTCGTCTTCGCCTTTAACGTTCCTTGGGCCACTAAGAATGCGATGTTAGATGTCAGATAACGATTTGGATCATTATCCTTCGTCATAAGCCGTGCATCCAGCGGCGCTGTTGCGCCCGCCTCAGTGATGGTGAATGTGATTACTTCAAGCGTAGTACCTTCCTTAGTTGCTACGCTCACGGGATAGCCGGTTTTAGTTGGGAAGTCATCGGTGCTTGTCGAGAGGTCAGGGAACGGATTTGGGGTCTCGACACCAGTGTACCGACCAACACCAGTTTGATTGGCGGCGGGATAAACGCCCAGGAAATCGCTGGCGTTCGATTGTGGGGTGACGTAGCCTAATTCAAGGGTGAAGGTCTGTGACGAGTCTTGCCCCACTGCAATTCCAACTTCACGGTCTCCCTGAACCATTAAACCGGCTCGGTGATAGATAGTCTTTGTCAGGGTCGACAAGGCTGCCTGGCCTCCTTTGCCGCCGCCGAAGGCAAGTTCTTCACCAACATACGCACTGGAATAACCTGCGGACTTCGCGCGATCCCACTCTTGCACACCAGTAAAGTTGGGGTTGCTCGCAGCCTCGATGTGGAACATAGGACGGCCTGTAACCGGATCAAAAGTTCGCATGTCAACAGTTCCGCCCTTCAATACATCGTTCGTGAGTACGTATTGGAGGTGATTTTGCGCCGATTTATCCAACATTGCGTTCTGCGCCAAAAGCCCCAGGCCGACTTGTTGACGGAATTGGTTGAGTTCCGTTACGAATGCGAATTCAGGACTATTTGCAGCGTAAGTAAGAGCCGGCACCGAAGTTTGAAGATCACCAGGCGTAACAACCGGCGTTGTCGGTGGAGCAGGGACGACCGCCACTGGTGGCGAACTTGGCGAGGAGGAATCGCTGCCACCGCCGCCACCGCAAGCAGCAAGGGAAATGGCAATAGTGGTCACGGTGATTGTTTTCTTAATTTTTTTCATCTTGTGCATCCTTAATCAATCGAATCCCTCGCTGTTGGCAACTCTCCGAAATAGGGGTTGTGATTTGGCTCAGGTGCTAAGGTCCCATAGCATGGGATCTTCAGGTTTCGGGATGAGTATAGTTTCCAATAGCAATTTTGTCACTCATAGTGAGTGTACCTATAGCGCGGGTAATCATAGGGAGTGGCTACATAGTAGCCAGATTCTTATGCTCTGATCACCCACAACTTTGGTGACATCTATGACATACAATCCGAGAATCGATCCCCAAATCTTGTTCGGGCAACGGGTTGTACAACTGAGGAAGGTTCTTGGGTGGAGCCAGGAGAAACTGGCCCTGGAGTCTGGTCTGGCCAGAAGCTACGTGGGAGGGATCGAGCGTGGACAGCGAAACATTGCGCTGGTCAACATTTGTATTTTGGCCGCGACATTGGGAGTGCCGCCCAACGAAATGTTGAACTTTGAGACGGTATCTAAACCAGAAAAAAAATCTTCGGCGCCAACCGCAGAGAAGTAGAAATCGAGAAGCATCGCCGAATATGCGCGGCGAAGCTTTGCACACGTTTGACACTTTTTGGCATTTCTGACTTGCATCAGATCATGCAAATCGCTATGATTTTGCTGTCGGCCTCCGGCAATTATCGCAACTACCTTCCAAAGAGAGATCTTACGGTGCCTTCGGTATCGTTTGCCAACCATACCACTCAAGCGAAGTCGTACCAGAAGTACACCCAAGCCCATGTTTCGGCCCACAAGCAGAGCAACCAATCGACGCAATACAGCGTCAATTTCACTGCTGATGGAGGACTGGAAATGAACTTGAAAAAACTGAAAACCCCGAGCATTTTGCTCAAAAAACTTGCAGTTGGTGTCACCTTTGCAGCACATACCGCCACGAGTGGGGCAGCGTAAGCTCTCTCAATGTTAGCCTCACGCTAAGTACCTTGTCATGTCCTACTCTCCTCTTCGCCTTAGGGTAGAAAAGCAGGTACGATCATGAACGGACAGGTGATTACAGGTTGGGTCTTCACCAGCTACTTGAAAAAATTCCAGCACCAAGTTGCCTAAATTGCCTCGCCGAGCAGCGACACCTATCCTTAAAATATCAGTCGATGGAAATATAACAATGAACTATTGGGTTGTTGGTGCTATGTGGGGCGGAAAAGATGATGTTCTGTCTGAATTCCTTACGCGGGGTTATTGGTATTGTTGGGATGTAAAAACAACTGTTCCAGACGGGAATGCACAAGGGAATGCCATCGCGGTTCAACAAGACAGGTTCCGTGGGATACGCCCGGGTGACCGCATTGCAGTCAAAAAAATGCTTGGACAAGGCTCTTCCGAAATGAGCATCTTGGCAATCGGAATAGTCAAAGTCGTCGATGTCGAGGAGTGGCGAGTCTACGTAGACTGGATGCCAATTGGCCCGATGGCGAGGAAAGTCCCACTGCGTGGCTGCACAGCATCTGTCCATGGCCCGTTTGAAAGCTCAGACCTATGGGTTCACCAAGTTTTTCATATCTAGATGTCGCGGGGTCTGGGCGTGTAGGACTAGTGGGAGACAGGCCTACCCACAAATCAGGGCCATAACCGCGTTCTTGCACCAAAAATCGAGTTATCTGGGTTACTACCTACATATGATACTGCTGCGGACGAAGAGTCCTCAACAAGCAATAGGGCCAGATGCTTCTACCAACATTTTTTAGTAGGCATAACCGTTCTGAGGCCTAGTAGTTTCTGGTTTGTAAACTAAGCCCTG
>NZ_HG322949.1:170935-319219 GCF_000723165.1 Janthinobacterium agaricidamnosum NBRC 102515 = DSM 9628
AGCCGCATGGTGGCAACGCGAGTACGCAGGCGGTGCTTGGAGATGGGATGACGTTATTGGTTCTTTCGGCAGTGATCCCGATAGCTGGCCCGCTCAATTTCGAACCGAATGCGTCCAGATTGGATTGCAATATTGGAGGCAGCAGATCCCAACCTCCGGCAAAAGATATTTCGGCGTTCTGGTTGAGCAAGGGGGCCTGCCACGGGTTTTGCTGGCGAAATCCAAAGGCAACATCTACGGTCTTATTCGGGCTGTTCTCAAACGAGCCGCGCGGCTAGGTGCCGAGGTTGGAGAAATAGCCGTGATGGTGGCTGATTACCAGGACAAGCTGCCTAAGAGCCTGCAGAACGATGCCGTGCATTTGCTGATTGCGCAAGTCGTCGGTACCGTGCTTGACCTCAAGCGGGAATTCAAGTTGAACAAGGGCGACAACGCGGTCGCCCGACTTGATAGTCTAGCCCCGCAATGGCGCCAACGCTTCCCTGTAGCCCTAGATGATCATGCTGCGATTGCCTTGCTAAGCGATCTCGTCGGGGACGCTGCCGCGATTGAAACCGAAACGCGCGCCGCGCCAGTGGTTGCTGAGCGTTTACTGGTGGAAGAATCAGGCGTATACACGCTAGTTTCACGCGTGGAGTTTCCTAAACTGCTGCTGGCCGAACCTCTGGCTGGCATACTAAATATTGATGAAAGCACTTTGCCATTTCGGTTCGCAGTCGATCTCCAGTTAGATAAGCAGTACTCTGCGGCGGATGTTCGTAAGACGCTTGGAACAGGTCCTGCACGTTTTCAGTTCGCGGTCTTATGCTCGCAGTGGCGCGGAGATGCCGCATTGCGAGAGCACTTGTTATGCAGTGCGTTGCCTGGTCGCGCGTCGATCAGCATACCGGTACCAGGCGGTATGGAAATGGACGTGGCGTCGCCTTGGGTTTTTACGTCAAACGGAGAGGAATGCCGGCTGGTTGCCCAAGGTAGCGCGGGTATTCGTCAGGACTTTGCTTATTTGGTCATTGACGATACGTGGAACATTTCTAGCGAGGGCCCCGATAGTTTAGTCGAGCGTTTGGGCCGTTTCTCTAGCGACTCCCTCGCGAAATCGGTATTCAAGGTCGTTGGTGTGGCAGCTGTGTTCGACGGCATACACACATATCGAGTTCATACCGGGCAGGCTGGCGCGGAAACCGAGCGACCGGTGTGGGAGGGCCGCCGTTTGGGTTTTGCATCTTCCCCGACCCTAGCCTTTTATGGTGCCCCAAAGCTTTGTCGCTATACCCCAGATGGTGCGCGCGAGGTTGTTCCTGTTCAGCAGCTTGAATGGCGCGTTGCCGGGACTACGCGCGTTGTAAGTGCCGCAGCTGCTCGCGGACCGGTCGATGTTCTGTGGCGAGTCAATGGCGAACTTCGTCTACGCAACAGGATGGTGATCCTTGATCGCCAGCCGTTACGATTTCAATCGGGGACATCTGTGACTGAGGGATGCATTAATGTTCCGTCCGTTTGGGCAGTGGATGCAGTTACCTTGGAGGATCGAGCGCTAGCCTTACGTTGCGAACGGACTATCGACTGGTTATCGATCAATGTGGATGCAACTAATCATCCACCAGAATCACTTCGGCTTACCTTGGATTGGAAGACATGTCCGGTACCATTCTTTCTAACGGTGCCGTTTCCTGCCTCGGGTGGGCGATTTGTTGACCGAAATGACAATCGGCTTGAAGTAGACTCCACGATCACTCTCGATCAACTACTTGGTGTCCGCCTGCGCTTGTTTGATTCCAACCCGGACCATCCGGTACAACATAAACTGGTTTTCTCGTTGCGTTACACTGGCCTCGACCGCCTCGCCGCAGTCCCTTCAATTGAGCATATTCTCGAGCTAGAAGACAACCGTGCCGAAGTGCGGCTGATTGACCACCAGAGCGATATCAACTCATTGCTGAGCCATACTGACGTGCTTGACGCCGTCGTCACTGTCGCGTTGTGGGCCGGCAGGAAGCAGGCTGCTTCGCTTTTGGTTAAACGTTACGAATTCGCTTTAATTCCAGACGGGGCCAGTGTCGGGATATCACCTTCGGACCTGCCGCGCTTGCCGATCGCTGCGCTTTCAGGGATAGAGTTGTTTGCGGTTCCAATCGGATCGATGCATAAAGATCCCGGCATCCGGTTGGTGCAGCAGCAGTCAGAGGGCGTTCCGTCGGGTAGGTGGAGCCTGCCTGTAAATGCCCCCGATCATCAATGGTTGATTTATCCGGCTTCCGGTTCGAGCTACAGTTTTCGAGCCGTGATGATTGACGTCGCCCAGCCCCAGGTTACTATGCCGACCGGCTATATTCTAGCCCCGGAGTCAATCTATGATGTGTTGCAGATAAGCGATCCGATTCGACGGCGCGCGATCCTGGCGCGTCGGCTTAACACGCTAGCAGATGATTACGCCCACCCTGATTGGCAGCTCATTGAAGGGATCTGGTGCAATATTGGACACCTCACGCTACCGACTTTGGATATCTGGCGAGCCTTCGCCATGAACCCATCCGCGCTGGCTGCATTTGCATGCCGTTGCTGGGAAAGTGCTTCGCTCGACCATGTGATGTCCATGTGTTGGCGGTTCCACAGCGAACTTGGGGTACTTTGGGAAACCGTACCGCTCCGAACTTGGTACGATGCCTGCGTCAAGATCGGCATCCAATACCAAGCCTTAATGCCAATGGTGGACAGCTCTGCGAGAGCGGCCTTAATCATCGACAGGGTCGGAGAAACGCTGCGCAGCATCCGGCTACATTTCCCTGCGCTCAACACCCTTCTTGCGTTCATCTCATTCCAACACACCGGCCAGGAGGTGGAAATCGTGGCACCGCTGATGCATGCCAAGTTGCAGGACTTGAAGGCGCGGCTGTGGCATGGTCCAGATGCGGCGATCCAAACCATCGTCTTACGCAATTCGGCTGACCGACATCCTCCATCCTTACCATTGTATGGCGACCTCATCGCTAAACTGAAGCTACCTGACGCGATTGCCAGCACGGCATTCACTCTGCTCTGGGATCCAACGAACCCGAAGGCTTGTGTGGCCAACATGCCTGTGCTACTTGCGCTCTGCAGTTGCACAGGAGCGTTATGCCATTGGTGGAGCGACCCGGCGCGCTTGACGGAGCTGCGTCAATATCGAGATTTCGACCGCGACTGGTTTTCCCATGCATTCGACCAAGCCGTGGCGATGTGTATCGTGTCTGGAGCCGTGCCGGCCATCCCAATAACAACGAACTGATTGAACATGAAGCCATTTTATTATTCGAAACTATTGCCCGACATGGCAGAGCGTACTAAATACGCAACGGTAAGCCGCCTTGCCTTCAGCAATCCAGCCTTGCGCAGGTATCTGCTGAAACAATTTACTGCACCGTTCGGTCAGTCTGGTAGTTTCCTGGGCGATCCTGTCTTCGAAGCGACGTTCGGTTGGGAAGCATCCACCGCAACCATGGGTGATTTGGCTGGCAACTTACTATCGTCGGCACTGGTTGACGCTATGGATGCTCCGCCCGACGAGTTGCGTGACGATTATCGCTTCCCCAGAAGCGCAACACCTTACGTGCACCAGCTGCAAGCATGGCGTTTGCTGGCCAGCGACTTGCCGCAGTCAGTGGTGGTCACCAGTGGCACTGGTTCTGGAAAGACAGAATGCTTCATGGTTCCGATTCTCGATCGACTGTGTCGTGAGCAGCAAGCCGCTCGGCGTCCGCTGGTCGGTGTGCGCGCACTGTTTTTATATCCGCTTAACGCGCTGATTAATAGTCAACGCGACCGACTGCATGCGTGGACCCATGCCTTTGGCGATTCGCTGCGCTTTTGCCTATATAACGGCAATACCGAGCACAAGGTACCCCAACGCGAACGTGACCAAGTGCCAAACCAAGTGCTCGACCGCGAAACGCTCAGGGAGGTCCCGCCTCCAATCCTAGTGACCAACGCAACTATGCTGGAGTACATGCTAGTACGCGCCCAAGATGCGTCGATTCTTGAGAAATCTAAGGGTACGCTCGAATGGATCGTGTTGGATGAGGCGCATAGTTACATCGGTTCGCAAGCAGCAGAGCTGGCCCTGCTGTTACGGCGCGTATTGCACGGCTTTGGGGTCGACGCGAGTAAAGTTCGATTCGTCGCAACTTCGGCAACTATTGGTGATCCATCTGGCGAGGCAGGCATTAAGCTACGCACTTTTCTGGCTGATCTGGCTGGGGTGGGAGTTGAGCAAGTGCATGTAGTGGCGGGGCAGCGATCGGTGCCAGTGCTGCCGCCGGCCGATGATCGTCACCGGCAGTCTTCTTTGCAAACTTTGCAGGAATTAGCTGGCGAAACGGACAGTGGGGAGCGCCTGTTCGCCGCGCTAGCCGGCAACGATACTGCAATGAAATTGCGCAATAGGTTTGCTCAGCCGCCGGATCGTAAGCCTGTGGCGCAGCTATCTGAACTATGCGAACTCTTAATTCCGGCAGCAGTGGACACGTCAACGAAACAAACACAAAGCCTGCTGTGGCTGGACCTGCTGAGCGGCACAACACGAGTCCTGCCATCGGGACGACTCGAACCATTTCTTCCACTGCGTGCGCACTTGTTTCACCAAGTGCTTGCTGGCCTGTGGGCGTGCGCTGATTCACAGTGTCCCTGCAAGGCGAATAGTCTGCTGGATGTTCCCGAATGGCCGTTCGGTAAGATCTATATGGAGCAGCGCAAACGCTGCGAGTGCGGTGTGCCGGTGTTCGAAATCAATTCATGCAGCGAGTGTGGCGAAAGCTTTTTGCCAGCTATGCTTGGCCTCACAGAGCATGGCTACTTTTTAGAAGCAACCGATAGTGATGCCGTCGACGAATTCTCTCTCGATGTTGAGCCGAGCGACGACGAAGGCGGAGAAGATGACGTTGGAGTGGTTGTCCATGTTAGCCGAACCAAGGTCATTATCGCGAATCGGATCCTTGGTGCCACTACTGGAACTAGGGTCGATAGGCTAACGCTGCAAGTCGAACCGGATGATAGTGTGGCCTGCTTGCGTCTCGACATCCGCGATGAAGAGGCACAAAAGGACGGTCGCATGGCGCTTCGTTGTCCATGTTGTAATGAAGTCGAAAGCGCTAAGTCGCCGTTGGCACGCCGCGCCATATTGGGATCACCGTTTTTGCTAGGACAGATTATTCCTACGTTACTCGAATTTTGCGAGGACGGAGAACAACCGCTTACTAAGCCTTATCGCGGTAAGAGAATGATCACATTTACCGACAGCCGACAGGGAACCGCTCGGATTGCTGCGAAGATCCAGCAGGATTCTGAGCGGAATCGGATTCGGGGACTTGTGTTGGCTAGGGTCGCTAGCTTGGCCAATGGGCCTGAGAACCCTGTCATCAGGCAGAAACAGGAGCAGATTTCGACGCTCCAGAGTGCGCTCGTTGCAGGCCCGAATGCAGGCTTGGAAAATCTGATACGCACATTCGAAAAGGAGATTGTCGAGGCTAGCGTCTTTAAGCCTGTGGGCTTCAACGATATGGCCGAGCACCTCACTACCAACGAGCCGGACGTTAAGCGCATGTACGAGTTCTACTTGGGCTTGGACCCAGAGCTGTTTAGTGGCCCTCACGGGTTACGCGAATTCGCAAAAATGTTACTCGCTCGAGAATTTGCTCGCCGTCCGCGGCGAGTAAACAGCAGCGAAACCATGGGACTCGTGGCGGTACACTACCCCAAATTGGAAGCGATCCAAGCGAAGCCGGTTTTGGGAGGCATGTCACTTGAAGAGTGGAAGTCGTTCTTGAAAATCTCACTCGACTTCTTCGTGCGTGAAAACACCTGCATTGATTTGCCAACCTCGTGGATGAAGTGGGGAGGAAATAAGGTACCTCGTAAGTACCTACTTGGGCCACAATCTAAAGAAAAGGCCGGCCATCCTTTCCTGAAATGGCCGCAGGTATCTGGAGCCCGCCGGGACCCACGCTTGGCACGGTT
Organism: Janthinobacterium agaricidamnosum NBRC 102515 = DSM 9628; assembly: GCF_000723165.1. Lineage (NCBI taxonomy): Bacteria > Pseudomonadati > Pseudomonadota > Betaproteobacteria > Burkholderiales > Oxalobacteraceae > Janthinobacterium > Janthinobacterium agaricidamnosum. Next base: position 176,924 of record NZ_HG322949.1, read on the forward strand.
GCTGGCATATGGCTTGAAGATCGATGCACGCACTCCGGACGGTCGCGATGCAATTGATTCGCTGTTACGAAATGCATGGGACGACTTGATTGGTTGCGGCATCTTGCAGGGCAGTGTGAGTGGCGGCTATTACTTGACCTTCGATGCCATTGGGTTCGTTCCAATCACTCGTGCTTGGATTTGTCCAGTAACACGGCGTATATTGGACACAACATTTCGGAGCATTACGCCGTACTTGCCGCGCGACAATCCTAGTCCCGCCACGGCGGAGTGTTATCCGATTACCCTGCCATCTTATGCCCTGCTATCGCAGAGTTTTACCTCAGAAAGCGAACGCCTGGAAGCAATCCGATCTTGGCTGATGACGGCACCGGAGATCACGACCTTTCGAGAGGAAGGCATATGGTCTGATCTAAGCGACCGTATCGTTGAGGGGGCGGCTTATTTCCGGGCAGCCGAGCATTCCGCGCAACAGCCAGCACGTCGCTTGGGGAACTACGAGCGCGACTTCAAGAACGGTTATCTAAACCTACTGAGTTGCTCGACCACCATGGAAATGGGTGTTGATATTGGTGGCATTTCAGTGGTCGCGATGAATAATGTGCCACCGCACCCGGCTAACTATTTACAACGAGCAGGTCGCGCCGGCCGCCGCAGCGAAACTAGGTCGGTAGCACTTACTGTTTGCAAGAATAACCCCCATGATCAGTCCGTATTCGACAATACGCGTTGGCCGTTTGACACTAGTTTGCCCTTGCCAGCCATTTCGTTGTCGAGTAGCGCGATAGTGCAGCGTCACGTCAATTCGATGCTACTTTCAAATTTTCTGCGTGTTAGAGCCGGTACAGGCGGAATGGACCTGAACAAACTCGATTGTGCTTGGTTCTTCCTTCCGCACGATGCAGCGCTGGTGGATCAGTTTTGCAACTGGGCCGAAAATTTCCTGGGAAAGAATAATGCGGCACTGTCAAAGGGCTTGCGCTCGCTAATTCGTAACACCTGTTTCGATGGTACTACTGCTCTCACCGGATTAACGCAGATCGCTGCGGCCGAGATGCTGCGGGTACGCAATGCATGGTACGAAGAGTACGCTAGCATAGACGCGCGAATTTCCGAGTTTTCGTCACCAGCAATGCAGAAGGAGGCTGCATGCAAGGCCCTCAGCATTCAACGTAGTCGACTAGCTTCGGAATATCTTTTGTCGGAACTGGCATCGGAAGGTTTCCTGCCGGGATATGGATTCCCGTCCCATATTGCGTCCTTCGATACGCTTAATATCGAGGAAATTAAGCGCAATAAGCAGCAGGCAGCACACCGAGAAGACAACCGTATGCGTCATCGCGATTTGCCCAGCCGCGACCTTGTCACCGCGCTACGTGAGTATGCCCCAGGTTCCGACGTGGTCATGGATGGTATGGTTTACCGGAGTGCTGGTATTACGCTCAACTGGCATGCACCTGCAGCACAGCAGCAGATTCGCGAAATCCAGAGCATCCGAACTGCTTGGCGGTGTCGATCATGTGGTGCGAACGGCACAGAGCCAAACGTCGATTCAACCCTTCACTGCGCTGAGTGCGCAAAGCCCATACCTCCAGATGGTATCCGCAAGTATCTTGAACCGGCAGGGTTTGCCGTTGACCTATATGCAGACATTCATAACGATGTGACGCATCAACAGTTTATAAAGCCGCAGTCTCCTTGGATTCACGTCTCCGCAGAGTGGACCTCGTTGCCGAACGCGCGGCTCGGACGTTTCCGTGCGAGCCCAGAGGGGGCCGCCTATTTCCATTCGTCTGGTGCGCATGACCTTGGATATGCAGTTTGCCTCAAGTGTGGCAGGGCCGAACCCATGGGGGACGACAGTTCGGCCACGACATCTTTAAAAGGTCATTTGCCCGCTATTTTTCGCCATCCACATAAGCCTTTGCGAGGTAAGCGCGGTGGTGAAAGTGCAGTTTGCTCAGGCAGTGATGAGCCGTGGTCGATTATGCCGCACCTACACTTGGGACACGAGGTGCGTACTGATGTACTTGAGCTGCAGCTTCAAACTGTAGACGGCGATTACCTGCAAGACGAAGCAGCGGCTTTCTCCTTGGCGGTTGCGATTCGCTCGGCGATTGCAGACATGCTGGGAATTCAATCTGATGAACTGGGATGTAGTACTAAGGAAGTGCGCGCAGATGGCGGGACCATTTGCCGTTCTATTTTGGTCTACGACAATAATGCAAGTGGGTATGTGAGTACCGTCAGCGACCGCATCGATGCTGTGTTGCGCAAGGCCGCGCATGCTCTGCACTGCCCCAAGTCATGCGACAGCGCGTGCCAGCATTGCCTGGATAATTACGACACCCGTTTCCAGAACGAGTTATTAAATCGGCACGCGGCGCTGGCTTTCCTTACCGAAGCTTGGATCCGTGACATGCAGCTGCCAGTTGAGTATGCGTTTTTTGGAGCAGCGAATAGTCAGGCTGAATACCAGCCGTTAGCGGAAGCAATTTGGCGTGAACTAACAGCTCCAACTAATACCGCGCTGTATCTTTACTTGCACGGTGATGTTACAGACTGGGACCTGCCGGCGTCGACTCTGCGAAGCTACCTATACCGCTGGATTGGTGTTGGTAAGCCGATTACCTTTGTGCTTTCAGAGGCGGCTCTGCAAACGATCTCAATGCCAAACCGTCAAATGCTCAATGCGTGGGCAAACCTTGAGACAGTGAGTATTGGAACCTGCAAGAAGAGCCCATTAATTGGGGCGGGTGTTTTGCTGGCGCAGATCGCTAGTTTAGGTGGAACTATATCTTGGGCGATGACGAATGAATTGGCGGGGTGTGTCGGTCCTCAGTGGGGAGCAAGCGCGGGGCAAACTTTGGTACGGGGGCTTGGAATTGAACCTGCATCTGTTAAAGAGGTTCCGGTGGGAGAACTGATGCCTGCCAACCAAGCGAACAGCTATCAACTCCAGGTCACAGATCAATGGAACGGAAGTCTACAGGGTTTTGGTGAACGCTTCTGGCGCGACCTGTTCGAAGCTTACCCAGATCTGGCATCGCCATTAAGTCGGGGAAATAATAACGTTGTCGGAGTATCGTATCGCGATCGTTATCTTAATGCGCCCCTGCCGGTTGCATTGCTGCTTGAAGTCATCAATGGTTTGAAGCGGCGTTATGAGGATCAGTGGAATCCGCAGCAGATTGTAATCGAAACAGTCTCACTAAGTACCACATCCCAGATTGCGTCGGCACCACGACCCGTCTGGATGGATTGGACCAATGAGGCACTTCGCCAAGCAGCTATTGAGGAAGCATTCGCCTATTGTGGCATGTATGAAATCGAGTTTTCGCTGATAAAAAAATATGATGCCGAGCACGCGAGGACTCTGGAAATCGAATTCCAAGATGGATCGGGAATCGTAGTTAGGCTGGACCAAGGGCTGTCCTATTGGAAGGCAAATCGAAAGGGGTCACGCGTCGGTGGCACACACGACAGAGACAACGAGTTCGATTTTTCGCTGCCTACATCACTGCAAGGAGAGAAAATCGCGGAGCTTCGTACTGAAGTCGTTTGCCCAAGCTACCCGACATTCTTATATGCAAATCTACGTTAAAGCCATGGTCGAGTGAAGGACTCTACAAAAAGCGGAGCAAGTCCGGTGAACTCATGACCATTCCCGCCGACTACCGCACTTATTGCTGACGGCGGCCGAACGATACAACGTACGAGGCTGAGCGGGCATTGACCATCGGGTCCTGCACTTCAATACTGGCAGGCAGTGCATTGGGCAGGAATAACAGACGGTGCTGCGCCTCGTTGTTGTCGGGCGCGAGTTTGGTGATGAAAAGCACGCCCAGCTCTACTGTACGGCGGCTGTCCGGCCATGCGACCGAAGGATCGTTCAGCACGTCGCCGCTTTGAGCGATCTGCAACATCAGGCGGAACTTCACGGGCGCGCGCGCCACGCGCTGGCCGATCTCCGACGCCAGGTAATCGTGCGCCATCTTGGCCGCCTCCGCATCCGTCAGATAGTGTGCGCCATCGGCTGGAACGATTTGATAGCGTCCGTAGCTGACAGCGCCTTTGGCATTGGTGAATTTGAAGGTATTCACACCAAAGTAGGGCAGGCTTCCATAATCAGGCGGCGGCGGGCAGCGAGGATAGCGCGTCAGGCGCTTATCCCGTCTTTTTAATGGGCCTGCTGGCAACGCTTGGCGAACAACTGGACCAGCGGCAGCTAGAAAAAGTCATGGTGGAAACGGGGCGCCGGCTGGCGCGGGAGAATAACATCCCATCGTCCACTGATTTCGAACAGAACCTGGCCCAGGCAATGGCGATCGTGGATGGGCTAGGCGCCAATACGGAAGCGGTGGTTGAGGAAGGTGCGGTCGTGGTGCGCAATTATAGCTGTCCCGTTGCGGGGGCCGTGCGCGCAACCCCCTGCGTCTGCAAGGCAATCGCCGCTTACTTTGCCGAGGCGACCGGACGTCCGGTCACCGAGGAGTGTTTGCGCTCAGACCGATTAATCTGCCAATATCGGATCATGGATAGCTGATCTCCATCATCCCGGTGCAACTCCGAGGCTGTGGCAGCGGATGCCGGTGACGGCATCCGCTTTTTAGCTCTACTCGCTCAAGGCCAGATGCTCCACGGCGATGCTGCCCGTGGTGCCGTCCTGCTGCTTGTCTTGCGAATACACTCCCACCTTGTAATACACCGGTGTCGATTGCCAGGCATCCGCGGCATAGCTGAATTCGTATTTCGCGTCCTCTGTCCCGCTGCGCACCTCGACGTTCAAGGTGTCGCCGCGGAAGGCCAGATTGCATTCGATACGGCTACCCAAGGCCACCCCGTGCAACAGGGGGATGCGCTGTTCCGGGTCGCCGTAATGCTTTTTCACGCCCATGACGATGTCGCCGTGGCTCCAGCGCATCTTCAGCGCTTCCGAACCGCCGCTGCGTTCGCCGTGTATCTGGGCAAAGATTAATTCCCCGGTAGCGGGCTCAGCCAGCACCCGCAGCGCGACGGACAGTTCACGCTGCTGCGTGCTGCCCGCATCGATGGTCCAGTCGCGTTCTTCCCGCAATTCCACACGGGGAAACTCGGAATTCCCGCTATGGCCAGCCCCCGAAGGCACGCGGAATGTCATCGCCCCCGTGCGCTGATCGCTAAAGAAATACGCATCCTGATAGCGGTCGATGGGGCTGATCTCGGTGAATTGCAGGTTGGCATCAAGCGTTTGCAGCCGGAAAGGCGCAAGGTCGAAATTCTGTCCTGGCGCCAGCGCGGGATCGAGCGGCCCCGCCTGTACATTGTTCATCACGAAAAACGCCGACACCAACAAGACCATTTTTTTCATCGCTGCTCCAGGCTAAGGGAACTCAGGCGGACGCCGAGTTCCCCTTATTATGCGCCATGCTGATCTGTAGCAGCCCCGCGTAGCGGCGGAGATTGATGAGCGCCGGCATCTCAGCGCGGCAGCGTCCTTTCCACATTCACCCGCGCCAGCGCAAACGCCTGCCGCAAGATCGCCAGATCGCCAATGTGATTCGACAGCAGCAAGATTAGCTGGCTGTTCAGCATGGTGCGTTGGCCCTCGTCCAGGTCGCGCTGCGAATCGCTCACCATCTCGTAAAAGTCTTCATAGTCGTCGAGATTCTGGCCCAGATTCAATGGTGTGTTCATATATCCTCTCACTTGTTGCTTGGTTTATTTTTCAATATTTCAATATTTCAATACTCCGATACGCCAATATTCAGGCGGTCAGCAAACGGCCGCTGAGCAAGGCGTACAGCGTGCGGATAAACAGTACCGCGATGGCCACCGTCAGCAGGAACAGCAACAGCGCGGCGATACAGCCCAGCACTGTGCCGCCGACCGTGCCGGAATAGATCAGCGCCGAATTGGCCAGCGCCGCCATCGGGAAGCCGATCGCCCACCACGCGGGAGAAAACGGCGCCGGTTTGACGGCCAGGCGGTAGCCGATAATCACGAACAGGAACAGCCCGAAATAGAACAGCAGCGCGGCAAACATATCCACTTTGTGCACCAGGTTGACGTAGGCGATAAAGCCAACCGAAAACGGCGCAATCAATATCATCTTGGATGGACGCATGGCCGCGGCAAGAGGTTCCTGATGCACCAGCCGCGAGAAAATCAGCACGAAGAAAACGATGGCGCTGACGCCGCCAATCGCCGCCGCCAGCAAGTTCACTTCGTGTGTCCATTGCGCCGTCAGCGATCCTCCGGCCACCACGATATCGAGACTGCCGATGCCGGCGATCAGCCAGGCCGGCACGGCGCTCGAGGCCAGCGCATTGCCGTTCAACAGCCGCGAAATCATGACCACGCTCAGTGCCAGCGTGAAAGCCGTGCCAATACTCCACACAAGCAACTGGGCGCTACTGCTGTAGCCGCTGATGACGCTCGACAGCAACAGCACGCTGATGCCCACGGTACCGAAAAAATTGCCAATGACGGGATGCGAAAACTCCTGCCTGACCAAGTCGGGATGCCTGATCAGTTTGACCAGATAAGACAGCGCCAGCACAGCGAACAGCGACAGTGCGACGATGCCGATGCCGTTCGACACGGCGATATCGACGCCATACGCTTTGTTGGCCAGCCGCCACGCCAACGCCAGGCCGGCGACGCTCATGACGGAGCCGAACAGGGCGACCGGTAAATATCGGACAGACGGTCGTGCCCGCGCCGGAATGGTGCGGCGTGCTTGAGTGGTTTCCATAGTGACTCCATTGCTTGGTTGTACAAGTTCAGCACTGCCGGACCTGAGCCGGGCTGAGGTTTGCGCGTGCTTGCCGCTGGCGATTCTGCCCCAGCGGCAACGGGCTGTGAGCGGGCCGGCGGCGGCTTGGCCCAAAAGGAATACGACTTGTCCCCAAAGCGGCCAAGCCCCGGTTTCCGCTAGCCAGCGGACATGGCTTTAAAACCATTTTTTCACTCATCCGGGTTCGCTATTGAAGCAGCATCGCCGGCCCGAAAGCGCGCCCGGTACAGCTTTGGGGTGGTACTCAATTGGCGCGCAAAAATCATCCGCATCTGTGTTGCTGTGTGGAAGCCGCAGCGGAACGCGACAGTCTTCAGTGGCACATCTGTTTCCTCCAGCAATTTGCGGGCAAAATCGATCCGCACCTGGTCGACAAAAATCGACGGCGTGACGTGAGCATGCTTGGCAAAGGCGCGCGAAAATGTGCGCCGGCTGACGCCGACCGCGTCCGCGATTTCTTCTATCGTCAAGGCGTCGCTAATGTGGTCGGTGACATACTGCAACACCTTGCTCACCAGCGAGTCTTGATTCGGACCGACCGCAAGATACGGACTGTATTGCGACTGCCCGCCGTCGCGCCGGATGTACACGATCAGCCGTTTTGCGACCTTCATCGCAAGCTCATGCCCCCAATCCTCGGCAATCAGCGCCAGGCACAGGTCGATGCCCGCCGTGACGCCGCCGCAGGTGAACAGATTCCCGTCGCGCACGAATATCTTGTCTGGCCTCACCCTGGCAGCAGGGAACTGCGCCGACAGCCGTTGTGCGTGATCCCAATGGGTGGTGATTTCGCGGCCCGCGAGCAGCCCGGCGTGCCCTAGTAAAAACACGCCGTTGCATACCGCGCCAAACCTGCCGGCACCTTGCACATGCCGCTTCAACCAGTCGATAAAGGCCGGCTCCGGCTGATATGCCGGATATGCCGGTCCGCCCGCAACCAGCAGCAAGTCACTCTCCGCCTGGAAGTCCAGGTAGTGGCAATGAACCTTGAACTCGATGCCGCTGGAGCACATCACGCTGCTTGGCCGCCCTCCGACCAGCGTGATGTCGTAGTGGTCTTTCTTGCGCAGCAAGTAATTCGCCTCCGTAAAAACGTCCAGCGGACCCGCCACGTCAAGCGCTTGCACGCCGTCCAGTACCACCAAAGTCAGCTTCATCGCATCCCTCTTGTTTTGCCAAATTATCTGCGGTTAACAGACGGTTTTCTTGTCCTGCGCCGCGTGCCCCGGGCTGCTGAAGCCGTGAATCAAGGCAGCGGCCAGCCCCAGCACCACGCCAAAGACCACGATGCCGGTCCAGCCGAAACGGCTCATCAGCCAGCCGCTGATCGTCACGCCGAGCGCGCCGCCAAAAAACGTGGCCGTCATGTATAGGCTGTTGATCCGGCCTTGCGCTTTCGGATCGACCGCGAAGGCGCGCGTCTGGTTGGATACCAGCCCCGCTTGCACCCCGATGTCGAGCACGATGACGCCGATCACCAGCAATACCAGCGAGGATTCGGCGCCGGCCAGCAGCAGGTAGGCCACCGTCACGATGCCGATGCTCAGTCCGATGACGCTGCGCGATCCGACCTTGTCGGCCGCGCGCCCGCCGAGCGACGCGGCAAACGCGCCGGCCGCGCCGATGATGCCAAAACCGCCCGCCCAGGCGCTGCCCAAGTGCCATGGTCCGCTGGCCAGCAGCGCCGCCAGGTTGACCCAGAAGGCGTTGAAACAGGCCCACAACAGCGCTTGCACCATCATCGATTGACGGATCGGGCCATGGTCGCGGACCAGCGGCCACAGCGAAGCAAGCAGCCGTCCGTAGGAAAGGTTGGTGGTCGGCACGCCGCGTGGCAGCAGCAGGGCGGCGGCGATCCACACCGGCACCATGAACGCCGCTTCCATGCCGTACACCGCGCGCCAGCCATAGGCTTCGCCGACCACGCCGCTGATGGTGCGGCCCAGCAAGATGCCGACCATGATGCCGCTGACCACCGTGCCGACCGAGCGTCCCCGTTCGCTTGGCCGCGACATGACGGCCGCGAACGGCACCAGTTGCTGCGGCACGCAGCTGACGATGCCAAGCCCAAACGACGCGCCGATCAGCGGCCAGATGCCGGGCGCGAAGGCCGCCGCCAGGGCAAAGCAGAAGGCCGCCGCGATCTGGCCCAGCACCAGCTTGCGGCGGTCGAAACGGTCGCCAAGCGGCAGCAACAGGGCAAGCCCGGTGGCGAAGCCGAGCAGCGCCGCGCCGGCGACCAGGTCGACGGTGCTCAGGTCCACCCCCAGGCCGGATGCGATCAAGGGCAAGATAGGCTGGGTGCAATAGATGTTGGTGATCACCGCGCCGGCGATGATTGCCATCATGACGATCTTGCCGCGCGAGGCTATCGCCGGCGCGTCAGCATGCTCAGGATGCTTGGGTGTAATCGGCAGTGCGCTCACGGCACTCTCCTTTCATGTGAATGTCCTCCGTATTTGCGGCGGAATGCCGCGATCGGGAGCGTAGAGTGGCAGCTTACGTGTTTGCATTTATAAAGAGAATCCCATAAGATTGGGAATCATCCTCCCATTATTTGATAGAGTATTATGAGCCGTCTCGAATCCATGTCCATTCTGGTCGCCGTGGTTGATGCCGGCAGCCTGTCGGCGGCCGCGCGCCGGCTCGGCATGCCGCTGGCGACGGTCAGCCGCAAGGTGGCGGAACTGGAATCGCATCTGAAGACGCGCTTGCTTCACCGCACCACGCGGCAACTGTCGTTGACCGAAGCCGGTAGTTCATATGTGGCCGCCTGCCGCCGCATACTTGAAGAAATCGGCGAAGCCGAGCGCGCCGCGACGGGCGAATACGCGGCGCCAAAAGGCGAACTGGTGGTGACGGCGCCGGTCGTTTTCGGGCGCTTGCACGTGGTGCCGGTGATCGCCGAATTTCTCGCGCAGTATCCGGAAATCGACATCAGCCTGGTGCTCACGGACCGCGTCGTGCATTTGATGGACGAACACGCCGACGTCGCGGTGCGCATCGGCGAATTACCCGATAGCAGCTTGATGGCGACCGGCGTCGGTGCGGTGCGCCGGGTGGTCTGCGCCAGCCCCGCCTATCTGGCCACCCACGGCGTGCCGCACAGTCCACCCGATCTGAGCGCACATCAATGCATCACCTTCGAGGTGCTCGCTTCCAAGCGCGCCTGGGTGTTTGGAACCGGCAAGTCGGAGCTGTCCGTGCCGGTTCATTCCCGGCTCGCGGTCAATACGGCGGAGGCCGCTATCGCCGCCGCGATGCTGGGCGTGGGATTGATACGGGTACTGTCCTACCAGGTCGCGGACGCCCTGCGCGAGCATGCATTGAGCGTCGTGCTGCAGCCGTTCGAAGCGGCGCCATTGCCGATCAGCCTGGTACACAAGGGACAGGCGCCGGTGCCCTTGAAGGTGCGCGCCTTCCTGGATTTCGTCACGCCGCGCCTGAGGACTCGTACGGCGACATGGCAGGGCGCTCAAGTTCGAGATTATAAGAGCGTCTAACAAAACATCCATGGCGGCGTTGCCTTGCCTTGTCGTACATTCGTACTGCCTACGGCAAGGCGCCTTGCCCTGAACGTTTTGTTAGACGCATCTAAGATGCCGATGAAGTCCGGAATAAGCATCCACCAGTTGTTCCTTGCTGAAGCTTCGATTCAGCCCGCTCGGATTCGGTAATATCCACACCCGCGCGCCGCCAAAGCGCTGCGCCTGTTCGCCCCAATTCACTTGCCGTTTCCCCGTGATGCCGGCATACGCCGCCTTGCCAAGGAAGGCGACGCAGCCTGGTTGATACAAGGCGATTTTTTCCCGCAAGACCATTCCGGCAGTCTGGAATTCTTCCGCCTGCACCTGGTCGGCGCGCTGGGTGGCGCGGCCGACAGCCGCCGTCAATCCAACGCCGAAATCCAGCACGCCGCGGTCATCTTGCGGCGCCACCAGGTGCGGCGTAAAGCCGGCCAGATGCAGCACCGGCCAAAAACGGTTGCCGCGGCCGAGAAAATGGTGGCCCGCCGCCGCCGCATCGACACCGGGGTTGATGCCGCAAAAAACAACTTTTAATCCGTGTGCGAGGATGTCGGGCAGTGCTTGCTCAGCTTCGATGGTGCTCATGTGCGTTTTTGTGCGTTCATGTGCGACACCGGCTTGGCGACGCAGCGGTTTCATCAGTTGCAGGAAGCTGAAGTATGTTCGCTGTCACTGAAGCAGGCAAGTGACTTGGCAGCGTTTCCCGGCCATTCTGGAGCGATTTCGGGCCACGGTCGGAGGCAGGGCAACTGGCCGGCGCGAACAGCCGGCCAGTCTGGATCGCGCGGGCTTATTTCCTGGCCGCGAGCGGATCCGCCGTCGCAGCCGCTTTCGGCTTGGCGTCGGCGGCCGGGCTCGAAACGGGACCGGCCGGCGCCACCACCTTGTCCATAGGCGTGTTCGACGGCGCGCTGTCCATGCCGCCCAGGATCAGCGGCATGCCGCTCTGTCCGCCGCCCACCACCACCACCTTCGCATTCGGCGATTGCGCCAGCTGCGTGGTGGCGTCGATGCCGCGCAGGCGCAGATAGCCGTTGGTAATGCTGCCGCTGACAACTTGCTGGAAGTTGCGCACCCCCTCGGCCTCGATTTGCTTGCGTTCGCGTTCGAGCTGTTCGACCTTGACGCGGAAAGCATATTCCTCGATGCGTTGCTTTTGCTCGTTCTTTTGCTCGATCGCGGCGCGCACGGTTGGCGGCAGCACGATGCTGCTGATCAGCACATTTTCCACGTGCAGGATATCCAGTTCCGGGGTCGCGCTCAGCGTGTTGGAGGCGCGCTTGACATTGCGTTCGACGATCTCGCGGATCGCCGCTTCGAGCGTGCTGCGCTGGTTCGAATAAATTTCCTCGGCGCGGACCTTGCCCAGCACCGAGCGGGTCTGGGCGGCGATATCGGGCACCAGCAACGATTCCAGGAAGTGCGGCCCGAGGCGGCGGTGCAGGTGGCCGACGTTATTGGCGACCAGGCGGTAGCGGTAGGCGACCTTGACGCCGACCGACAGGCCGTCGGCCATCAGGCAGTCGACCGTCATCTCGCCCAGGCGGGTGCGGGTGTCGTACAGCGCGACGTCATCCCACGGGAAAATCAGATGGGTGCCCTCGCCATAGGTGCGCTCGGTTACCGTGCCGTCATGAAAGCGTTTCCACAGCACGCCGACATGGCCGGCCGGCACGGTGTAGACCACGTGCGGCGACAGCACGATCAGGATCGCCAGCGCGACCAGCGCGGCGACCGTCAGTTCGACGACGTTCGCTTCGAACCAGCGATGGATTTTCGCGCGCCAGCCTGTCGCGGCGGGCGCCAGTACTTCGGCCTTGTCAAGCTTCATCATCAACCTTTACTATGCTTCCGTAATTGAGTGCAATGCGGCGGTCCGCGACATCGAAATAGGCATCGTCATGGGTGATCGCGACGATGGTCTTGCCGGCGGCCTTAAATTCAGGCAGCAGCTCGCGGTAGAATTTCATGCGGAACACCGGATCCTGGTCGGCCGCCCATTCGTCCAGGATCAGGATCGGTTTTTCCTCCAGCAGGGCGACCAGCAAGGCCAGCCGCTTGCGCTGGCCGGAAGACAGGTCCAGCGTGTCGAAGCTGTCGTCAATCAGCTGCACCTTGCCGACCATTTCCAGCCGCTGCAGCAGCGCCGGCACGCGCTCGCGCGCTTCGGGGCTCAGTCCGTACAGGCGACGGAACAGGTGCGGATCGTTGAACACGACGGAAAACAGTTCGCGGTAGGCCTGGCCGTCTGTGGGCGCCAGCTCAAGCCCATCGAGCGAGATGGCGCCGCCGTCAGGCCGGTACAGGCCGGTCAGTATCTTCAGGAAAGTGGTCTTGCCGGAACCGTTGCCGCCGGTGATGAAGACCGTCTCTCCGCGCCGCAGCGTGAAGTCGATCGGCCCCAGCTTGAACGCGTTGCGGCCGGCGCCGTCATGATGGGTATACACGATGTTGCGCATGTCCAGCGTGTCGAACGGCAGCACCGCGCCGTGGTGGGTGTCGCGCGCGCCGCTGCCGAGCGCCGCTTCGACCTCGCCCAGGCTGCGCGCGGCCATGTCGGCGCTCGCCATCGCCGGCACCGAGCCGACCACCGCCGAAATCGGTCCGAACAGGAACAGCACCACCGTCGCCGTCTGCACCACCTGCGAGGAAAAATCCGAGGACAGCACCGGCACCACGAAAACCATCGTGCCGACCAGTAAAAACAGCGTGGTCTGGGCGAACGCCATGATGCTGCCGAGCGCGGTCATGGCGCTGATGCGCGAGCGCGCCGCGGCCTCCGACTCTTCCGCGAAGTGGCCGTACAACTCGTCGCTGCGGCCGCGGTTCATGCGGGTTTCCTTGAAGCCGTCGACAAAATCGGAGACGCGGTCGAACAGCCGGTTTTCCAGCCGCCCGGAATCGCTGAGGGCCTGGTTCAGCTTGCGGCTTTGCAGCAGGTACATGCCGACTGCCAGCGCGACAAATCCGGCCGCCACCGCCAGTGCCATCGGCGACAGCCATGCCAGGTACATCGCGCCAAAAAAGATCAGCACCACCGATTGCGCGGCGTTGGTGAGCACCGAGGCCAGTTGCGACAGGGTTTGCGTATCCTTGCCGATCGCGGCGTAGAGCACGCCTGGGCCGAGTTTTTCGAGGGTGTTGAGCTGGGCGTCGCGCAGCTTGCCGGTCAGGCGCAGCCGCAAGCGGTGCACCACGTGCTCGACTTCGGATGTCGTGACCCGGATCACGAAGCGGCTCGACAGCACATTGAGCGTCACCAGCGCCAGGAAAATGAAGAACGCGGCCGTGGTCGGCTTGCCCTTGGAGATCTCCTTGGCCGCGTAGTTGACGGACGCCAATACGCCGGCGCTGGTGATGCCCGAGATGGTAATCATGGCCAGCAGCTTGCGCTGCGTAATACGCAAGCCTTCCGCCTTGAGCAGACTAAAAAAACTCATAAATCGATGACTCCGTGGAATGGCGCGGGCAGCCCGCTATCACAGCGGCTTGGCCACAGGCTTGGGGCGGGTTAATACTAACAGCATGAGCGTCACGGGTGGCGACAATACCAGTGCCAGAATAAAGAAGCCGATAAAACCGATGCGGCGGCTAGTGCCGAACAATCCTGTTATCAACGCTCCAAGCAGATAGACGGCCATGAAAATGGGTAGAAACATGCGTGCGATTCCCTTTTAAAGAAAGTCTCAACAACGACCATACCAGTGGTGCCGTTGCACGAAATGTGTGGCTTGGCAGCCTACCATGATTGTACCTCGAAGTATTATCTAATTAATATATTTTTTAATGGAGTATGAATCTTCAATTTAAATAATTTATAAATTCTCAGTGACTATCGAAATAGTATTCTAAAAAAATCTGAATGAGGCCAAAGCCATCCTCAGCGCATAGCGGTACTGCCCTGTTGGCGCATGCTGGCCAGCGCCATTCCGGCAGCAGGCCGCAGCTGGAACCGGTTGCAGGCGGTCGGCTGGCATCCGCCACGCACCTCGGGCCGGATTGCCGCACCTTTTGCCGGGGCTGGAACGGCAGCGGACGGCGCCCCGCATACCGCTGCAGGAGCGGCTTGCGCCCTGAATCCTGCACCGCGGATTTCGCTCTGGTGGCGTGGTGTTATTTTCTTTCGTTTTGATCTAGATCAAACAATGAATATTTATGTGATAAATCGAATTTACTACTTCATTAAATTCATATAAAAAAAATTTTCGCAGGATTTATTATGGCTATGCGGGGAAAGGCATTATCGTAAAATATTTGTTTCGTTGTTGTTATTAATATTTCCATGTTACGATTAAATAAGATTTTTTGCGCGATCGCTAATTAGCTGATGGCCATCTGCAGTGAATCCTGACTTGGAAGTATTTTTTCATGAAATATTTACTTAAAGGAGTGTTCAAATGAGTGAAGCAGAAGTTGCAGCACCGATTCGCGCGGCATTAAGCGGGGACGCGCAGCGTTTGCTCGGCGCCGAACGCACGGTGGTGCGCTACGCGCAGTGGTCGCTGCTGGCGGGCCTGGTGCCGTTCAGCGTGCTCGACATCGCCGCCGTGACCGGCGTGCAAGCCAAGATGATTTATGACTTGTCCGGCCAGTACGGCATTCCGTTCCAAAAAGAACGGATCAAGACACTGATCGGCTCGCTGGTCGGCGGCGTCACCACCACCTCGCTGGCTTCGGGCGTGGTCGGTTCGGCCGTGCGTGCGATTCCGCTGGTCGGTTCGCTGCTCGGCGTCGTGACCCAGCCGGCGATCGCGTATGCGACCACCGTGGCACTGGGCCGCGTGTTCATCAGCCATTTTGAGGCCGGCGGCACGCTGCTCGATTTCGATCCGATCGAAATGCGCAGCTTCTACACCGGCGAAGTGGAAAAAGCCGCCAAGGAAGCAGAGCAAGCGGCAGCCGAGGTGAAACCGGCCTAATCCGGGATCCGGTCCGTGCGGGAGCGCTGGCCGCTGGCTGGCGCTCCCGCATTTTTGTCCTTCCCACCCCAGGTTAACGATTTTTTTGATGAGAGCGCAATACATCATGACCAGCACAAATGCATCGCCGGCGCCGCAGGAGCGCTACATCGTGGTGATCAATCACGAAGAACAATATTCGATCTGGCCGGAGTACCGGGAGTTGCCGCTGGGCTGGTTTGACGCCGGCAAGCGCGGCAGCAAGGACGAGTGCCTCGCCCATATCACCGAAGTGTGGACCGACATGCGTCCGCTGAGCCTCCGAAAACACCTGCAATCCTGAGCCGGCAGCCCGGTGCAGTTGATTGACACCTCACCATTGGAATCGTCATGTCCGTATCCCAGCCAGTCACGCGCGCGCAACGCGAATTGATCCTTGCCAGCCTGCTGCATCCTGAAGCGGCGCTGGGCAATACCGGCGGCACCGTCACCATGCACGGTGCGCTGCATATCGATGGATTCACCGCCTGCATGGCGCAACTGGTCGCCCGGCATGACGTGTTCGGCCTGGGCTTCGTGATCGACGGCCAGCAGATTGGCCACCGGCCGGTCGAACGCTCGGCGGCGCTGGTCCGGCTGGTCGATTATTCGGCGCATGACGACGCCGCGGAACTGGCGTCGGCGTTCATCGCACGGCAGTTCGCCACGCCGATCGACCTGGGCGCCGACGCCTCGCTGATCCAGAACTATCTGATTCGCGTGCATCCGCAGCATCATATCTGGCTATGCTTCGGGCCGCATGCGCTGCTCGATGGCTGGGGCTTTTCATTGATGTTCCAGGACATGGCCCTGTTGATGAGGCGGCATGCCGCCGGCGCGCAGGACGAGGCGCCGCCGGCGCCGCCGTCGTTCCTTGACTACACGGCCGAAGATTTGGCATGGTCGGCAAGCAGCGGCTGCCAGCGCTCCACCGACTATTGGCGCCAGCGGTTTCCGGTTGCACCCGACAGCCTGTTCGCGCCGATCAAGCCGTTCCAGCTGGCCGCCGGATCGCTCGCCCGCGCAGTGCCGCCAGCCCGCTACGCGCAGTGGAGCGCGGCCGCCGAGGGCGCCGGCCTGACGCTGGCCTCATGGATTGCCGCGGCGCTGCTGGCCACGCTGGCGCGGCGTACCGGCGTGGCACGCCCGGTGCTCGGCATGCCGCTGCTGGGACGCCGCACGGCGCAGCACAAGCAGACCATCGGCCTGTTCGCCAATGTAGTGCCGCTGGCGCTGACGGTCGATCCGCAGCAGCCGTTGGCGGCGCTGGCGGCGCGGGTCGCCGAACAGCAGCGCGCCGATTACCGGCACGCCCGCATCACGCCGAATGAAATCGCGCGGCCTTGGGGACAACGCGAGGGCAGCGCCGAGTTCATCCAGGTGACGCTGTCGTTCGAACGCCACGATTACACCAGCACCTATCCCGGCTGCACGCATGACATCGCGGCGTTCAGCCCGCTGGAACAACGACGGCCTCTGCAGATTTACCTGCGCGAATACCGGCAGGACCAGGATGTCGATATCGAGCTGTATTTCAACCAGTCCTTCCTGACCGAAGAGCAGGCGGCGGCGCTGCTGGACGATTGGCTGGCGCATCTCGACAGCGCCGGCCGCGGCGCCGACGACGGTCGCGCCGCCTGCCTGCCGGCGGCGCCGCATGCGCTGCCGTCCGGCGCGGCGCCGGACCTGTGGTCGGGCTTCGTGGCGCAGGTGCTGCGCGACGGCGCGGCGACGGCGCTGGTCGACAGCGACGGCGCGCAGATCAGCTATGCCGCCTTGCACCAGCGCGCGTGCCGGGTCGCCGCGGCGCTGGGCGGATTGGGACTGGCCGCCGAAAGCCGGGTCGGGCTGGCGTGCGAACGGCACGCCGGGCTGCTGGCGGCGATGCTGGGCATCCTGGCCGCCGGCGCGACCTACGTGCCGCTCGACCCGCGCTATCCGGCCGAACGGCTGGCCTACCTGGCCGGCGACGCGCAGCTGCGCTGCGTGCTGGCCGACGCGGCCGGCGCCGAGGCGCTGGCCGGGCTGGCGCTGCCATTGCCGGTGCTGTCCATCGATGCGCTGCCGGCGGCGGCAGACGGGCGCTGGCGCGCGCCGGCGATCCATCCGGAGCAGGCGGCGTATGTGATTTACACGTCCGGCTCGACCGGCCAGCCGAAGGGCTGCGTGGTCAGCCACCGCAACGTGGCCAGCCTGATGGCGTCGGCGGTGGCGCTGCACGGCTATGACCGGCACGACGTGTGGACCCTGTTCCATTCATACGCCTTCGATTTTTCGGTGTGGGAAATCTGGGGCGCGCTGCTGCTGGGCGGACGGCTGGTGCTGGTGCCGTATGCGGCCAGCCGCGACCCGGAAGCGTTGTATGCATTGCTGGCGCGGCAGCGCGTGACGGTGCTGAGCCAGACGCCGACGGCGTTCCGCTCGCTGCTGGCGGTGGACGCCGAGCTGCACGCCGGCCATCCACTGGCGCTGCGGCGGGTGATCTTCGGCGGCGAGGCGCTGGAGCCGGCGATGCTGGGCGACTGGTACCGGCGCCACGGCGCGGCGACCGAATTCATCAATATGTACGGGATCACCGAAACCACGGTGCACGTGACCAGCCGGGCGCTGGCGGCGCAAGACCTGGCGCGCGGCAGCGTGATCGGCGGTGCACTGCCGGGCTGGCGGCTGTATCTGCTGGACGCGGCGCTGCAGCCGGTGGCGCCGGGGCTGACGGGGGAACTGTATGTCGGCGGTGCGGGCGTCACGCGCGGCTACCTGGGCCGTGCGGCGCTGAGCGCGGAACGCTTCTTGCCGGACCCGTTCGCGGGCGACGGCAGCCGCATGTACCGCTCGGGCGACCTGGGGCGCTGGCGCGACGACGGCGAGCTGGAATACCTGGGCCGTGCCGACCAGCAGGTCAAGATACGGGGCTACCGCATCGAGCTGGGGGAAATCGAGGCGGCGCTGGCGGCGCATGGGGCGGTGCGCGACGCGGTGGTGCTGGCGCTGGAGGTCGGCGGTGAAGGAGACAAGCGGCTGGTGGCGTGGCTGACGCCGCGCGAGGCGGGGACGCCGCCGGCGGAAGCGGAGCTGCGCGGCTGGCTGGGCGGGCGGCTGCCGGAGCACATGATCCCGGCGGCGCTGGTGTGGCTGGAACGGCTGCCGTTGACGTCGAACGGCAAGCTCGACCGCGCCGCGCTGACGCTGCCGCAAGATGTGGACGACGTTGACGGCGCCGCCGCGCCGCGCGGTGCGCTGGAGCAGTTGCTGGCGGGGCTGTGGCAAGGCATCCTGGCGCGCCCGGCGATCGGGCGCGACGACAATTTCTTCGCGCTGGGCGGCGACAGCATCCTGGCGCTGCGCCTGGTGGCGCAAGTCCGTGAACACGGTTTCGAACTCAGCCTGGCGACGATTTACCGCCACGCGCAGCTAGCGCGGATGGCCGCTGTCATCGAAGCGGGCAGCGGCGCGGCGCAGGTGTTGCATGCCAGCACGCACGCCGGCGAAACGGCGCCGTCGCCGCCGCTGGCGGACGGCGTGGTACGTTCATTTCCACTTGCTGCGTTGCAGGGCGGTATGCTGTTTCACTCCGAACTGGAACAACACAACGCAATCTTCCTGGACGTGTTTTCCTACTTGCTGCGGGTCGACTGGGACGAGGCCCGCTTCCGCGCCGCGCTGATGCAATTGACGGCCCAGGTCGAGGCGCTGCGCACGGCGTTCGACTGGAGCCGGGGCGAGGCGCCGTCGCAACATGTGTATGCCAGCGCCACGCTGCCGTTCCAGGTCATCGACCTGCGCAGCCTCGACAGCGCCGGCCAGGCCCGCGCGCTGGAAGCCTTCCTGGCCGCCGAGCGCAGCCAAGCCTTCGATACCGGACACGCGCCGCTGTTGCGGGTCGCCGTGCATCTGCTGGGCCAGGACCGGCTCCGGCTGACGTGCGCATTCCACCACGCCATCCTCGACGGCTGGAGCTTCGCGACGCTGGTCGCGCGCCTGCTGGCCAGTTATCTCGAACCGCATCTGAACCTGCCCGCGCCGCCGGCGCTGCAAGAGCTGCAGGTGCGGCGCGAGCGCGCCGCCATCGCGGATCCGGCGCTGCAAGGCTTTTGGCGCGACTACGTGGCGGGCATCGCCGTCAGCGACGGTTTCGAACGTTTTGTCTCGGGCGAGAACCAGTTGCCGATCCGCTGCCGCGTGCCGGTCGACGCCGTGCTGCTGCGCGCCGCCACGGGGCTGGCCGCGCGCGCGGCGGTGCCGCTGAAAACGGTGCTGCTGGGCGCGCACATCCTGGCGCTGGCCGAAATCAGCGAATCGGACACGGTCTGCACCGGCTATGTCGCCCATTGCCGGCCCGAAGTGGCGCAATCCGAGCAAGCCATCGGCCTGTTCCTGAACACCTTGCCGCTGCAGGCGCAGGTCGACATCGACGCCTCGCTGGCGGGCTGGATACAGTCGGTCGCGGCGGAAGAGGCGCGCCTGCTGGAGCAGCGCTGGCTGCCGCTGGTCGAGATCAAGAAGCTGGCCGGCGGACGGCTGCCGTTTTCGTCGGCCTTCAACTTCGTTCATTTCCACGCCTACCATCCGCTGATCGGCGACGCGCGGCTGGAGCTGGAGGCGCTCGACGTGCACGAGCAGACCGACTTTCCGTTCCTGGCCCAGTTCTCGATCGATCCGCGCGACCAGTCGCTGGAACTGACGCTGATCGCCCAGTGCGATTCGATCGACTGGGAAGAGCTGAACCGGATGGCGCTGGTCTACCTGGCCAGCCTGGCGGCGCTGGTCGGCT
This sequence comes from Janthinobacterium agaricidamnosum NBRC 102515 = DSM 9628, assembly GCF_000723165.1. Classification (NCBI taxonomy): domain Bacteria; kingdom Pseudomonadati; phylum Pseudomonadota; class Betaproteobacteria; order Burkholderiales; family Oxalobacteraceae; genus Janthinobacterium; species Janthinobacterium agaricidamnosum. Next base: position 196,937 of record NZ_HG322949.1, read on the forward strand.
CGGAAGCGGAAGGACTGGACGACGCGCTGGCGCTGCCGGGCAAGCTGGCGCTCGACACGCTGACCGTCAGCCGCCAGCTGGCGCCGCGCGGCGGCGCCGTCGCGCCATCGCCCCGGCCTGCCGCGCCGGCTACCGCGCCGGCTACTGCCCCGGCCATCGCGCCGGCCGGCGAGCAGGCCTGGTCGGCCACCGAACTGGCCTTGCGCGAACTGTGGCGCGACAGCCTGCCGACCGCCCGGATCGAACGCGGCGCCTCGTACTTCGCGCTCGGCGGCGACAGCATTTCAGGCACCCGCCTGGTGACCAGGGCCAGGGAACGTTTCGCGGTGCACTTGCCGCTGCGCGACTTCCTGGCCGACCCGACCATCGCCGGCATGGCGCGCGCGATTGACGGCGCCGCGCCGCGCGACGGCGCGACGCCGATCCCGCGCGTGCGGCGACCGGTGCACTGACGTTTCACTGGCCAGGGCGGAACTCCGGTTCCGCCTGTTCTTCCCTCTCATTGATCAGGTTCCATGCCATCTTTCGAAGCAGCGCTGTCAAGCACCCAACATGAAATGTGGATCGCCGAAAGTCTCGATCCAGGCACCACGGCTTTCCACGTCCCGCTGGCCATCGAGCTGAGCGGCACGCTCGACGAGCGGGCATTGCGCGCCGCGCTGAGCGGGCTGGTGCAGCGCCATGAAGCGCTGCGCACCAGCTTCGCCGTGCGCGGCGAAGACGTGGTGCAGGTGATCGGACCGGCCGCCAGTCCTGCGCTCGGGACCATCGCCCTCGACGGCGCGGACGATGCGGCCATCGACGCGCTGCTGCGGCAACTGGCGGCGCGGCCCTTCGATCTGGCGCAAGGCGCGCTGCATATCGCGCTGATCTGCGTGGCGCCGCAACGCCATATCCTGTTTCTCGGCCTGCACCACCTGATTTGCGACGGCTGGTCGCTGTCCATCCTGGGCCGTGACTTGCGGGCGCTGTATTTGACCCATGCTTGCGCAGCTGCCGGCGGCGGCGACGCCATCCTCGCGCCGGCCGACTACCAGTTCGTCGACTGGAGCGAGTGGCGGCGCGGACTGCCGGCCGATACCGCCGCGCGGGCGTTCTGGTCCGAGACCTTCGCCACGCTGCCGCCGCCGTGCCAGCTGGACCAGGCCGATCCCCGGCTGCCGCATTCCGTGGCGGCGTCGGTGGAAGCAGAACTGGACGCGCCTGCATGGTCGGCCGTGCAATTGCGCGCGCGGCAATCGGGCGTGACGCCGTTCGAATGGCTGGCCAGCCTGTTCGCGCTGTTCCTGGGGCGCGTGCACGGCGTCGCCGACCTGGTGATCGCGGTGCCGGTGGCCAATCGCGAGCAGCAGGAATTCGCCGATACCGTCGGCTGCCTGGTGAACACCGTGCCGTTGCGGCTGACGCTGGCGCATGGACAGCCGTTTGCCGAGCAAGTGCGGCGGCTGGCGCCGCGGATGCGCGCCGCGTTCGCCGCCGGTCCCTTGTCCCGTCAAGAGCTGGACGAACTGATACGGCAGCGCCATCCGCAATACGGCGGTCAACTCGGACACGCCATGTTCGCGCTGCAAAACGCGACCGGCATGGCGCACGACTGGGGCGACGGCTTGCGCGCGGTCCCGCGTCCGATTGAAAACCTGGGCGCCAAGTCGGACCTGGCCATGCGCATCGAACCGATGGACGGACGGGCCCGCATGGTGCTCGAATACCGCTCCAGCCTGCTGGGCGCGCCATTGGCGGCGGCGCTGATGGCCGGCTGGAGCCAGTGGCTGCACAGTATGTGCGCCGATCCGGAACGCAGCACCGATAACCTGGCGCTGGCCGACGCGCCGGCCGCACCGGCACAGGAGCCGCATGCGCTGCCGTCCGGCGCGGCGCCGGACCTGTGGTCGGGCTTCGTGGCGCAGGTGCTGCGCGACGGCGCGGCGACGGCGCTGGTCGACAGCGACGGCGCGCAGATCAGCTACGCCGCCTTGCACCGGAGCGCCTGCCGGGTCGCCGCGGCGCTGGGCGAATTGGGACTGGGCGCCGAAAGCCGGGTCGGGCTGGCGTGCGAACGGCACGCCGGGCTGCTGGCGGCGATGCTGGGCATCCTGGCCGCCGGCGCGACCTACGTGCCGCTCGACCCGCGCTATCCGGCCGAACGGCTGGCCTACCTGGCCGGCGACGCGCAGCTGCGCTGCGTGCTGGCCGACGCGGCCGGCGCCGAGGCGCTGGCCGGGCTGGCGCTGCCATTGCCGGTGCTGTCCATCGATGCGCTGCCGGCGGCGGCAGACGGGGGCTGGCGCGCGCCGGCGATCCATCCGGAGCAGGCGGCGTATGTGATTTACACGTCCGGCTCGACCGGCCAGCCGAAGGGCTGCGTGGTCAGCCACCGCAACGTGGCCAGCCTGATGGCGTCGGCGGTGGCGCTGCACGGCTATGACCGGCACGACGTGTGGACCCTGTTCCATTCATACGCCTTCGATTTTTCGGTGTGGGAAATCTGGGGCGCGCTGCTGCTGGGCGGACGGCTGGTGCTGGTGCCGTATGCGGCCAGCCGCGACCCGGAAGCGTTGTATGCATTGCTGGCGCGGCAGCGCGTGACGGTGCTGAGCCAGACGCCGACGGCGTTCCGCTCGCTGCTGGCGGTGGACGCCGAGCTGCATGCCGGCCATCCACTGGCGCTGCGGCGGGTGATCTTCGGCGGCGAGGCGCTGGAGCCGGCGATGCTGGGCGACTGGTACCGGCGCCACGGCGCGGCGACCGAATTCATCAATATGTACGGGATCACCGAAACCACGGTGCACGTGACCAGCCGGGCGCTGGCGGCGCAAGACCTGGCGCGCGGCAGCGTGATCGGCGGCGCGCTGCCGGGCTGGCGGCTGTATCTGCTGGACGCGGCGCTGCAGCCGGTGGCGCCGGGGCTGACGGGGGAACTGTATGTCGGCGGTGCGGGCGTCACGCGCGGCTACCTGGGCCGTGCGGCGCTGAGCGCGGAACGCTTCTTGCCGGACCCGTTCGCGGGCGACGGCAGCCGCATGTACCGCTCGGGCGACCTGGGGCGCTGGCGCGACGACGGCGAGCTGGAATACCTGGGCCGTGCCGACCAGCAGGTCAAGATACGGGGCTACCGCATCGAGCTGGGGGAAATCGAGGCGGCGCTGGCGGCGCATGGGGCGGTGCGCGACGCGGTGGTGCTGGCGCTGGAGGTCGGCGGTGAAGGAGACAAGCGGCTGGTGGCGTGGCTGACGCCGCGCGAGGCAGGGACGACGCCGGCGGAAGCGGAGCTGCGCGGCTGGCTGGGCGGGCGGCTGCCGGAGCACATGATCCCGGCGGCGCTGGTGTGGCTGGAACGGCTGCCGTTGACGTCGAACGGCAAGCTCGATCGCGCCGCGCTGACGCTGCCGCAAGATGTGGACGGCGTTGACGGCGCCGCCGCGCCGCGCGGTGCGCTGGAGCAGTTGCTGGCGGGGCTGTGGCAAGGCATCCTGGCGCGCCCGGCGATCGGGCGCGACGACAATTTCTTCGCGCTGGGCGGCGACAGCATCCTGGCGCTGCGCCTGGTGGCAAAGATCCGCGAACACGGTTATAGCTGCAGCGCGCGCGAGATTTTCCAGCATCCGACGCTGGTCGCGCTGGCGCCGGCGCTGAACCGGGCCGCCATGCCGGCCGACGACGGCGACGGTTTCGATGCGCGCCTGACGCCGATCGAAGCGTGGTTCTTCGACCTGGAACTGAGCAACCGCCACCATTGGAACCAGGCGGTGGTGCTGGAACTGGCGGCGGGCCTGGCGCCGGCGGTGGTGGCGGCGGCGATCGAGGCGCAGGTGCGCCGGCACGCGGCATTCTTCTGGAGCTGGCGGCAGGACGGCGCCGGCTGGAGCGTCGCGCAGGACCATGCCGCGCCGCGCCACTTGTGGCTGGCGCTGCCCGGCGCTGCCGATGACGCGCAAGCGGCGCAACTGGCGCAGCAGCGCATCCACCTGTCGGACGGCGCGCTGTCGGTGTGCGTCCATATCGACGCCCGGCCGGCCCGGCTGGTGTGGCTGGTGCATCACCTTGCGGTCGACGCCGTCTCCTGGCATGTGCTGCTGGGCGATGTCGCCGCGGCGCTGGACGGCGCCGCCGTCGGCCAGGCGCGCCTGGCCTCGTCGCGCCAGCGCCGCGTGCGCGACAGTGCCGGATTCGACCGGCAGCAGCTGGCGCTCTGGTCGCAGACCGCGCAACAGGCGCGGCCGTCGCTGTTCGACGCGGCCGGCGCCTGCACCTACGGCGACCAGCGCCGCCGCGACCTGCTGGTCGGCGGCGCCTTGTGGCGGCAGTTGCAGGACGCGCTCAGGCACGGCTTGCGGCTCGACGAATTGTTGCTGGCGGCGCTGGCGCCGGCGCTCGCCGGACTGGCCGGACAGAGCGCCATTGCGCTGGCGCTGGAGCATCACGGCCGCGACCTGGACGAGCGCGGCGCGCAGGCCGGCGCCGAAGTGGGCTGGTTCACCGCCATCGCGCCTATCGTCGTCTCGGCGCCGCCGGAGGCCGAGCCGCTCGACTGGCTTGCCAATACGGTCGAGGCGCTGGCGCTGTGGACGCCGCGCGCCGCCGAGTGGCTGGGCGCCCGCCCGGCGCTGGCCCCGCAAGACCGCGCATTGCCGGCGATTTCCTTCAATTACCTGGGCAATTTCGCCGCGCCGTCCGAGGGCGGCGCGCTGAAGGTGCTGCCGCTGCCGGCGCTGGCCTTGCACGACCCCGACGGCCGGCGGCCGTTCGCACACGACCTGATCGCCTGGTCCGACGCCGGCGGCCTGCATCTGCAATGGCTGTACGACGGTGCGCACCACGACCCGGCCGTGGTGGACAACTGGCTGGCCGCGATCGTGGCCCGGCTGGAGCTGCTGGCCGGCGCGCTGGACCGCTCAGGCCCGCGCTTGCCGGCGCTGGCGCTGCAGGAAGGACTGGTGTATCACGCCGCCAACGATGACAGCGACCGCTTGCCGAGCTATCTCGGCCAGGTACGCGGCACGCTGAGCGGCGCGCTGGACGCGGCGCGCTTCGAGGCGGCGTGGATCGCGCTGACGCGCCGGCACGCCGCGCTCAGGACGCGTTTTTACTGGCAAGCCGACGGCCGCGTGCGGCAACAGATCGAGACGGCGGTACGGATACCGCTGCGCCAGGTCGACTTGCGCGGACTGGATGCCGCCAGCGCCGGGCAGGTGCTGCGCCAGGAACTGGCGGCGCAGCACCGCAAGCCGTTCGCGCTCGACAAGGCGCCGCTGATGCGCCTGCTGCTGGCCCGGCTCGACGAGCAGCGTTGGGCTTTCGGCTGGACCCATCATCACGCCATCGTCGACGGCTGGTCGCTGCCGGTGCTGCTGACGGATTTATTGGCGCTGTACGACGCGCAGCAAAACCTGCCGCTGCCGGCCGCCTGCACGCCGGCCGAGCTGGCGCGCTACCGCCTGTCGCGCGACAGCCGCACCGCATCGGCCGCCTGGCGCGAGCTGCTGGCGCCGCTGGCCAGCCCGAGCCGGCTGGCCAGCGGCGCGGCGGGCCCGGCCGCCGACGCCGACCTGGACCTGACCCTGGCGCAGCCGCTGGGCGACGCGCTGGGCGCGCTGGCGGCAAGCCATGGCCTGACGCTGAACAGCCTGTTCCAGACCGCCTGGACGCTGACCGTCGCCGCCTTTTCGGATACCTTGGTGCCATGTTTCGGGGTTACCGTGGCCGGGCGCGACGCGCCGCTGGCCGGGATCGAGCAACTGGTCGGGCTGGCCATCAACACCTTGCCGATGGTGGTCGCGCTCGATCCCGCCGAGCCGTTGATCGCGCTGGCGCGGCGCGTCCAGTCGACGCTGGTGCGGATGCAGGCGCACGCCGAAACGCCGCTGCCGGCGCTGCAACGGCTGGCCGGCCATGCGGGCCATGAATTGTTCGATACCTTGTACGTGTTTGAAAATTATCCGCGCGGCGCGCTGTCCGGCCGCACGCTGACGGTGAGCGACATCGAGATGGCCGAGCGGGCCCATTATCCGGTGACGCTGGCGGTGCTGCCGGGGCCAGCCATCGGTTTGCGGCTGGCCTTGCGCGGCGCCGGCTCCGCTACTGCGCTGGGTGCCGCGCTGCTGGCCAGGCTGCAGGCGACGCTGCAAGCGCTGGCGGCGACGCCGCAACTGCCGGCCGGCGCGCTGCACGCGGCGCTGCCGGCGTGCGCTGCCGGTGCCGCCGCCGTTCCTGCCGCCGCCGGCGGCGCCAGTTTCAGCGAAATCTTCGAACGCAGCGCGGCCGCGACGCCCGATGCGATCGCGATCGCTTGCGGCGACGTCCAATGGCGCTACGGCGAACTCGATGCGATGGCCGAACGGGTGGCCGGCGCCTTGCAACAGCGCGGCATCGGTCCGGAAACGCTGGTGGCGCTGTGCGCGCGGCGCACTCCTGAAACGATGGCCTGCCTGCTGGGCGTCGCGAAGGCCGGCGCCGCCTTCCTGCCGCTGGATGCCGATACGCCAGCGGCGCGCCTGCGGGCCACGCTCGACAGGGCGGCGCCGGCGCTGGTCATCGCCGAAACGGAGCTCGGCGCCGCATTGACCGGCCTGGCGCTGGCCACGCCGGCCGCGCTGCTGGCGGCCGGAGCCGGCCCGCGCACCCGCCAGGCCGCCAGCCTGGATGCGCTGGCCTACGTGATCTACACGTCCGGCTCGACCGGCACGCCGAAAGGCGTGGAGGTCAGCCAGCGCGGCCTGCACAACCTGATGCAGGCGCAGCAGCGCGCCTGCCGCATCGATCCGGCGGCGCGGGTCTACCAGTTCGCCTCGCTCGGCTTCGACGCCGCCGTCTCCGAATTGCTGATGGCTTTCGGCGCCGGCGCCACGCTATGCCTGCCGGAACAGGGGCGCGGCGTGGTGGACATCGATTTCGAGGCGGACCTGCGGCGTCACCGGCCGACCCACATCACGCTGCCGCCGTCGTTGCTGGCGTCGCTGGCGCCGGCCGCGCTGGACAGCGTGCATACCTTGCTGGTGGCCGGCGAGCGTTCCGGCGCCGCCCAGCTGCAACCATGGCGCGCCCCGGGGCGGTTGCTGATCAATGCCTACGGCCCGACCGAAGCGTCGGTGTGCGCATCGATGGAAGCATGGGACGGCGCCGGCGATCCGCTGCTGGGCCGGCCGATGGCGGGCGTGACCATGCATCTGCTGGACAGCTGGATGCGGCCGGTCGAAGCCGGCGTGATCGGCGAGCTGTATCTGGGCGGCGCCGGGCTGGCGCGCGGCTACCGCGCGCTGCCCGGCCTGACCGCGGCGGCGTTCGTGCCGGACCCGTTCAGCGACCGTCCCGGCCAGCGGCTGTACCGCAGCGGCGACCTGGCGCGCCGCCTGGCGGACGGCCGGCTGGTGTATGCCGGACGGCGCGACGAGCAGATCAAACTGCGCGGGCAGCGCATCGAGCCGGGCGAGGTCGAGGCCGTGCTGGCCAGCTTGCCGGGCGTGCGGCGGGTTCGCGTCGCGGCCTGGAACGGGGACGGTGCGCTCAGGCTGGCGGCGTGGATCGAGGATGGCGACGGCCGGGCCGACCTGGCGCAGCTGGCGCAATTGGCGGCGCGCCAGCTGACGCCGGCGATGGTGCCGAGCCTGTGGGCGGCGGTGCCGGACTGGCCCTTGAATGCCTCCGGCAAGGTCGACGCCAGGCTGCTGCCGGTGCCGGCGCCGCTGGCCGGCGGCGGCGCGGCGGATGCGCCGCTCGAGGCCGGCGGCGCCGTGTTCGACGCCGTGTGCGCGGCGTGGGCCGAGGCGCTCGGCCTTGCCGCGGTCGCGGCCAGCGACGATTTTTACGCGATCGGCGGCGACAGCATCCTGGCGATGCGCATCTCTTCGCGGCTGCGCGCCGAAGGCTACGTCCTGCAACCGCGCGACATACTGGAAGCGGTCACGCCGCTGGAACTGGCGCGCCGCCTGGCCGCGCCGCCGGCGCAGGCGCAGCACCCGGCGGCGCCGTTGCTGGAAGCGCCGCTGGCGCCGGCGCAGCGCTGGTTCCTCGACCTGGCCGGCGGCCAGCCGCGCCGTTTCCTGCTGTCGGCCGAACTGCAACTGGCGCCCGGCTTCGACCGCGCGCGCCTGCTGGCGGCGCTGCGGCAGGCGATGGAAGGGTATCCGGTGCTGCGCGCCCGCCTGGCGCCGGAACTGGACCGGCAATGGCTCGATCCGCACGCGGCGGTGCCGGTCCTGTGTTCGGCCGCCGGCCAGCCGCGCGCGCAATTCATGGGCGCGGCGCGCGCCGTCATCGATCCGCTGCAAGGCCCGGCCTTCGTCTGCGCCTTATATCTTGGCGACGGCGATGGCGGCGCGGCCAGCCTGCTGCTGGCCGGCCATCACCTGTGGCTCGATGTGATCAGCCTGCAGCACCTGGCGGCGGCGATCGAGCGCGCCTATCAGGGCGCGCCCGCGCGGCCGGCGGCGACCACGTTCCTGCATTGGTCGGAACAACTGGCCCGGCTGGCCGGCGCCGGCGCGTTCGACGCCGAGGCCGGCTACTGGCGCGGCGTGCTGGCGCCGGCCGGGCTGCACCTGCTCGCGTCGGCGCGCCCTGATTACGCCAGCGTCGGCCGCGAGCAGTGGTCGCTGCCGCTGGCGCCGGACGCCACGCCGCCGCTGGCGATGCTGGAAGCGCTGCTGCTGCAAGCGCTGGGCAATGTGCTGGCGGGCGCTGGCCGGCCGGAACTGCTGGTCGAATGCGAACGGCATGGCCGCGACCCGGTCGCGGGCCAGGCCGCGGCGCTGGACGTGTCCGACGCGACAGGCTGGTTCACCGCCGCGTTCCCGGTGCGGGTGCGCAGCGGCGACACGGTGGCCGCGCTGGCGCGGCGGCTGGCGCAGCTGCCGCATGGCGGCATCGGTTTCGGCGCGCTGCGCGATCACCGGCGCGCCTTGCTGGGCGCCGATTTCGCGGCGTTGTACGGCGCCTGCCGGGTCGGTTTCAATTTCCTGGGCCGCATCCGGGCCGGCCAGCAGCATGGTCAAAGTCTGTTCGACGCCATCGGCGCCAGCGATCCGCTGCACGATATCGCGCCCGAGCTGGCGCTGCCGCATCCGCTGACGGTGGAAGCCTGGCTGGATGGCGACGGATTGTCGGTACGCTGGTCCGGCCAGCGCGGCGGCGCCGCGCCGGAGCTGGCGGCGGCGCACCGGCGCGAAGTACAGCGCCTGCTCGACGGCGGCGCCGCTTCCGTTTCTGCTGCCACTGTCGGCGCCGAGCTGCCTGCGCCGGATGAAATGCAAGCGCTGCTGGCGCAATTGCGCTGGGCCGATTGAGCGGGCCGCACCGCGCAGGTTTTCCGACTGTCCCGCCTGCAAGGGGGGACAGCACTACAACACGCAACACCTCAACGAGTCCTTATATGAACGACACGCCTCAGATCGACGCCGTCCTCCCGCTGCTGCCGCTGCAACGGGGCATGCTGTTTCACGCCGCGGCCGCCAGCGCCGCCGGCGACGACCCGTACATCCTGCAGGTCAGCGGCAGCATCCACGGCGCGCTCGACCCGGACCAGGTGCAGGCCGCGTGGCAGACGCTGTTCGAACGCCATCCGGCGCTGCGCTGCGCCTTCATCTACCAGGGCCAGTCCGAGCCGCGCCAGGCGCTGCTGCACGCGCTGCCATTCAGCATCGCCACGCTGGACTGGCAAGCGCTCGACGGCGCCGGGCAAGCCAGCCGCCACGCCGCGCTGAAGGCTGCCGAACTGGCCAGGCCGTTCGACCTGAACCGGCCGCCGCTGCTGCGCTTCACGCTGATCCGGCGCGCGCCGCAGGCCTGGGACTTCATCCTGACGCACCACCATATCGTGCTCGACGGCTGGTCGCAGTCGCTGCTGGTGGCCGAACTGTACGAATTGCTGGATGCCGCCGCCAGTGCGCGCGCGCCGCTGCTGAAGCCGCCCGCGCCCTACGCCGAGGTGGTGCGCGGCTTGCAGCAGCGCCGCCGCGACGACGACCAGCACTTCTGGCGCGAGCTGTTTGCCGGCTGGCAGGCGCCGGACCTGGCGCCGCCGCCGCGGCAGCCGGAGCAGCCGCCAGCCGCGGCGGCGCGTCCCGGCGTCGCGCTGGGGCCCGAGCTGACGCGCCGCCTGCAGGAAACCGGCCGTTCGCGCCGCATCACCCCGGCCGCGCTGTGCCAGGTGGCCTGGGCGCTGGTGCTGGCGCGGCATACGGCCAGCCGCGACATCGTGTATGGCGTGACGCTGTCGGGCCGCGCCGACGATGCGGCGGCGATGGGCGCGATCGGCATGTTCGTCAACACGGTGCCGATGCGCATCCGGCTCGATCCGTGGGACACGCTGGCGGCGTTCGCGCCGCGCCTGGCGCAGCAACTGCGCGACCTGGAGCAGCGCAGCCATTGCGATCTGGCCGAGATCCAGCGCTGGGCCGGCGTCGAACAGGGCGGCGCCTTGCTGCACAGCCTGGTCGCGTTCGAGAACTTCCCGCTATCGACGCTGCAAGCCGGCGGCCAGCTGCAGTTGTCCGGTCTGAGTTCTTCCGAGCGCACCAGCCTGCCGCTGGCGCTGGTGATCGTGCCGGGCGCGAACTGGCACGCGGCGCTGCAGGTCGACACGGCGCAAGTCGGACTGGCCAGCGCCCAGGCCATGCTCGACGATTTCGTCGCCGCGCTCGACAGCGTGACGCAAAGCTGGCTGACGCCGCTGGGCCGGATTCTCGACGGGCTGTCGCCGCAGCCGGACGCCGGGCAGCCGCAAGCCGGCATGCCCGGCGCGCCGGTCGCGGCCAACCTGCTGGCCGCCTGGTCCGCCTCGGTGGGCCGGCACGGCAGCCGCATCGCGCTGCGCAGCGGCGACGCGGCGCTGAGCTACGCGCAGCTGGACCAGGCGGCCGACAGCGTCGCCGTGGCGCTGCAGGCGCGCGGCATCGGCCCCGGCGCCACAGTGGCGATCTGCGCCGCGCGCGAAATGCCGATGCTGGCCGCGATGCTGGCCGCGGTCAAGGTCGGCGCCGCCTATGTGCCGCTCGACCCGCTCAATCCGACCGAGCGCCTGGCCTATATACTGGCCGACGCGAATCCCGCGGCGCTGCTGACCGACGCCCAGGCCGGCGCCGCCGCCGGCGCCGCGCTGGCGGCGGCCGGCCTGGATGGCGCGCGGCTGCTGGCGCTGGAATCGGTGGCGCGCACCGGCACGCCGCCGGCGCCCTGCACGCCGGCGGCCAACGCGCCGGCCTACATCATCTACACCTCCGGCTCCACCGGCCGCCCGAAAGGCGTGCTGGTGACGCACGACAATGTGCTGCAATTGTTCGCGGCGGCGCCGGTGTGCGTCGACGCCGGCCCGGACGACCGCTGGAGCCTGTTCCATTCGTTCGCCTTCGATTTCTCCGTGTGGGAAATCTGGGGCGCCTGGCTCAGCGGCGGCCAGACGCTGATCGTGCCGCAGGACGTGGCGCGCGATCCGGCCGCCTTCGTCGAGCTGGTGGCGCGCGAAGGCATCACCGTGCTGAGCCAGACGCCGTCCGCGTTCGGCCTGTTCGCCGAGGCGGAAAGCCGGCTGCCCCGGCCGCTGTCGACGTTGCGCTGGCTGGTGTTCGGCGGCGAGGCGCTGACGCTGGCCGCGCTGGGCGGCTGGATCGCGCGCCACGGCGACGCCGCGCCGAAGTTGATCAATATGTACGGCATCACCGAAACCACGGTGCACGTGACGTGGCGCCGCATCCTGGCGGCCGACCTGGACGCCGGACGCGGCAGCGTGATCGGCGTCGCGCTGCCGCATCTGCGCATGGCGCTGATGGATGCCGACGGCCGCCCGGTGCCGGATGGCGTGGCCGGCGAGATCTGGGTCGGCGGGCAGGGCGTCAGCGCCGGCTACCTGAACCAGCCCGGCCTGACCGCCGAACGTTTTGTGCCGGACCCGTTCGCGCAGCGCCCGGGCCAGCGCGCCTACCGTTCCGGCGACCTGGCCCGGCGCGGCGCCGACGGCGAGACCGATTATCTGGGACGCATCGACCAGCAGGTCAAGCTGCGCGGCTACCGCATCGAGCTGGGCGAGATCGAGCAGGCGCTGCTGGAATTGGCGCCGGTCGCGATGGCCAGCGTCGGAACTTACCGCAAGGAGCCGCAGCGCGATGCCGGCCTGCTGGGCTTGTGCGCCTGGGTGGTGGCGCGCCAGCCGGTGACGCCGGACAGCCTGCGCCAGGCGCTGTCGGTCCGCCTGCCGGCCTATATGCTGCCCGATGCGCTGATGCTGGTCGACCACATGCCGTTGACCATCAATGGCAAGGCCGACCGGCGCCGTTTGCCCGATCCGCAGCCGCAACCTGGCGGCGCGGCGGCCGCCGCGCCGCGCAATGAACGCGAGCGTATCCTGTGCGCGGCGATGGCGCAGGCGCTCGGTTGCGCGCAAGTCGGCATCGACGACAATTATTTTGCGCTGGGCGGCGATTCGATCCGCAGCCTGCGCTTCTCGTCGGCGGCGCAAGCCCAGGGCGCCGCCTTCCCGCTGCGCAAGCTGTTCGAATTGCCGACCGTGCGCGCGCTGGCCGGCTGGCTCGACAGCGCCGACAATGCGCCGGAGGCGGCAATCGCAGCGGCGACGCCGGCGGCCCCGCGCGCGCCGTTCGACGGCTTGCAGCCGGACGAGCGCAGCGCGCTGCCGGGCGACGCCATCGACGCCTTCCCGCTGTCGCGGCTGCAGGCGGGGATGCTGTACCACTCTACCTTTGATCACGCCACCCTTGATCACGCCAATCCGAATGCCGGCGCCGGACTGTATCTGGACCTGGTCAGCAACCGCCTCAGGCAGGCGCCCGAGCGCGCCGCGTTCGAGGCCGCCGTTGCGGCGCTGCAGGCCAGCCATCCCGCGTTGCGCACCAGTTTCCACCTGTCCGGCCCGAGGCCGCTGCAGGCGGTGCACCGGGACGGCCGGCTGCGGGTCGAATGGCTGGACTGCAGCGATTGCACGCCGAAACAGGCGCAGGCGCGCATTGCGCGCCAGGACGAGGAACTGCGCCGCCAGCCCTACGATATCAGCCAGCCGGGCATGCTGCGCCTGCGCGTCTCGCTGCTGGCCGACGGCGGCTGCTGGCTGTCGATCGCGATCCACCACGCGATTCTGGATGGCTGGAGCGTGGCGCTGCTGAGCGCCGAGCTGCTGGCCTTGTACCAGCGCGCGCGCGGCGGCGCGCTGCAGGCGCCGCCGGTGGTGTCGGAAATGGCCGCATTCGTGCAGCGCGAACAGGCACTGATGCAGGGCCAGGCCGCGCGCGATTTCTGGCGCGACCGGCTGGCGGCATTGCCGGCGTCGGCATTGCCGCGCTGGGGCGAGGCCGAAAGCGGCGTGCGGCCGCGCGCGATCTTGCCGCTGGCGGCGGATGCCGGCCGGCGCCTGTCGGCGCTGTGCGCCGACAGCGGCTTGCCGGCCAAGGCCTGGCTGCTCGGGGTGGCCGCCAAGGTGCTCGGCTGGAGCGCCGGCAGCCCGGCGTTCGCGCTGGGGCTGGTGGTCAACGGCCGGCCGCAGTCGGAGCAGGGCGCGCGCGCGCTGGGCCTGTTCCTCAACACCATCCCGCTTGGCCTGCCGGCGCGCGGCAGCTGGCGCGCGCTGGCGCAAGCCGCTTTCGATAGCGACGCCGAGACCTACGACTGGCGCATTTTCCCGCTGGCCGAAATGGTGCGCCTGCACGGCGGCCGCAAGCCGTTCGAAGTCAACCTGAATTTCGTCCATTTCCGGCCGCTGGCAGGCATCGAGCGGGAGTTCGGCATCGAGGTGCTGGAGTCGGTGTCGTCGGAATCGACCGAACTGCCGCTGACCATCAATTTCGGCATCGACCCGAACAGCGGCGCGCTGACCGGGCAACTGGTGGCCGACGACAGCTTTGCGGCCGTCCAGGTCGACGCGCTGGCGGCCCGCCTGGCGAGCGCCGTCGGCAGCCTGCTGGACGGCCCCGACGCGCTGGCCGACTGCGCCAGCGCGGCCGACCGCGCCTGGTCGGTGCGGCGCTACAACCCCGGGCAGATGGCCGAGCCGTTTGTGCCGCTGCCGGCGCAAGTGCTGCACAGGCTGCGCGACCAGCCGGCGGCGACGGTGCTGGTCGACGCCGATGGCGTCGCCTGGCAAGCGGCCGAACTGCTCGAACGCATCGAGTGCGTGGCCGCGCTGCTGCAGGCGCATGGCGTGGTGGACCAGCGGCCGGTCGCGATCTACCAGGACCGCACGCTCGACGCGATCGCCAGCCAGGTCGCCGTCGCGGCGCTCGGCGGCTGGTATGTGCCGCTCGATACCGCGGCGCCGGCCGGGCGCATCGCCGCCATCCTGGGCGACCTGGGCGCACCGCTGCTGCTGGCCGACCGTGCGCTCGACGAGGCCATCGCCCGCTGCTGCACGCCGCTGCAGGTGGCCGCTGCGCAGGGCCGCGCCGCCGGCCTGGCCGAGCACGCCGCCGCCATCTTCCCGGCCAGCGCCGCGTACGCGATTTATACCTCCGGTTCGACCGGCGCGGCCAAGGGCGTGCTGATTGGGCACCAGGCCTGGTCCAACCACATGGCGTGGATCAATGCGCGTTTCGCGTTCGGTCCGCGCGACCGCATCCTGCACCGCACCCGCGCCTCGTTCGACGCCTCGGTCTGGGAAGTGTGGGCGCCGCTGTCCAGCGGCGCCGTGCTGGTGCTGGCCGAGGCCGATGCCAGCGTCGATCCGGCCGCGCTGCTGCGCACGATCGAACGCGAACGGATCAGCGTCGCGCAAGTGGTGCCCAGCCTGCTCGAAGGCTTGATCGGCGATCCGGCCGAGGCCGCGCTGGACCGCCTGCGCCTGCTGTTCGCCGGCGGCGAGGCGCTGCGCAAGGAGCTTGCGCTGGGCGTCATGGCGGGACGCCGGCTGCAACTGGTCAATCTGTATGGACCGACCGAAACCACGATTGACGCCACCTACGAGGTGGTCGACGCCGGCGCGGCGTTGCGCAGCAAGGGCGGCGCGATTCCGATCGGCTTGCCGATCGACGCCGTCAGCGCGGTGGTGGTCGACGAGATGCTCGAGCCGCTGCCGGCCGGCGCCACCGGCGAACTGTTGCTGGGCGGCGTAGCGCCGGCGCTGTGCTACTTCGGCCAGCCGGCCATGACGGCGGAACGCTTCGTGCCGGACCCGTACGGCTTGCCGGGCAGCCGGGCCTTCCGCACGCGCGACCTGGCGCGCCGGCTGGCCGATGGCCGGCTCGATTTTGTCGGCCGCCTGGACCGCCAGGTCAAGCTCGGCGGCAATCGCATCGAACTGGGCGAGATCGAAGCGGCGCTGGCCGGCCTTGTCGGCGGCGCCCGCTGCGCGGTCGAGGCCGAAACGCCGGACGGCGGCGCGCGGCGCCTGGTCGCCTACGTCGAGCAGGGCGCGCCAGAGCAGGCCGCGCTGGCGCCGGCTCCACTGCGCGCCGCATTGGCGGCGCGCCTGCCGGCCTACATGGTGCCGGCGCTGGTGCGCCTGGTGGCGGCCTGGCCGCTGATGGCGAGCGGCAAGACCGACCGCGCCGCGCTGATGCGCATGGCCGGCACGGACGCGGCCGAAGCGGCGCCGCCGCCACCCTCCGCCGCGCAAGAACAGTCGCCGCTGGAGCTGGTCCTCGGCCGCGAAGTGGCCGCCTTGCTGGGCCTGGCGGCGGTCGATCCGGAACACGATTTCTTCAGCATCGGCGGCGACAGCATTTCGGCCATGCAGCTGGTGGCGCGCGCCCGTCCGCTCGGCATCCAGTTGAGCGCCAAGGATATTTTCCAGTACCGCAGCGTGCGCCAGCTGGCGCGCATCGCGGCGCGGCCGGCGCACGCCGTGGCGCCGGCCGCGCCGGCTGAGCGCTTGCAGCGCTGGCCGCTGCTGCCGATCCAGCACTGGTTCTTCGGCCTGCGGCTGGAGAATCCGCACTGGTATCACCAGACCGTCGCGCTCAAGCCGCGCGCCCGCCATGCGCTGGAACGGGTCGAAGCGGCGCTGCGCTTGCTGGGACGGCGCCATGACGCCTTCGCGTCGCGCTTCGATCCGGCCGGCGCGGTGGCGCGCGGCGAGTCCGATCCGCTGCTGCTGCGCATCCGCGGCACGGCCGACAGCGTGCCTCTGGCCGCCGCCGCCAGCCGGCTGCAGTCGGCCGTGTCGGTCGGCGCCGGGCCGCTGTGGGGCGCGGCGCTGGCCAGCACGGACGGCGAGACGCTCGACGCGCTGGTGCTGGCGATCCATCACCTGGCCGTCGACGGCGTGTCGTGGCGCATCCTGCTCGATGAACTGGGCACGCTGCTGGCCGGCGGCGAGCTGGCGCCGCTCGAGACCACGCTGGCCAGCGCCGCCATCGCGCTGGAAAACCGGATTCCGGACGCGGCGGAACAACGGCACTGGGCCGGCTTGCTGCGGCAGCTGGACGCCGCGCCAGGCACTGCGCCAGGTACTGCGCCGGGCACGCTGGGCGACAGCGTCAGCGCCGCCTGCGCGCTGACGCCGCAACAAACCAGCGAGCTGCTGACCGGCGCCACCACGCGCTGGAAAGCGAGCGCCGAGGAATTGCTGCTGGCGGCGCTGATCCGCGCGTTGTCGCAACTGGGGATGCCGGAGTCCACCGTGCTGCTGGTCGAAGGGCATGGCCGCGAGCCGCTCGACGGTCTCGACCTGGCGCGCACGGTCGGCTGGTTCACCACCCAGCGGCCGCTGCTGCTGCCGGCTCCGGCTCCGGCTCCGGCGCTGGAAGACGTGGTGCGCGAGGCCAAGACCGGCTTGCGGGCGATACCGGCGGCGGGCCGGGCCTGGCTGAAGACCAGCCGCGGCCAGCCCGGGCTGGCGCCGGCCGACTGCATCATCATGAACTACCTGGGCCGTTTCGACGGCACCATCGGCGCCGCCGACGCGCCGTTCGACGCGCTTGATGTCAGCTTGCCGCCGGCCAGCGATCCGGCCAACCGCCGCTCGTCGCTGCTGGACCTGGTCGGCCTGGTCGAGCGCCAGTGCCTGCGCCTGAGCATCGATGCCGACGGCACGCGTTTCGGCGCGGCGCGCGCCGCGCAGCTGGCCGAACTGCTGCAACAGGCGCTGGCCGGGCTGGCCGGCGCCGGGCCGGCGCAGGCGGGCGCGGCATGGCTTGCCAGCGACTTCCCGCTGGCGGCGCTGGCCGACGACGCCGAGCTGGGCGCGCTGCTGCGGGCGCACCCGGACACGCTGCAGGTTTTGCCGTGCACGCCGGTGCAGCAAGGCATGGTGTTCGGCCAGGATTTGCACGGCAACGCGGGCGGCAGCTATATCCAGCAACTGGACATCGCGCTTGGCGCGGCGCCGGACCCGCTCCGGCTGGAGCAGGCCTTCAACGCGCTCGGCGCCCGCCACGACGTGCTGCGCACGCGTTTCGTCCGCGCCGATAGCGGGCGGGTGCTGCAGCTGGTCCAGGCGCAGGCCGTGGTGCCGCTGGCGCGGCTCGATCTGCGCGGACACGATGCGCCATTGGCCGCCTGGCGCGCACAAGTGCAGGCCGACCGCGCGCGCGGCTTCGAGCTGGCGCAGGCGCCGTTGGTGCGCGTCACGCTGGCGCAACTGGCGCCGGACGACTGGCGGCTGCTGTGGACCCATCACCACCTGATCGCCGACGGCTGGTCGCAGCCGGTGCTGCTGGCCGAGCTGGTGGCGCTGTACCAGGCGGCGCCGCTGCCGGCGCCGGCGGCGATACCGTCCAGTTACTGGCAGTGGTTGGCCGGCAGCGACGCGCCGCTGTTGCAACGCCAGTGGCGCCAGCGTTTCGATGGATACGGCGAGCCGGCGCTGGTGGCGCGCGAAAGCGGCAATACCGCCACTGCCGCGGCCGCGCCGCTGACACTGCAGCTCGATGATGCCGCCAGCGCCAGCCTGCAGCAGTTTTGCCGGCGCCACGGCCTGACCTTGCCGGCCGTGGTCCAGGCCGCGTGGGGCTTGATGCTGGGGAAAATGCTGTACGCCGACGATGTTGCGTTCGGCATGGTGGTGTCGGGCCGGCCGGCTGAAATCGGCGGCAGCGCCGGCTGGGTCGGCATGTTCATCAACACGCTGCCGGTACGGGTGCGGCTCGACGGCGCGGCCGAATTGCTGCCATGGCTGGCGGACCTGAACCAGCAGATGGCGACGATTGCCGACAGCGCCCACCTGCCGCTGCCGCAAATCCAGGCGTGGGTCAATCACGGCCGGCCGCTGTTCGACAGCATCGTGGTGTTTGAAAACTATCCGCTGCAGGGACTGGCGCCGGACCACGGCGACGGCCTCGACGTGGTCGCCGTCGAGGCCCATGAAATCAATGAATATCCGCTGTCGCTGTATGTCGAGCCGGGCCAGCGCCTGACGCTGGCCCTGCGCTACGACGCGGCCCGGGTCGCGCCGCGCCTGGTGCAAACGATCGGCGCCGGCATGCTGGAAACCTTGCATCAGTGGAGCGCCGGCGGCGTGCACCGGCTGGGCGCCAGCGCGGTGCTGGCGCCGCCGCAGCGGGCGCTGCTGACGAACATCGGCAGCGGCGCGCCGACGGCGTCCGGCGCGGCCAGCGTGATCGATGCGATCCGCGCCCAGGCGCGGCGCACGCCGGATGCGATGGCGCTCGACGACGCCGATGGCGCGCGCCATACCTACGCGGCGCTGCTGGAGCAGGCGCAGCGGCTGGCCCACGCGCTGCAACGGCGCGGCGCCGGACCCGGTGCCCGCATCGCCATCCTGGCCGACCATCGCGCGCCGCTGCTGGTGGCGCTGCTGGCGGCGCAACTGGCCAGCGCGTGCTTCATTCCGCTCGACCCGACCTTCCCGGCCGACCGGATCGGCATGATCCTCGAGGATTGCCGGCCGCAGCTGCTGCTGCACGACGACGCCAACCGCGGCCACGCGGCGCTGGCCGGCCAGCAGACGGCCCGCATCGGCCAACTGCTGGCCGACGGCGGCGCGCCGCTGCCGGCGGTCCCGGCCCCGGATCCAGACAGCCTGGCCTACATCCTGTTTACCTCGGGCTCGACCGGGAGGCCCAAGGGTGTGCAGATTCCGCAGCGCGCCTTCGCCAATGCGCTGGCGTCGTTTGCCGTGACGCCCGGACTGCGGGCCGGCGAGGTGTTCGGCGCGGCCACCACGGTGTCGTTCGATATCGCGATGCTGGAGCTGTTCCTGCCGCTGACCGTCGGCGCCCAGGTGCTGATGATCGACAAGCAGGTGGCGCGCGACGGCGTGCGCCTGGCGGCGCTGCTGGCCGAGCGCGGCGTGACGGCGTTCCAGGGCACGCCGTCGACCTGGAAGCTGCTGTGCGCGGCCGACGCGCGGCTGGACCTGGGCGCGTGGTGCGGCGGCGAACAGCTGCCGCAGGCGCTGTGCGACGAACTGCTGCAGCGCTTCGGCGCGGTGTGGAACCTGTACGGCCCGACCGAGACCACCATCTGGTCGGCGGCGCAGCGCCAGGCGGCCGGCCAGCCGGTCGGCGCCGGCCGGCCGCTGGCCAATACCACCATCTTCCTGGCCGACCGCCACGACCAGCTCGCGCCGCCGGGCGCGATCGGCGAAATCTGCATCGGCGGCGACGGCGTCATGCGCGGTTACAGCGGCCGGCCGGACCTGAGCGCGGCGGCCTTCATCCCGGACCTGCTGCGCCAGGGCGGCGCGCCGGCCTACCGGACCGGCGATCTCGGCTGCTGGAACGCCGACGGCACGCTGGCCGTGCTGGGCCGGCGCGACCGGCAGCTGAAACTGGACGGTTTCCGCATCGAGCCGGGCGATATCGAGGCGGCCTTGCGCGCGCTCGACGGCGTGGCCGATGCGGCGGTGACGCTGCACAGCATCGGCGGCGTGGCCACGCTGGTCGGCTACCTGGTGATGCCGGATGCGGCGCCCGGCGCGCTGCAGCGGATCGCGCCGCAACTGGCCGGCAAGCTGCCGCGCTACATGATCCCGGCGCGCCTGATGCAGCTGCCGGCGCTGCCGCTGACGCTGAACGGCAAGCTCGACCAGCGCGCCTTGCCGCCGCCGGAGGCGGAACCGGCGCCGTCCGCAGGGCCGGCCCGTGCGCCCGACGGCGCGCTGGAAACGGTGCTGCTGCAAGCCTGGCGCGAGGCGTTCGGCCGCGACGATATCGGCGTCGACGACGACTTTTTTGCCGCCGGCGGCCATTCCTTCATCGCCACGCAGATCCATGCGCGGCTGGCGCGCATCTTCCGCGGCAATTTGCCGCTGAGCCGCATTTTCGAGGCCAGCACGGTGGCGCGCCTGGCCGCCGCCATCGTCGCCGGCGAGAGCGTCGCGGGCGACGCGACCCGGCTGGCCAAGGCTTACCTGGCCGTGCAGGCCATGACACCCGAGGCGCGCGCCGCGTTGCGGGCCCGCGCCCAGCGCTGATTTTACGGAGAATTCGATGTCGGATGTATTGAACCAGATAGTCAATCAGGCAGCCGGCGAGGCAGCCGGCGAGCTAGTCAACGAAGTAGTGAACACGGTGTTCAGCGATGCCGATCTGGCCGATGCCGAGCTGTTGTCGATGCTGGACGCGCTCGGCGACGACGACGGCGCTTTCGATCCGCTGCGCATTCCGCGCCTGGCGGCGAGCAGCGCGGCGCTGTCGTACGCCCAGCAGCGGCTGTGGTTCTTCGAACAACTGGAGCCGGGCAGCGCCTTCTTCAACATGCCGGCCAGCGTGCGCCTGCTGGGCCGGCTCGACAGCGCCGCGCTGGCGCGCAGCCTGAACGAGATCGTGCGGCGCCACGAGGCGCTGCGCACCAGTTTTATCGCCGAGGACGGCACGCCGCGGCAGCGCATCGCGGCGCAGCTGGCGCTGGACTTGCCGCTGACCGACCTGAGCGGGCTGGAGCCGGGCGCGCGCCAGGAAGCGGCGCGCCGGCTGGCCCAGCAGGCGGCCTGCCAGCCGTTCGACCTGGAGCGTGGCCCGCTGATCCGTGCCAGCCTGGTGCGCCTGGGCCCGAACGAGCACATCGTCACGCTGACGCTGCATCACATCGTCTCCGATGGCTGGTCGATGGGCGTGCTGGTCGGCGAAGTGGCGGCGCTGTACGGCGCGTTTGTCCAGGGCCTGCCTTCGCCGCTGCCCGAGCTGCCGATCCAGTACGCCGATTTCGCCCAGTGGCAGCGCCAGTGGCTGGCCGGCGGCGTATTGGAGCAGCAACTCGGCTACTGGCGGCGCCAGCTGGCCGGCGCCGATGAATTATTGGCACTGCCGACCGACCGTCCGCGTCCGCCGCGGCAGCGCTATCAAGGCGCCACGCTGTCCTTCACGCTGCCGGCGCCGCTGACGCGCGCGCTGCACGCGCTGGGAGAACGGCACCAGGCGACGCTGTTCATGACGCTGACGGCGGTCTTCAATGTGCTGCTGGCGCGCTACTCGGGACAAAGCGACATTTGCCTGGGCACCGTGATCGCCAACCGCAACCGGCCGCAGACCGAGGCGCTGATCGGCTTCTTCGTCAACACGCTGGTGCTGCGCAGCCGGATCGACGGCGCGGCCAGCTTTGCCGACCTGCTGCGCCAGGTGCGCGGCACGGCGCTGGACGCCTACGCGCACCAGGATGTGCCGTTCGAACAGCTGGTCGAGGCGTTGAAGCCGGAGCGCCAGCCCGGCCATACGCCGCTGTTCCAGGCCATGCTGTTATTGCAGAACATGCCGACCGGTACGCTGGAATTGCCCGGTTTGACGCTGAGCCAGGTGGCCGCCGAGCGCGCGGTCGCCAAGTTCGACCTGACGCTGTACCTGCAGGAAGAGGGCGAACAGCTGGCTGGCGCGTTCGAATACAATACCGATTTGTTCGACGCCGCCAGCATCGCGCGCATGGCCGGCCATTTCAGCCACCTGCTGCAGGCGGTGGCGGACCATCCGCAGGCTTGCATCGACCAGCTGCCGCTGTGCGACTGGCGCGCGATGCCGCCGGTCGCGGCGCTGGCGCGCGACGCGGCGCTTCAGCCGCTGTCGCCGCACCAGGAGCGCATGTGGTTCATCGATGTATTCGAGGCCGGCCATCTGTATCCGGCCAGCCCGACTTACCACAATATCCCGCTGCTGCTGGAGCTTGAAGGCCCGCTGCCGGTGAGCGTGATCCAGGCCGCGCTCGACGCGCTGATGGCGCGCCATGCGATCTTGCGCACCCGCATCGAGACGCGCGAGGCGCGCGGCTGGCAGCGGCTCGACGACACGGCGCGGCTGCCGCTGCGCGAGCTCGATGCCGCCGATCCTGGCGCCGATCCGGTCGCGCTGGCGCTGGCGGACGCGGCGCAGCCGTTCACGCTGGAACGCGACCTGCTGGTGCGCGCCGCGCTGGTGCGCGGCGCCGCGCGGACGCTGCTGGCCATCACCGCGCACCACATCATCGCCGACCGCGCGTCGATGCGGCTGCTGGCGCGCGACCTGCTGGAACTGTGCGCCGCGCTGCTGGAACAACGCGCGCCGCGCCTGCCGCCATTGCGCGTCGAACACGCCGATTATGTCGCCTGGCGCGACGGCCTCGATCCGGCCCATACGGAAGCGCTGTTCTTTTACTGGAAGCGGCAGTTGCGCGGCCGCCTGCAGGCGCTGGAACTGCCGTTGAACCGGGCCCGGCCGGCGGTGCACACGTTCAGCGCCGCGCGCCACGAGTTTACGATCGACGCCGGGCTGGCGGGGCGCTTGCGGGCGCTGGCCGCGCGCAGCGGGAGCGGCCTGTTCGACGTCGCCGCATGCGCCTTCAATGCGTTGCTGCGGCGCTACGCCGGCCACGATGAAATCGTCATCGGCACCAGCGCGCCGTGGCGCGAACGGGCCGAGCTGGCCGGCGTGGTCGGGCCGTTCGCCAATCTGCTGGTGCTGCGCAATGTCATCGGGCAGGACAGCACCTTGCTCGACTTGCTGCGCCAGGGCGCGCTGGGACGCGAGCAGGCGCTGCGCCACCAGGACATGCAGTTCGACCAGCTGGCGCTGAGGCTGAAACCGGAAAAGGACATGAGCCGCACGGCGCTGTTCGACGTGCTGTTCCAGCTGGAGGAGGACGACGCGGCGCTGGCGGCCGGCGCGTTGCGGGCGCGTGTCATCGAGACCAACCTGGGCTACGGCAAGAACGACCTGCACCTGTGCCTGCACGCGGAACGCGATAGCCTGGCCGGCCGGCTGGTCTACAACGCCGACTTCTTCGATCCGTGGCTGGCCGCGCAAATGATGCGCCATTATGTGGTGCTGCTGGAGGCGCTGGCGGACGATCCCGGCCAGCGCATCGACGACGTCGCGCTGCTCGACCGGACCGAGACCGGGCGCCAGCTGTACGACTGGAATGACAGCCAGGCGTCCTATCCCGATACGCAGACGGTGCACCAGCTGTTCGAACTGCAGGCGGCCCGCGTGCCGCAACGGATTGCCGTCACGTTCGAGGGCGCCGGGCTGTCGTACCAGGAACTGAACCGGCGCGCCAACCGCCTCGCGCATTATTTGCGGCACCAGGGCGTCGGCGCCGAATCGCTGGTCGCGCTGTGCCTGGAGCGCTCGTTCGACATGATCGTCGCGATCCTGGCCGTGATGAAGGCCGGCGGCGCCTATGTGCCGATCGATCCGCAGTATCCGGCCGAGCGCATCGCCTACATGCTGTCCGATTCCGGCAGCCGCTGGGTGATCACCAGCAGCGCGCTGGCCGATGCGCTGGACGGCTTGAAGGCGGCGCCGCAGGCCAGCCTGATCGCGCTCGACAGCGCGGCGCGGGCGATCGCGGCCGAGGCGGAACACAATCCGCCCAACCTGAACCAGCCGCGGCACCTGGTGTACGTGATTTATACCTCCGGTTCGACCGGCCAGCCGAAAGGCACGCTGCTGGAGCACCGCAACGTGGTGCGGCTGCTGTGCAACGACCGGCTGCAGTTTGCCATCGGCGAACAGGATGTCTGGTCGATGCTGCATTCGTATGCCTTCGATTTCACGGTCTGGGAATTGTATGGCGCGCTGCTGCATGGCGGCCGGGTGGCGCTGGTATCGAAGACGGCGCGGCAAGATCCGGTGCTGCTGCTGGACCAGTTGCTGGAGCAGCAGGTCAGCGTGCTGAGCCAGACGCCGACGGCGTTCTACAACCTGATCGACGAAATGGCGCGCCGCCCCGGCCTGGCGCTGCCGGCGCTGCGCTACGTGGTGTTCGGCGGCGAGGGGCTCAATCCCTTGAAGCTGAAGGCGTTCCGCGCGGCGCATCCGCAGGTTGAGCTGATCAATATGTACGGCATCACCGAAACCTGCGTGCACGTCACGTTCAAGCGCCTGGGCGACGACGACATGCATAGCGGCGCCAGCAATATCGGACGGCCGATCCCGACCACCACCACCTACATCATGGATCACCGCCAGCGCCTGCTGCCGGCCGGCGTGCCGGGCGAGATTTGCGTCGGCGGCCTGGGCGTCGGGCGCGGCTACCTGAACCGGGAACAACTGACGCGCGAGCGTTTCGTGGACCATCCCTACCTGCCGGGCGAACGGCTGTACCGCTCGGGCGACCTGGCCAAGCTGCTGGAAAACGGCGACATGGTGTACCTGGGCCGCATCGACAACCAGGTGCAGTTGCGCGGCTTCCGCGTCGAGCTGGGCGAAATCGAGGCGGCGCTGCTGGCGCTGCCGGCCGTGCGCGACGTCGCGGTGCGGGCGCGCGAAGATGCGCCGGGCGACACGCGCCTGGTGGCCTACCTGGTGCCGCAGGCGGGCGGCGCCGCGCTCGACCCGGTGCTGCTGCGTACCGCGCTGCTGCAAACGCTGCCGGAATATATGGTGCCGGCGCATTTCATCGCACTGGTGCGGTTGCCGCTGACGCCGAACGGCAAGGTCGACAGCCGCGCGCTGCCGGCCCCCGGCGCCAGCCGCAGCGAGGCGGCGTATGTCGCGCCGGCGACGCCGGTCGAACAGGCGCTGGCGGCGATCTGGGCCGAGGTGCTGGGCCTGGACAAGGTCGGCGCGCAAGACAATTTCTTTGCGCTGGGCGGGCATTCTTTGCTGGCCACCCAGGTGATGTCGAAAGTGCGGGTGGCGTTCGGCGCCGAGCTGCCGCTGCGCGTGATGTTCGAGGCGCCCAGCGTGGCGGCCCTGGCGCAGCGCATCGTGCCGGCGCAACGGCACGATGCGCCGGCGACGATCCCGCCGGCCCGCGCGACAATCGGCGACGCGGCGCCGCCGCTGTCGTTCGCCCAGCAGCGCCTGTGGTTCCTCGACCAGCTGGAGCCCGGCAGCGCGCTGTACAATATTCCGGCCGCGCTGCGCCTCGGCGGCCGGCTCGATGTGGCGGCGTTGCGGCGCACGATCAACCAGATCGTCGCGCGCCACGCCGTGCTGCGCACCACCTTCGCGGCGCGCGACGGCGCTCCGGTGCAGCTGGTCGCGCCGCGGCTGGAACTGGGATTGCCGCTGACCGATCTGGGCGGGCTGGCGCCAGCCGAGCGCGAGGCGCGCGCGCATGCGCTGGCCGGGGCCGAGGCGGCCGCGCCGTTCGACCTGGCGCGCGGGCCGCTGATCCGCGCCGCGCTGCTGCGGCTGGACGACAGCGAGCATGTGCTGCTGTTCACCGTGCACCACAGCGTCGCCGACGGCTGGTCGATCGGCGTGCTGGTGCGCGAAGTGGCGGCGCTGTATGCCGCGTATGCCGATGGCGCCTGGGTCGAGGGGCAGGCGTCGCCGCTGGCGCCGCTGCCGCTGCAGTACGGCGACTTCGCCCACTGGCAGCGGACCTGGCTGAGCGGCGCGGTATTGCAGCGCCAGCTCGATTACTGGCGCGCGCAACTGGCCGGCGCGCCGGCCTTGCTGGCCCTGCCGACCGACCGTCCGCGTCCGCCGCTGCAAAGCTATCGCGGCGCCACGCTGCCGTTCGACGTGCCGGCGGCCACGCTGGCCGGACTGGCGGCGCTCGGCCGGCAACAGCAGGCGACGCTGTTCATGACGCTGGCCGCCGCTTTCAGCGTGCTGCTGTCGCGCTACTCCGGCCAGGCCGACCTGTGCATCGGCACGCCGATCGCCAACCGCAACCGGGCCGAGACGGAAGGCCTGATCGGCTTCTTCGTCAATACGCTGGTGCTGCGCGCGCGGGTCGAGCGCGGCGACAGCTTCGCCAGCCTGCTGCGGCAGGTGCGGGCCACGGCGCTCGGCGCCTATGCGCACCAGGACGTGCCGTTCGAGCAACTGGTCGAAGCGCTGAAGCCGGAACGCCATCTGAGCCATGCGCCGCTGTTCCAGGTCATGCTGGTGCTGCAGAATGCGCCGATGGATACCCTGCAACTGCCCGGCCTGACGCTGCGCCCGCTGCAGGCGCCGAATACCGTCGCCAAGTTCGACCTGACGCTGAATCTGATCGAGCAGGAGGGCCGGCTGCTGGCCGCGTTCGAATACAACACCGACCTGTTCGATGCCGCGACGATCGCGCGCATGGCCGGCCATTACAACGAACTGCTGGGCGCCGTCGCCGCCGATGCGTCGTGCCGGATCGGCGACCTGGCAATGTTAAGCCCGGCCGAAAGAAACCGCCTGCTGGTCGAATGGAACGCCACCGCCGCGCCCTATCCGGACACGGTCGGCGTGCACCGGCTGTTCGAGGCGCAGGCCGCGCGGACGCCGCACCGGCCGGCGCTGCGCTTCGGCGCGCTGGAACTGAGCTACGCCGAGCTGAACGCCAGGGCCAACCGGCTGGCGCACCATCTGCGCGGGCTCGGTGTCGGACCCGAGACGCTGGTCGGCCTGTGCGTCGCGCGCTCGGCCGACATGATCGTCGGCCTGCTCGGCATCCTGAAAGCGGGCGGCGCCTATGTGCCGCTCGACCCGGCCCATCCGCCGCAGCGGCTGCGCCATATGCTGGAAGACGCCCGGCCGCCGGTGCTGCTGACCCAGCGCCGCCTGTTGCCCGGCCTGCCGCTGGACGGCATGGAGCGCATCGCCGCCGTCTGCCTCGACGACGAAGAGGTGGCGGCGGTGCGTGGCGACGACAATAATCCGCCGGATGCCACGCTGCCGGAGCAGCTGGCCTACGTCATCTACACTTCCGGTTCCAGCGGCAAGCCGAAGGGCGTGCAGATTTGCCACCGCAACCTGGCGGCATCGACCGCGGCGCGCATCGGCTATTACCGGCCGGCGGGGCGCCACCTGCTGATGTCGCCGGTATCGTTTGACAGTTCGGTGGCGCTGATCTTCGGCTCGCTGCTGAGCGGCGCCACGCTGCTGGTGCCCGACGATGACAGCGTGCGCGACCCGGCGCTGCTGGCGGCGCTGATCCGCGAGCAGCAAGTCAGCACGCTGCTGTGTGTGCCGTCGCTGTATGCCGAACTGTTGCGCGCCTGCCAGCCGGCGCCGGACTGGGCGCTGCGCCAGGCCATCGTCGCCGGCGAAAGCTGCGCGCCGGAACTGGTGCGCAGCAGCCACGCGCGCTGGCCGCAGGTCGAGCTGTATAACGAATACGGCCCGACCGAAGGCACGGTCTGGGCCTCGGTATACCGCACCGCGCCGGACGATGCGCGCGGCATCGTGCCGATCGGGCGCGCCATCGCCAACACCCGCATCTACATCCTCGATGGCGGATTGCAGCCGGTGCCGGTCGGCGTCGCGGGCGAACTGCATATCGCCGGCGACGGCCTGGCGCGCGGCTATCTGCGGCGCGCCGACCTGAGCGCGGACAAGTTCATGCCGGATCCGTTCGGCGCCGCGCCCGGCGCCAGGATGTACCGCACCGGCGACCTGGCGCGCTATCTGGCGGATGGCAATATCGAATACCTGGGCCGCATCGATCAGCAGGTCAAGATCCGCGGCTTCCGCATCGAACTCGATGAGATCGAGGCCGCGCTGGCCAGCCTGCCTGGCGTGAGCGCGGGCCTGGTGCTGGTGCGCGAGGATGCGCCCGGCGACAAGCGCCTGGCGGCCTATCTGCTGGCGCGCGCGGATGCGCGGCAGGACAGCCTGGCGCCGCCGGCACTGCGCGCGGCGCTGGCGCGGCTGCTGCCGGAGTACATGGTGCCGGCCCATTTCATCGTGCTGGAGCAATGGCCGCTGACGCCGAACGGCAAGATCGACCGCCAGGCCTTGCCGGCGCCGGACATGGCGCGCGGCGAGTCCGGTTATGTCGCGCCGGACACGCCGCAGGAGGCGGCGCTGGCGGCGATCTGGGCCGAGGTATTGGGCCGCGACCGGGCCGGCGTGCTCGACAACTTTTTCGAGTCGGGCGGCCATTCGCTGCTGGGGCTGCGCCTGGTGCAGCAGGCCCGCATCGCGTTGGGCGCCAGCATACCGGTCGCCGCGCTGTTCGCCGCGCCGACGCCGCGCGCCCTGGCCGCCTGGATGGACGCGCACCGCGGCGCGCCCGCCGCAAGCGGGGACGCCGGCGCGCTGGTGTCGCTGGGCGGTGCGCCGGAGGCGAACACCGTGTTCCTGCTGCACGACATCGGCGGCCGCGTGACCTCCTACGCCAGTGTGGCGGCGGCGCTGGTGCGGCATGGCTATGCCGTCGCCGCGTTGCAGCTGAGCGGCCACGAAGCGGCGCTGCCGGACAGCTTCGAAGCGCTGGTGGCGCGCTCGGTGGCGGCGATCCGCGGCCGCCAGCCAGCCGGGCCGTACCGGCTGGCCGGGCACTCCTACGGCGGCGTGCTGGCCGCGCACATCGCCGCGCAGCTGGAGGCGGAAGGGGAGCGCATCGAATTCCTTGGCGTGCTCGACAGTGTGCCGCTGGCGCCCGGCACGGTGCCGCTGGCGGCCGCCGCCGATCCGCTGGAACGCTGCATGTACATCGCGGTGGCCTGCGCCGCGGCGGCCGGGGCGCACGGCATGGCGTTCGAGCGGCGGCAGTTCGCGGCGCTGGCCGACAGCCAGGCGCGCTGGCGCCTGATCCTCGCCATGCTGGCGCGCGCCGGCCTGTGCGCCGACGCCGGCGACACGGCTGAACTGGCGGCGCTGGACCGCGCCTTCGGCAGGCTGGCCTTGCTGCCGGTGGCACCGCTGCCGCGTTTGCGGCGCGCGCCCGAGGTCTGGAACTGCGCCGCGCATGACGCCGATTTCGGACTCGAATGGGCCGCGTGCAGCGGCGCGGCGGTGCGCTCGCATCGCTGCGATGGCGACCATGTGTCGATGCTGTCCGGGCCGGCCGGCGCGGCGCTGGGCGGCGCGCTGGCGGCGGCGCTGCGGCGCTGCGCCGCCGGCGCTCAAGACGTTCAAGATCATCCAAGTTAATCAGGGAGCAAAAGATTGAAACAACAGAATCGCTGGCTGGAACCGCTGATCGAAGATNCAGCGGCCCTTGCTGTTTTGCCTGCCGTACGCCGGTGGCGGCGGCAGCGTTTTCAGGCAGNTGGCCGGAAGCGCTGGGCGACCTGGTCCAGGTCTGCCCGCTGCTGTTGCCGGGGCGCGACNGGCCGGATTGGCGAAGAGGCCATCGGCGCGATGGCGCAACTGGTCGATCAGCTGGCCGAANGCGATCCGGCCGCTGTGCCGGCGGCGCTGGTCGATCTGCGGCCACAGCATGGGCGCCGCGNATCGCGTGGGAGCTGGCGGCGCGTTTCGCGGCCGAGCCGGACGTCACGCCGCCCGAATGGNCTGCTGGTCAGCGGCCGCGGCGCGCCCGGCCTGGCGCGTCAGCAGGCGCCGCTGCACGGCNCTCGACCAGCGGCAGTTCCGCGCCGCGCTGGGGCGGCTGGGCGGCACGCCGCCGGAGGTGNCTGGCCGAGGATGAACTGATGGAATTGCTGCTGCCGATGCTGCGCGCCGACTTCCGCCTGNATCGAAACCTGGCAACCGTCGTTGGCGGTACTGGAACACACGCGCATCCTGGCGCTCGGCNGCCGACGACGACATCGAATCGGTCAGCGCCCGCCTGCAAGGCTGGCAAGCCCGCACCCGGNGCCGAGGCGCGGGTAGTCGAGCTGCGCGGCGATCACTTTTCGATCATTCAACGGCCGGCGNGCATTGCTGGAACAGATGAGAAGCGCACTGGAATGGCCAGGCAAGATCGCGGCCTAATCATTCGGACCGGACGATCAAGCCGTGCCTGCGGGGCCAGGTTCGCGGGCCTGCGGCGGACCGCCCAGCGCCAGGCGCATCGCATCGCGGTCCAGCTTGCCTTCCCAGGCCGACACCACCACCGTGGCCACGCCGTTGCCGGTCACATTGGTCAGCGCGACGCATTCGCTGAGGAAGCGATTGACGCCGAGGATCAGCACCAGTCCCGCCACCGGCACCGCCGGCACCACGGCCAGCGTCGCCGCCAGCGTGATGAAGGCGGCGCCGGTGACGCCGCTGGCGCCCTTGGACATCAGCATGGCGATGGCGATGATGCTCAATTGCTGGCTCCAGCTCAGTTCGATATTCAGCGCCTGGGCGATGAACAGCACGCCCATCGTCATGTAGATATTGGTGCCGTCCAGGTTGAACGAATAGCCGGTTGGTATCACCAGTCCGACCACCGATTTGGCGCAGCCCATTTTTTCCAGCTTGGACATCATTTGCGGCAATACCGATTCGCCGGAACTGGTGCCCAGCACCACCAGCAATTCTTCCTTGATGTAGGCGAGGAAGCGGAAGATGCTGAAGCCGCACCATTTGGCGATGCCGCCCAGCACGATGACGACAAACAGGAAACACGTCAGGTACAGCGTGAAGATCAGTTTCAGCATCGGTATCAGCGACACCACGCCGTATTTGCCGATGGTGAAGGCGATCGCGCCGAACGCGCCGATCGGCGCAAGGCGGGTGATCAGCTTGACGATGCCAAACAATACTTGCGACAAACCGTCGATCCAGTCATTGATACGCTTGCCTGTTTCACCCAGCGCGCTCAAGGCGACGCCGAACAGGATCGCCACCACCAGGATTTGCAGGATGTCGCCCTGCACGAAGGCCGATGCCAGCGTGTCGGGAATCAGGTGCAGGAAAAATTCGGTGGCGCCCGGGCCGTGCGCCTTCGATACGTACGAGGCGACCGCCTTGGCGTCGAGCGTGGCCGGATCGATATTGAAGCCGGCGCCGGGCCGCAGCAGATGCGTCGCGGCCAGGCCGATCAGCAGCGCGAAGGTGGACACGATTTCAAAATAAATGAACGCCTTGCCGGCCACGCGGCCCAGTTGGCCGACGCCTTTCATGCCGGCGATGCCGCTGACCACGGAACAAAAGATGATCGGTCCGATGATCATCCGTATCAGCTTGACGAAGCCGTCGCCGAGCGGCTTCATGTCGGCGCCGACGGATGGCGCGACATGGCCCAGCACGATGCCGATCGCGATGGCGACCAGCACCTGGAGGTAGAGTTTATCCAGATGAAGTTTGCGTAGCATGGTGGTCTCCGTGTGCAATCGATGCAGTCTTTATTGTTATGGGAAGGACGATCAGGGTTGCTGGCGTTCAGCCGGCAAGCGTCGCATGGACCGCTTGCGCCGCCGCGATCAGGCCGGCATCGTTGCCGCGGCAGCCGATCAGCGACAGGCCGACGGGCGCACCGTCGATTTGTATCCACGGCATGCTTACTTGCGGCAAGCCGGCCAGGCCGGCGATGCACAGCAGGTGTTGCGCATTGATCCGGTGATGGTCGAGCGTGGCGTCGCTCGCATCGCATAGCGGGGCGATGTCGGGCGCGGTCGGCAGCAGCAGGAAGTCGTGCAATCCCGGCAGCAAGGCTGTCAGCGTGGTCATCGCTTGTATGCGCACAATTTGTTGACTGGAAACGTCTTGCCGCGTCACCGCTGCCGCGTTGTCAAAACGGCGCCGCACGTCGGATCCCAGGCTGTCGCCGTGCGCGGTGACCCAGGCGCCGTGCTGTTGCCAGATTTCAGCCGATTGCAGCACCCGATGCGCTTGCGCCCATGGCGGCAGTGGCAATCGTCCCGATGGCACATGCCGCTTGTCGAAGCGCGCGGCCAGGTCGGCCAGCGCCGCTTCAAACGCGCGGTTGACGGCGGGCGAGCACCCGGCCAGCGCATCGTCCGAGATATGCAGCACGGCAGCGTGTTTTGACGGTATCTCCTGCTGTGCCAGTACCTTGAATACCGCGCCCAGGCTGGCGCCGTCGGCGGCGAACCAGCCCACGGTATCGAAGCTGTGCGCCAGCGCAAAACAGCCGTTCTTGGCGATCACGCCCTGCGTCGGGCGTATGCCCCAGATGCCGCAATAGCTGGCCGGCAGGCGGCAGGAACCACCGCAATCGGTGCCGAGCGCGATATCGGCGTGGCCGGCCGCTACCGCGACGGCCGAACCGGACGACGAGCCGCCGGGGAGCCGCAGCGGGCTGGCCGGATTGACCGGCGTGCCGTAGTGCCGGTTGATGCCCATCAGGCTGAATGCCAGTTCGTCGGTGACGGTCTTGCCGACCCAGGCCGCGCCGGCGCCCAGCAGCAGCTCGATGGCCAGCGCCGAGCCGGACGCCGGCTGCTGGCCGGCCAGCCATGCCGGATTGCCGGCGCCGATGCGCTGGCCGGCCAGCGCGAACACGTCCTTGGCGGCCAGCCGCAAGCCGCCCAGTTCGTCGGAATAAATCGCTACCGGGGGAGCGATGCCGAAGCCCTCGCTGACGAAGGCGCCCGAATAGGCGGGCTCGGTCAGGGTGGCGGAGGCCATCCCGGTTGCGGAGTGAGCGTGGAGTATCATGATGCTGGAGTCTTTCGATGGATGCGCGCCGGGAATTCGGCCTTGCGCTGGCATGTCGTCCGGCTATTATTGAAGGCGTAAAAAAACTGGACAAGCGAGCATTCGCAAAGGCTGTGTTTGTATTTTCCGAACGCCGGGCTGGCGCTGATGATGGAGGGAATACTTGTCGACCCGTTATGAACTGACCGATCTGAAAATCTTTCTTGCCGTGGCCGACGAGGGCAGCCTGACGCGCGGCGCGTTGCGCTGCCACTTGGCGTCGTCGACGGTCAGCCTGCGCCTGAAGGGATTGGAAGACGCCGTCGGCACGCCGCTGTTCGTGCGCGAGCCGCGCGGCGTGACGCTGACGCAAGCCGGCTTGATCATGCTCGACCATGTGCGGCGCTGCAATGCGCAGCTGGAGCAGATGCACGCCGACCTGTCGCCGTTTGTCGCCGGATTGGCGCAACGGGTGACGCTGTTCGCCAACAACAATGTGATCAGCTCTTTTTTGCCGCACGACCTGGCGCGTTTTTTTGAAGCCAACCGGCAAGTCCGGGTCACGCTGGAAGAGCGCATGGGGACCGAGACCGTGGCCGCCGTTGCCAGCGGCCGCGCCGATCTCGGCATCGTCACGGTGACGTCCGACGAACCGTCGCTGCAATTCATCCGATACCGCGAAGACCGCTTCGTGCTGGTGGCGCCGCGCTCATACGGTTTCGATGGCATGGCCGCGATGCGTTTCCGGCGCTGCCTCGACTATCCGTTTATCTCGCTGCAAAACGGCACCAGCCTGCATGCTTTTTTGACGAACCAGGCGTCGGCGCTCGGGCAGACGCTGGATATCCGGGTGCAGGTGTCCAGCCACCGTTCGATCCTGAACCTGGTGGCAGCCGGCGCCGGGCTGACCATCGTGCCGCTGTCGACCCTGGCCGCTGACGATCACCGGCAACTGGCGGTGATCGCGCTGGAAGACGAATGGGCCTTGCGCCACCATCGCATCTGCGTGCGCCGCGACACCTTGCAGCAGAATGCGATGGTGCGCACGCTGATCGATACATTGACGGTGTCGGCGCCGCTGTTTATGGTGTCAGCCGCAAGAAGTGATTGAGTATATGAAAGTGGTCTTCAAAAAACTGTTCTTCCATCGATAGCAGCTGGGCGATCGGCGTCCACTGGGCCAGCGCCGCGTCGTCGGACGCTGCGACTGCAGGTAACTGTTGCGTATTCAAATCGAAGAAGTGGGCGTGGGTCACCGTGCGGCCGCGCTGGCTGCGCTCGGGATGGTCGAATACCGCGACCTCGGCCAGCGCCTCGGTCAGCGATGGCGGCAAGACACCCAGTTGCGTCTCTTCGATCAGTTCCCGTATCGCGCCTTGCAGCAGCCGTTCGCGCTGTTCCAGGAAACCGCCCGGCAGCGCCCACAAGCCCTTGCCGGGAAAACCGTTGCGGCGTATCAGCAGCACATGGCCGGCGGTCTTGACGACCGCGTCGACGGTCGAAAAAATCGGTGGATACGGCGCGCTGCGCCATGCGGTCTGGTACGCTTCGACCGCCGCATGTTCCTGCACCAGCGCCGCATAACCGGGCAGCAAGCTCCATGCTTGCAGGTAGTGGCGTATCGCGGCCGGCACCAGTTCCTCGATCACGCTCAGCGACACGGCCACATTTTCCGCCTCGAACAGGACGCGGCGGATGCGGGTGGCGTCGATAGCGGGACCGTCGGCGATGGCCACCTGGCGCCACTGCGGAAAGTGGTTCAGGTAATAGCTGGACGCATCCTTGAAATACGCGATCAGCGCGATGTTTTCCGCCTGCGGCGCGGCGCGTTCGACGGCCGCGCGCACTTCGCTGGCCCAGCGGGTATCTTCGTAATAATCGCGCACCGGCACGTAAGATACGCGCGGCCGGTCTTGTTCCGGCAGTGTGTTGGCGATCATCGCGGCCCGCTCCTGCCACGTGAACGGGTTCTTGGCGCTGCGTGCATGGAACGACGAGCCGAGCACCACCACCACGTGGGGCGCATTATCCAGCGCGGCCCTGAGCAAGGCCGCATGGCCATTGTGAAACGGCTGGAAGCGGCCGATCAGCACGGCGGCATCGGTATGTTGAACGGTAGTCATATGTCGGTCTTTCAATATGTTGCGGTGATCGGCAATTGGCGGCCGCTGCCGAAGGCGCGCGAGCGGATCCGCACGATGGGTGCGGCCGTGTTGCCGGCAACGTCGCCGACGGTGACATTTGTTTGTGCGATGGCAATTGTGAGCCTGGGCTTCATGAATGGCAAAAAGAGCATTGCACATTTTCTTGAGTGGCGTCGTCCAATTGCAGCTTATTTTTCCGCGCCGGCAATTCACCGGCGTGCAACGCTCCCTGTGTGCCGGAGAAGGTCTTCATGTGGCAATGTTGTTTGCTCTGCAGCAATTGATCGCTTTCCATGGCGACGATTTCCTTGACCTGCGCCGGCAGGAATGAAACACTGCTGTCTATCTAACCATAAAAATCGCGCCATGGAGCAGGCACAACCCGACTTGAATTGGCAGGCGCCGGCGGAACCGGCGGATGAGCTGAAGCGTCTTGCCGCTTTGCACGCACTCCATTTCCTCGACGCGGCGTCGCAGCCGGAACTGGACCGTATCACGCGGCTGGCGGCGCGCCTGTTCGATGTGCCGATTGCGCTGGTGTCGCTGATCGACAAGGAACGCCAATGGTTTTTATCGCGGGTCGGACTGGGCACCAGCGAAACCGCGCGTAATATTTCTTTTTGTGGCCATGCAATTCTCGACGATGGGCCGATGGTGGTCGAAGACGCCTTGCTCGATGCGCGTTTCGCCGGCAATCCGCTGGTGACCGGCGAGCCGTATCTGCGGTTTTACGCGGGGCAGCCGATACGCAGCCGCCAGGGCCATGCACTGGGTACGCTGTGCCTGATCGACCGCCAGCCGCGCGGCATGTCGGCGCAGGATTTGCTGGCGCTGCGGGATTTTGCGGTGATGGTGGAACAGTATTTCCAGGCCAGCGAAGTCGACGCGCAAGTCAAGTCGGCGCAACTGCGCTACACGCGCTCGGAAGCGCTGCTCAATAATACCTTTGCGCAAGCCGCGGTCGGCATGGCGCTGCTATCGTTCGATGGCAAGTGGCTGCAAGTAAATCAGCGGCTGTGCGATATGCTCGGCTATCAGCGGGCGGCGCTGCTGAGTACCAGTTTCCAGGAAATCACCCATGCCGAGGACTTGGCGGGCGACCTGGCGCAAGTGGCGCAATTGCTGGCGGGACAGATCAGCACCTACACCATGGAAAAGCGCTACCTGCATGCGAACGGCAGCCATGTGTGGGCCGAATTGACGGTATCGCTGCTGCGCGACCATGCCGGCCATCCGCTGTATTTTTTATCGGTGATCAATGACATTGATGCCCGCAAGCATGCACAAATGGCGCTGGCCAGCTTGCACGGGGAATTGGAAAGCCGTGTCAAGATCCGCACCCATGAACTGGAAATGGCGCTGGCCCAGTTGCAACTGGCCAAGCAGGAAGCGGAAGCCAATGCCGAACGTTTTATCAGCGCCGCCGAATCGCACCTGGACGCCTACAGCCTGCTGCACAGTGTGCGCGATGACGACGGCAAGATCGTCGATTTCCGCTTCGAGTATGTCAACCAGGTGGCGCAAGCCGTGCTGGGGCTGCCGCGCGAACAGATCATCGGCCGCCGGCTGTGCGAATTGCTGCCGCCACATGTCAGCGCCGGCATGCTGGATAAATTCATCCGCACGGTCGACAGCGGCGAACCGCTGGCCGAACAATTCTGTCTCGACCTTGGCCATGGACCAGGGCAACTGCGCTGGATTTATCACGAAGTGGTCAAGACCGGCGATGGCTTGAGCATCAGTTCCAGCGATATCAGCGAACGCATCCGCGCCGAAGAAAGTTTAAGGTTGAAGGAAGCGATGCTGCGTCAGGTCACCGATGCGATACCGGCGCTGGTGGCGTTTGTCGATGCCGGGCAATGCTACCGTTATTGCAACCGGGCTTATTACCTGTCGTTCGCCGCCGACGCCGCGCAGATCGTCGGCAGCACCATGCACGACTTCCTCGGTGAGGAGCAATACCAGTTTGTCCAGGAACACATCGAACGCGCCGTGCAGGGGATCTGCGCCGAATTCGATCAAAGCCGCTTGAAGGATGGCAAGTTGCGCCAGTTTGAAACCCATTATTTGCCGCAGCGTGAAGCGGAAGGGCAAGTCACCGGCTTTTATATCGTCGGCTGGGACGTCACCGAACAGCGCCTGCGCGAGGAAACCCTGCGCGACCGCGCCACGCTGGACCAGATGACGGGCTTGCTGAACCGTTCCGCCTTCATGGCGCTGCTGGAAGACCGGCTGCTGCGTTCGCCTTCCAGCAGCGACGGCGTGGCATTGCTCTTCCTCGATATCGACCACTTCAAGCAAGTCAACGACCGTTACGGCCATGCGGCCGGCGATGCGCTGATCAGGGAATTCGCCAGGCGCACCCGTGGCGCGGTGCGCGGCGCCGATATCGTGGCGCGCCTCGGCGGCGATGAATTTGTCGTGTTGCTGCCGCAAGTCGCGTCGCTGGAAGCGGCGGCGCTGGTGACGGAGAAAATCCGCGCCGCGATGCGCCAGCCGGTCACGCTGCACGATAGCGACGGCATCGATTACCGGATTGCCAGCAGCATCGGCGTGGCCTACGCCGACGCCGCCGCGGCGCCGCGCTTCAGCGCCGCCGAGATGCTGGCGCGGGCCGACCAAGCGTTGTACCAGGCCAAGGCGGCGGGCCGCGATTGCTGGCGCAGCCAGGTGCTGAACTGACGCGTATGCCAGGGGCGTTTATTGCCGGATGACCTGGGCCAGCACGGCGTCGATAAATGCCTGCATCCGGCCTTCCGTGGTCAGGCTGGTTTGGTCATAGGAAAGTTCCTGCCGCCCAGAGCGTTGCGAATCGTAATACCAGCGGCTGACGTCGGCGCCGGTATAGATCAGGTACAAGGTGTCGGCATCGTCGGCGGGGACGATGGTGCCGGCCCGGGATTGACGATCCAGTAACTGTACCGAACTGAAAATATTCTTTTTTGCCAGTGCGTCGGCCAAGCCCTTGTTTTCACGGTGACTGGCCAGCGCCTGCGTGGCGAATTCCGCATCACTGATAAAACTCGGGTCATTGCCAAATTGCAAGTTGAAAGTTCTTGTTTTTTCCCGATAGCTGGTGTCTGCGCTCGGTATCGCGACGATCAGTTTTTTAGCGCTGAGCGCCCGTTGCAGCGGCACGACCTGGGCCAACGACTTGCCGTGTGCGGTTTCCACCGCTTGCATCAAGTCGTTCCTGGAATTGTATTCGACGCCATTGTAGGTATAACTGGCGCAGCCGCCCAGGGCGAGTGCCGCCGCGACCATCGCCATTTTCAATAAGAGCGCTTTCATTGCACTACCCTCCCTTGGGCCGCCTGACATTTTTCGGCGCTGCTGCTGGCCGCGACGATGGTACCCAATTGGCACATCACCTGGCCCTTGTCCGCTGCGGCGCGGGCGGAAACCGACGGCTGCGGCTGCAATCGCGGGAAGTAAGCGGTTCTCAAGGCTGCGGCGGTTTGATTGCACAAGGGTTCATCGGAGACGGTGTATTCCGGTACCAGGATACAAGTACCCAGCGCGTGGCCGAAGCGGTCGCGCCGCACTTGCTGGTAACTCTTGATACTGCCATCGGCAAATTGCAGTGTGTAGTTGAAGCGGAACTGCGTCTTGGCCGGCGTGTCGAGCGCCGCGCCGGCCGCCCTGCCGGCCAGCTCCGCGGCCCGGTGCTTGGCGCGCGAATAATTGCCTTCCTTTTCAGCTTTGTCCAGATAGTCCGCCGAGGCTTGCGCGGCGCCCTTATCGGCGTGAATGGTGGTGGCGGGCGTCGATTCGTCGACGCCGGGATTGTCGACCACGGTGGCGAAGGTGTCCGGCGCTGCCAGTTCGACGATATAGCGCTGTTGTATCAACTTCTTGTCGGATGGCGCCAGGCCGTTCCATGCCAGTTGCGATACCCGGATCGCGTCCTGCGCCATGGCGCCGCCGCACAGCGCCAGCGCCCATATCGCCAGCAGGCTGGCTCTGGCAGGTTTATTCCATATTGTATGCATGATGGTCTCTTCACATTAGTCCGGGAGTTTACCGGAATAAGCCGCCTTGATAAAAGTATCCTTACTGTAATATTTTCATCATAGTTGTGAACGGCGCATGCAGATGTTTGGCAAATGAAACAAGATGTTTTTCAATTGAGAAAGATGTATTCAATTGCAACCGGGCTTGCCTCGATTCTTCCTTGATCACTAAAAATAATCTTGAATGCCGATAATCTTGCTACCATCGGCGGCCGCGCTGACGCGGCACACCTATGCGTACCATCCAATAATGACCATTCATGACTGAACACCTGCTGCTGCAAACCGTGCTGAACCTGGGACTGGGCGTGCTGCTGGGCGCCATCGGCGGCTTGCTGGGCATCGGCGGCGGCTTGATCGCGATTCCGGTCCTGGGATTTTTGTATGGCATGGAGCAGCACCTGGCGCAAGGCACGGCGCTGGTGATGATCGCGCCGAACGTGCTGATCGGCTTCGTCCGCTATCGGCAGCGCAATGTCATCGACTTGCGCGCGACCGCCGGCATGTGTGTGCTGGCGGTGTTATCGGCCGGACTGGCTGCGCATTTCGCGTCGCGCGTATCGTCCGGACAATTGCGGTTCGGTTTCGCCTGTTTCCTGATCGTGCTGGCGCTGTATTTCATCCGGCAAATACGAAGCCGGCCGCTGGCCAAGGCGGCGACGCCGTTGCCGGAGCGCTATCTGCCGCTGGTCGGCTTGCTCAGCGGCGCCATGTCCGGCCTGTTCAGCATCGGCGGCGGCATGGTCGCCGTGCCGGTGCTGGCCAGCCTGTTCGGTTGGCAGCAGACCAGGGCGCAGGGCGTGGCGCTGGGGCTGGTGATCCCCGGCTCGGTGGTGGCGCTGTTCAGCTATGCGCAGGCGGGTTATGTCAACTGGCAAGTCGGCATTGCGCTGGCGCTGGGCGGCTTGCTCAGCGTGTCGTGGGGCGTGGCGCTGGCGCACCGGCTGCCCGCCGCGTGGCTGCGGCTGGCATTTTGCTCGGTGCTGATCGTCACCGCCACGCTGCTGTTAGTGCATTAAAACCGCACTTTCACATAGGCCGACGGTCCGGTCAGGCGGATATTCAAGTCGGCGCCGCGGTCGCTGTCGCGGTTCAGCTTGATTTTCGAAATGCCGTAATCGGCGACCAGGCCGATATTTTTCCACGGGAACCATTCGACGCCGATATTGCCGCCGTAAATGTGGCCATTGATGCGGCCGCCGTTCTTCTTGATGCCGGACGCTTCCGCATACATCCGCAAGTCCTGCGTGAACGCGTGGCGCCAGCCGATTTCCAGCAGCGGCGCGAAGGCGTTTTCGCTGATCGATTCGGTGCCGCTGCCGGCCACGCCGTTGACCACGCCGCTGGCGGTGCCGTCGATGCTGGCGTGGTAATACGCGGCGCCGGCGCCGATGCCGATCACGTCGTTGCCGCTGCCGATCCACCATTTATAGGCCAGTTGCGCCAGGTCCAGCCGCAAGTCGGCGCTCAGCTGGGCGTTGCCGGACGCCGGCTGGCCGTTGACGACGCCATTGCCGGAGACGGCAGGATGGTAGGATTTGTCGTAGCGGTAATAGTCGAAGGCCAGGCCGTGTTTGTCGCCCAGCAGCAAGTCTGCCTTGATGCGCGGAATCGTGGTGTGGCCCTGCTTGTCTTCCGGCGTATCGATGCGGCCGAAATTGGTGTCGGCACCGATCTTGATGCGCGGTTCGGCATAAAACGCGCCGCCCGAAATGCTGACCCGGTCCAGCGCCGGAGAGGGATCGGCCAGGGCCGCGCCGGCCGCCGTGCCGAGCAAACTGAACAGGATGGCGTGGCGCAACGGCGCCGTCGAGAATGCGGGCATCGGTTTCTCCTGCGTCTAAAGTTGAGTGATAGAAATCATAACAAGCTGGATGGCGAGTGCTAGTGGGTGCACACCGCCCAATGATGTGGGACTTATCCTACGGAATGGGTTTGCTGAGGCAAACCGATCGACATCAGCACGGCGCCGATCCGCCCGGCCGGCGGATACGCATGCGGCAGCAAGGCCATCGAACTGTGCAGTAACACCTTGCGCGCATGGTCGCGACAGGCGCCGGCCGTCGGTAACAGGCTGGCGAAAACCAGCGTGTAAGCGTTGACTACCCATTGCAGGCTGGTGGTGTCCAGCGCCGGCGCGGCGTCGCCGGCCGCGCAAGCGTTTGTCGACATGTTGCGGCAGCGCGGCTGAACACTGCGGTAAGCGCTTACGGCGCCAGTGCGGCCAGGCGTGCGACTTCCAGTCGGTTGGCGGCGCAGATGGCGCGGAAATCGTCGCTGATGCGTGGATCGGCGGCGGCGCTTTGCCAGAATGCCAGCGCGGCATTGGCGGCCAGCAGCCATGACTGGCGTTCGGCCGGCAACGCGAATGGCGGCGCAAAAGTGCGCTGCGGCAGTTCGACGCCGCGCACCGGCGCGTACAGCATCGGCAGCATGTCGTAGGCCGGCGCCAGCGACAACGGCGCGGCGGTCTCGCCCGGCAAGAAGGCGAGATTTCCTTCATGCATATCGCTATTGCCGATCAGGCGTCCGAAATGCCATAACAGGACGATCTGGTCGCGGGTTTCCGGGCCGATGTATTTTTCCGCCAATAAACGATGGGCAGCCTTGTTCCATGGTTCGCCGGCCATGCCGCCGATCAGCGCCGCCTCCAGTGCGGCCCAGCTACAGACCGCGGAGCGGCCGAATGCTCCATGGCGGTCGAAACGCTCGACTTCCAGGAAGGTGCGCCCGGCATGCCGGTGCACGCTGCTGCGTGCCGCCGGCAGCGCCAACTGCGTGGCCACCGCATCGAGCGCCAGGTGTTCGCAGACCAGCAAGTCGGACCAGCGTTGTACGCCGGGCGTCTGATCGTTGCCGGAAAACTTGACGATGACGTGATTGGCTTTGCCATCGAGCAAGCGGCAAGCGGTAAATTTCGGAAATTCCCCACCCGCCGACGAGCCCGCCGCACCGTCTTGCATCGCTTCCGCCGCGAGTCTTGTATACGCTTCTGGCAATGCGGCATCGTCGATCAACGGATAGCCCTGCCGTACGGTAGCGAGATGGTGCTGATAGGCGGGATCGCCGAGTATGTAATTGCCAGGGCTGTCCGAAGCCAGGCTGGATAAAACGAATAACACCTCGTCTTCTTGCCATTTGGCCGGATCGGGGCCGACTTGCAGCAATTGGGCGTAATGATGGGCAAAATTGCGACCAAGAAAACCTTGCGGACGCATATCGTCAAGCGGATAAGGTAAACCGGGAAACCAGCCATCGCGCATGTCCGGCGCCCGCGGCCATTCCAGCGCTTGTTCATACAGTAGGGCGCAACCGGCCGGATAGAGCGGGTCCAGCAGGGCGATGCGGCTGGCTCGTCCCGCGTGATCGATGCGGTACAGCGGTAGCGCTTCGGCATTGCCGCGGATAGGCCGCCGCGCGGCGTAGGTGGTGCGCCGCGCGGCGCCGCGCACCACCACCTGATCGCCCAGTTCGCGCACCATGCGCATCATGGTGGCGCGGCTGGTGCTTGGCCGGGTTTGTTGCAAACGAGCCAAAAGATCCGCAGCGCTGACGGTGCGTTCCTGGCGCAATATGCTCAGCAGATCCGCAGATGTTTGCTCAGTATTGAAACGTTTCATGAAACGATACTATCATGAAAAAACGTTTAAATTCAATTGATTAGTCAGAAATTTATCATTTTGATGAAACGATTGTACGAAGATTTTTCTACTGATTTGTAGTGAGTCTATTTATTTTTGCACCGGCACGATGCGGTACACGCACCGTCCTGCGCCCGCCAGCAAATGCTGTTCGCGTATCACGCTCGCGTCGTTGCCGATGATTTCCTGG
This sequence comes from Janthinobacterium agaricidamnosum NBRC 102515 = DSM 9628, assembly GCF_000723165.1. Classification (NCBI taxonomy): domain Bacteria; kingdom Pseudomonadati; phylum Pseudomonadota; class Betaproteobacteria; order Burkholderiales; family Oxalobacteraceae; genus Janthinobacterium; species Janthinobacterium agaricidamnosum. Next base: position 239,411 of record NZ_HG322949.1, read on the forward strand.
AACAGGTTCAATTCCGAGCGGCAAAAGCCCTGGCAAGTGCGCGCCGCCGCGCAAATCGGGCAATGGTCTTCGATCAGCAAGCCATCGTCGCCATCGGTCTCGGCGCGCGCCATATACCCTTCGCTGCTGCGCACCAGCGCCAGTTGCTGCAAGCGCTGTTGCCAGCTGCTGCCGGTACACGCTTGCTGGTAGACGGCGCGGGTTTCCTGTTCGCGCTGGGTAATCAGCTTATCCATCCCCTCTTCGCCGAACAAGAGCCGGACCGAAGCGATCAGTTGCACCGTCAGTTGCGCGTGGGTATCCGGAAAACGGTCGTTGCCAGCCTCGGTCAAGACCCAGTTCTGGCTTGGCCTGCCGACGCCATTGGCCGCTTCCATGCGGCCTTCGACCAATGCCGATGCGGCCAGTTTCTGGATTTGCTGGCGCGCCGCTTCCGGCGTGATGTCGAGTTGTTGCGCCAGCGTCGCGGTCGACGCCGGTCCCTTGGTTTTCAAGAAAAACAGGATCCGCTCCGCCGTCGGCAAGTTGCCGCCGCTGTCGTCGGCCGCGATTAATGTCCCGCTATTTAACAAGTGTTTACTTGCGTAATTCATTTTACTGGCCTAATATCCAAGTCAATGTTTGGATATTAAAACGCTTCACCATGACTGTCGAGTGAAAAAATGATTCTTCACCGCTTCATTCATTCTTTTCTGTTCAACGTTCCTTTGGCATAAAAACCAAGCCAGGGCGTTTTTGACTACAAGAGGTTTATCATGCGCAAAAAATTATGGAGCGCCGTGGCGATTGCTTTGTCCGCAGCTATTGCGGGCGGTATCGTGTATAGCCGCAGCGCATCGAGCAAAGAGGCGGTTCCGCACGCCTATCCACCGCTCAAGGTGGCGCTGGCGACCGTGCAGCGCGGCAGCATGGCCAGTGCCTATTCCGGCGTCGGCGAACTGGAAGCCGCGCGCCAGGTGCAACTGGCGGCCGAAGTGGCGGGCCGCGTCACGCGCATCCATTTCGAGTCTGGCCAGCAAGTCAAGGCGGGCCAGATCCTGCTGCAATTGAACGATGCGCCGGAACAAGCCGACTTGCTGCGCCGCCAGGCGCAATTGCGCCATGCCGAAGCGGTGCTGGGCCGCTCGCGCAAGCTGTTGCAGGAAAATGCCGCGACCAGGGAGCAACTCGACAGCGCGCTGGCGGCGCGCGACATGGCGCTCGGCGAATTGCGCCAGACCGAGGCGGCGATCGCCCAAAAGACCATTCGCGCGCCATTCGCCGGCCAGCTCGGCATCCGCAAGGTGCATGAAGGGCAATACCTGAATCCTGCCGATGCGGTGGCCAGCCTGATCGATACCCGCACGCTGTATGTCAATTTTTCTCTGGAGGAACAAAGCAGTCCGCAACTGGCGCTCGGCCAGCCGGTGCGCGTGACGCTGGACGCGTATCCGGGACGCACCTTCACGGCCAGGATCAGCGCGCTGGAACCGCTGATCGCCCGCTCGCGCACGCTGCAATTGCAAGCCACGCTGGCCAATCCGGACGGCGGCCTGAAGGCCGGCATGTACGCCAGCATCAAGGTGCCGCGCACCGACAGCGCCGAGGTGCTGACGGTGCCGGAAACCGCGATCACCTACACCGCCTATGGCGACACGGTGTTCGTCGCCGCCCGCAACGATAAGCAATTGCTGGTGGTCAAGAAGGTGGCGGTCAAGACCGGCGAACGGGCCGAGGGCCGGGTGGTGATCGCCAGCGGCTTGCGCGAGCGCCAGCAAGTGGTGACCTCGGGACAGGTCAAGCTGAGCGATGGCGCGCAGGTCGAGGCCGTCAAGCATGACACCCTGGCGCAGACGGCATCATGAAATTCACCGACCTGTTCGTACGCCGGCCGGTGCTGGCGCTGGTGGTCAGCACGCTGATCCTGTTGCTCGGCATATTGGCGCTGAAGCGCCTGCCGATCCGCGAATATCCGATGCTGGAAAGTTCCACCATCACCGTCACCACCGCATATCCGGGCGCCTCGGCCGACTTGATGCAGGGTTTCGTGACGCAAACCATTGCGCAGGCGATTTCCTCGGTCGAAGGCATCGATTACCTGTCGTCGACGACGGTGCAGGGCCACAGCGTGGTCACCGCGCGCATGGCGCTGAACCGCGATTCGACCCAGGCCTTGACCGAAGTGATGGCCAAGGTCAACCAGGTGCGCTACAAGCTGCCGGAAAAAGCGTTCGATCCGGTCATCGAACGGTCGTCCGGCGAGTCGTCGGCGGTCGCCTATATCGGTTTTTCCAGCCAGACCCTGGCCATGCCGGCGCTCAGCGATTATCTGACGCGGGTGGTCGAACCGATGCTGTCGACGATCGACGGCGTGGCCAAGGTGCAAGTGTTCGGTGGCCAGACACTGGCGATGCGGTTGTGGGTCGATCCCGACCGGCTGGCCGGACGCGGCTTGACGGCCAGCGACGTGGCCGACGCGGTGCGGCGCAATAATTTCCAGGCCGCGCCGGGCAAGGTCAAGGGCCAGTTCGTGGTATCGAACATCAGCGTCAATACCGACCTGACCAGCCTGGAAGATTTCCGTGAACTGGTGCTGCGCAACGATGGCAACGGCCTGGTGCGCATGAAGGACGTCGCCACCGTCGAGCTGGGCGCGGCGGCGACCGACAGCAGCGGCCAGATGGATGGCAAGCCGGCCGTCTTTATCGGCCTGTCGGCCACGCCGTCCGGCAATCCGCTGGTGATCGTCGACGCTATCCGCAAGCTGTTGCCGGAAATCCGCAAGACCTTGCCGCCCGGCGTGCACGCCGAAATGCCGTTCGAGACCGCGCGTTTCATCCAGGCCTCGATCAATGAAGTCGTCCATACGCTGGTCGAAGCATTGCTGATCGTGGTGCTGGTGATTTATGTGTGCCTCGGTTCGATGCGCACCGTGCTGATTCCGGTACTGACGATTCCGCTGTCGATGCTGGGCGCGGCCGGCCTGATGCTGATGTTCGGTTTCAGCATCAATCTGCTGACCTTGCTGGCCATGGTGCTGGCGATCGGCCTGGTGGTCGACGACGCCATCGTGGTGGTCGAAAACGTGCACCGCCACATCGAGCAAGGCAAGACGCCGGTGGCCGCGGCGCTGATCGGCGCGCGCGAAGTGGCCGGGCCGGTGATCGCGATGACGATCACGCTGGCGGCGGTGTATGCGCCGATCGGCCTGATGGGCGGCTTGACCGGCGCCTTGTTCAAGGAGTTCGCGCTGACGCTGGCCGGCGCGGTGATCGTCTCCGGCGTGGTGGCGCTGACGCTGTCGCCGGTGATGAGCTCGTTCCTGTTGCCGGCCAAGCAGAACGAGGGCCGCATGGCGCATGCCGCCGAGTGGTTTTTCGATGGCTTGACGCGGCGCTACGCGGCGCTGCTGGGCTGGTCGTTGCGCCATCGCCCGGCCATGCTGGGCTTTGCCGTGGTGGTATTGCTGAGCTTGCCGTGGCTGTACCAGATGCCGCAGCGCGAACTGGCGCCGGGCGAAGACCAGGCCAGCATCCTGACCGCGATCAAGGCGCCGCAGCACGCCAATCTCGATTACGTCGAACGTTTCGCCTACAAACTCGATGAAGTCTATACGCGCTTCCCGGAAACCGTCAGCCGCTGGATCATCCACGGCGGTGAAACGCCGGCCAACAGCATCGGCGGCATCAACCTGTCCGACTGGGACCAGCGCAAGCGCAGCGCGGCGCAAATCCAGGCGCAATTGCAGGCAGCCGTCAACGATGTCGAAGGCGTCAGTATTTTCGCCTTCGAATTGCCGGCCTTGCCGGGATCGAGCGGCGGCTTGCCGGTGCAAATGGTGTTGCGCAGTGCACAGGATTACCGCGTGCTGTTCCAGGCGATGGAAGAGATCAAGCACAAGGCGCGGAGCAGCGGCTTGTTCGCGGTGGTCGACAGCGATCTCGATTACAACAATCCGGTGGTGCAGGTGCGCATCGACCGCGCTAAAGCGAACAGCCTCGGCATCCGCATGCAGGATATCGGCGAATCGCTGGCGGTGCTGGTCGGTGAGAATTACCTGAACCGCTTCGGCATGGATGGCCGTTCCTACGACGTGATTCCGCAAAGCCCGCGCGAACAACGGCTGACGCCGCAAGCGCTGGCGCGGCAATATGTGCGCACCCAGGACGGCACCTTGGCGCCGCTGTCGACCGTGGTGCAACTGAGCATGCAGGTCGAGCCGAACAAGCTGACCCAGTTCGACCAGCAAAACGCCGCCACCTTCCAGGGCATCCCGGCGCCGGGCGTGACGCTGGGCGACGCGGTCGCCTTCCTCGATGGCGTAGTGAAAGACTTGCCGGCTGGTTTCAGTCACGCATGGTTATCCGATGCGCGTCAATATATGCAGGAAGGTAATGCACTGATCATGGCGTTCCTGTTTGCGCTGATCATCATTTACCTGGTGCTGGCGGCGCAATATGAAAGCCTGGTCGATCCCTTGATCATCCTGATCACGGTGCCGCTGTCGATTTGCGGCGCGCTGCTGCCGCTGGCGATGGGCTTTGCGACGATCAATATCTATACCCAAATCGGCCTGGTGACCTTGATCGGCCTGATCAGCAAGCACGGTATTTTGATGGTGGAATTCGCCAACGATTTACAGGCGCAACAGGGACTGGACCGTGGCACGGCGATCCAGCGCGCCGCGCAGATCCGCTTGCGGCCGATCCTGATGACGACGGCGGCGATGGTGGTCGGCCTGGTGCCGCTGCTGTTCGCGTCCGGCGCCGGCGCGGCCAGCCGTTTCGGATTGGGACTGGTGATTGTTGCCGGCATGCTGATCGGTACCTTGTTCACGCTGTTCGTCTTGCCGACCGTCTACACAGTACTGGCGCGCAATCACGCGGCCGGCCAGGATGCGGTACGCGTCTTGCAACTGGCCGAGGCCGACTTGCCCTTGAGGACATGATGAAACAATTGACGATAGTGGCGGCCAGTGTGCTGCTGAGCGCCTGCGCGGTCGGGCCGCAGTATGAGCAGCCGCAAGCGGCGCCGATCGCGCTGGCCAGCCCGCAACAGACGGCGTTTTCCCGCACGGCTGCGTTGCCGGCGCCGGCCGCGTGGTGGCGTTTCTTCGACGATGCCCGGCTGGTGGCGCTGGTCGATGCCGCCTTGCTGCATAACCACGATATCCGCCAGGCGCAAGCGAACTTGCTGGCCTCGCGCGCACGGTTCGATGAACGCGATCTCGACCGCTATCCGACGGTGAGCGGCTCGGCCGGCTACCAGCGCGGCAGCCAGCAACAACCGGGCCCCGATGGCGCGGCGCGGCGCACGCTGGCGCAATCGTACCGGCTCGGTTTCGATGCGCAGTGGGAACTCGATGTCTTCGGCCGGCTGCAACGGCTGGCCGCGTCGGAGCAGGCCCGCTCCGACGCGGCGCAGGCCGAGCTGCAACAATTGCGGCTGACCATCGCCGCCGACGTGGCGCGCCATTATTACGAGCGCCTGGGACTGCTGCGCAAGCTGGACATCGCCGCGGCGCAGGTGCACAGCTGGCGCGACACGGTGGCCGTGATCCGCGCCCAGGTGCAGCTGGGCACCGGCTTGCAGGAAGACCTGGCCAGCGCACAAGCGACCTTGCTGCGCAGCGAGGCGGCGCTGCCGCCGTTGACCGCCGCGCTGCAACAGGCCAGCTACCGGCTCGATGTGTTGAGCGGCCAGCGTCCCGGCCAGCCGCATCCGGAAATGGAGGCGGCGGCGCCGGCGCCGCTGGCGAAACAATTGCCGCTGGGCGATGTGAACCAGCTGATCCTGGCGCGGCCCGACGTGCGGCGCGCCGAACGCTTGCTGGCGGCCAGCACCGAGGATGTCGGCGCGGCGACGGCCGACCTGTATCCGCGCTTCAGCCTGGGCGGCTTCGTCGGTTTCTTTGCGTTGCGCGGCGGCGATATCGGCAGCGCGTCGCGCGCATTTGACTTGGCGCCCAACGCCAGCTGGCCGGCGTTCCCGCTAGCCAGCAGCCGGGCCCGGCTGCGCGGCGCCGAGGCGCACACGCAAGGCGCGCTGGCCCGTTATGAACAAGCATTGCTGCTGGCGCAGGAAGACGTCGAAAACGCTGTCACGCGGCTGGTGCAAGACCAGTCGCGCACCGCGTCATTGATACAGTCGGCCAGCCATGCGGCCAGCGCGATCGACATCGCCGGCAAGCGCTACCAGGCGGGCGCCGGCAGTTATCTGGCGCTGCTGGAAAACCAGCGCACGCTGTTCCAGATCCGCCAGGAAGTGGCCGACGCGGAGACCGCCTCATATGTCAATGTGATTGCGTTGTACAAGGCATTGGCTTGGGGCGCCACGACGTCGCAATAAAGTTGCTTAGCAAGACGGCGCCAGTGCCACCGGCACCGGTACCAGCTCGGTCTGGCCTTCCTTGACGATCACCTGCTTGATCGTCACGCTGCATTGTTTACCTTCCCATTCGAAGGCCGCCTCGTAATCTTCGCCGGCATGCGGCGTGAAGGTGATCTGGCCGCCGCAGCTTGGCGCGCGGCTTTCGTAGCGGATGCCGTTGGCGACATAAAACGACGACACGTCCTGGAAATGCAGGCGCAGGCTGCTCGGCTTGCCGGCCGGTAGCGCATATTCCTTGAAATAGGCCTTGGAAAAGATGCCGTCTTTTTTCGCCAGATTCAGCGTGGTCGGGGTGTCCGGCATGCCCAGGCTGGTATTTTCGACCGAGCCGATCAGCGAACCGAAAGCGCTGGCCATGCCGCCGGATACTTTTTCCTCGCCGCCGCTGAACATGCCCTTGATGCAGCTGCTGTCCTGGTAGAGTGACACCATCGCGCCATTCTGTCCGAACAGGCGCAAGCGGCTGAGTGGCGCGGCGTCAGCGGAGGCGGTGGGAGCGGCTTCTTGCGCCGAGACCGAGGCACAGGCCAGCAGCATGGCGGCGATGGAAATAGTCTTATGCATAGTGATCCTTATTAAAAATAGAAATATATCCTGAGAGAAACATCCTGCGTTAATTATTATGCTAATTATTTTTGTAATGCGCGGTACGGGCTTACAATGACGGCGGGACCGACCGATATTTTGTGAGGCAAGCATGAGAATCGCGGCAATTTCCGATATCCACGGCAATCTTGGCGCGCTCGACGCGGTGCTGGCCGACATCGCCCGCCGCGGTGTCGACCTCACCGTCAACCTGGGCGATATCCTGTCCGGCGGCTTGCAGCCGCGCGCCACCGCCGACCGGCTGATGATGCTCGATTTTCCTACCATCAAGGGCAACCATGAACGCCAGGTGCTGGCCGGCGATCCATCGCGGATGGACTTGTCCGACCGCTATGCCTATGACACCTTGCGGCCCGACCAGTTGCGCTGGATAGCCAGCTTGCCGGCCACCTTGCGCCTGCCCGGCGAGGTGTTGCTGGTGCATGGCACGCCATCCAGCGACCTGGTGTATTTCCTCGATACGGTGACGCCGGACGGCAGCCGCGCGGCGACGCTGGACGAAGTGGCGAGCCGCGCCGGCGACACGCCAGCCGCGCTGATCTTGTGCGGCCACACGCATCTGCCGCGCCGGGTGCGGCTGGCCGATGGGCGTCTGATCGCCAATCCCGGCAGCGTCGGCTTGCCGGCTTACGACGACGACCATCCGTTCCCCCACAAGATGGAAAACGGCACGCCGCATGCGCGTTATGCGATCGCTGAACGGACGGCGGACGGGGCCTGGTCGGTCGAGCCGGTCGCCGTCGCATACGACTGGGATGGCGCCGCCGCGCTGGCCCTGGCCAACGGCCGGCCGGACTGGGCGCATGCCTTGAAAACCGGCCATGCCGGCGCGTCGCCTGGCTGACCAGCTTAACTGAGTCAGTTACCTGAAGTCTTCGGCCACCAGATTGTATTTCTGCATCTTGTGATACAGGGTTTGTTTCGGCAATCCCAGCACCGCGCACGCTTCGGTGACGTTGCCGGCGTAGTTGCGCAATGCCTGTTCGATCAGCGCCCGTTCGAAGCTGTTGACCTGTTCCGCCAGCGATGCCGCGACCGTGTTGCGGGCCGACAAAATGCCGCTGTCGCCGCCGGCGATGCCGAGCACGAAGCGGTCGGCGATATTGCGCAATTCGCGCACATTGCCGGGCCAGGAATGGGCCATCAGGTTGCGCATCTGCGCGCTCGATACCATTGGCGCGGGACGGTTGTAGCGCGTCGCCGCCGCCAGTACAAAATGTTCGAACAGCATCGGTATGTCTTCACGACGCTCGCGCAGCGGCGGCAAGTGCAGCACGATCAAGTTCAGGCGGTAATATAAATCGCTGCGAAATTTCTGCTGGCGCGACAGATCCTCCAGGTCCAGCTTGGACGCCGCGACGATGCGCACGTCGACCGGCGTCGGGATGTTCGAGCCCAGCCGTTCGATATAACGTTCCTGCAGCACGCGCAGCAATTTGACTTGCAGCGACAGCGGCAAGCTTTCGATTTCATCGAGGAAAAAGGTGCCGTGGTCGGCATGCTCGATCTTGCCGACCTGGCGTTTCGCCGCGCCGGTGAACGAGCCTTGTTCGTGGCCGAACACTTCGCTTTCAAAAATGTTTTCGGGAATCGCGCCGCAATTGACGGCGACGAAATGGTGCTTGCGGCGGTGGCTGTAATCGTGCAGGCAGCGCGCCACCATTTCCTTGCCGGTGCCGGTATCGCCATAGATCAGCACGTCGGCCGGTTCGTCGGCGACGTCGAGGATCAGGCGCCGTATGTCGCGGATCGCCGCCGAATTGCCCAATAAACGCGCTTCGATGCCGTCGCCATCTTCGATCCGGCGGCGCAGGCTGTGCACTTCCAGCATCAGGCGGCGGGTTTCCAGCGCGCGCAGGATCACGTCCACCAGTTGCTCGGAAGAATACGGTTTTTCAATAAAATCGTAGGCGCCGGTGCGCATCGCGTGCACCGCCATCGTGATGTCGCCGTGGCCGGTGACCAGGATTACCGGCAGGTTGCTGTCCAGCGTCTTGACCGCCTGCAATAGATCGAGTCCGCTCATGCCGGGCAGGCGCACGTCGGTAACGATGATGCCGGGAAAATCCGGCGTCAGCAGCCTGTAGGCCTGCTCGGCCGATTCGAAGGCCAGCACGTCCAGTCCGGCCAGTTGCAGCGCCTGTTCGCTGCCTTCGCGCACGGTCGGATCGTCCTCGACCAATAATACTTTCAAGCCGTCAAACATGTTTTCTCTCCTGCTGCGCCATTTGCAGTTCGATGGTAAATACCGCGCCGCCAGCTTCGCTATTTTCTGCGCGCAATACACCGCCGAACTGGCGCGTGATCTGTTCTGAAATCGCCAGTCCCAGGCCGAGGCCCAGTCCCTGCGGTTTGGTGGTGAAGAAGGGTTCGAACAAGTGCTCGCGCACATCATCCGACAGGCCGGAACCGGTGTCGGCCACCTGGATGCAGACCCTGTCATCTTGATGCAAGACCGTCACGGTCAGCGAGCGTACCGCGCTGCCGGCCATCGAGTCGAGCGCGTTGGCGAATAAATTGACCAGCACCTGTTCCAGCCGGTTACTTTCGCACAGGGCGAAGATATCGTCGGGCGGCAAGTTCAAATTGAAGCGTACGTTTTCCACCTGCAAGCGGCGCTCGACCAGGAACAAGGCGTTGCTGATCGCGGTCGGAATCGATACCGATGTCAGGCTGGTGGTCGATTTGCGGGCAAACACTTTTAACTGGCCGGTGATCGCGCCCATGCGCCCGGCGATTTGCGAAATCTTGGCCAGGTTTTTCCTGGCGTCGTCCAGGCGGCCCCGCTCCAGCAAGATCACGGCATTGTCGGACATGGTGCGCAGCGCCGTCAAAGGCTGGTTCAGCTCGTGCGTGATGCTGGCCGACATTTGTCCCAGCACCGCCATCTTGCCCGCCTGGAATAGTTCGTTTTGCGTCAAGTGCAGTTTCTGTTCGGCCTGGCTGCGCACCGCGATTTCCTGGCTCAGGCTTTGCGTCATCGCATTCAATTCCGACGTGCGTTCGGCCACCATGGTTTCCAGGTTGGAATATGCGTATTCCAGGTCTTCCTTGGCCAGCAGTTTTTGCGCCAGCGCCTGGCGCCGCTGGCGCATATAAAAGAACAGCAGCAAGAAAAAGCCCAGCACCACGGCGGAAAACGCGGCGGCGGCCTGGGCGCTGGCATGGGCCTGGCTCAGGTCGGACAAATAAATGAATTGCCAGCCGGCCGGCGATTTCAGTGTTAGCCGTGTCATCACGCTGGCACTGGTTTTCGACGGCGTGCCGTACACGCTCTGGTCGCGCATCGATACTACCCGCGCGCCATTGCCCAGCAATTTGTCGGACAGGAAGGGGATCGGATCGAGCCGTTGCGAATAATACTGGCGCGTCTGGCGCAGTAACTCGAAGACCTCGGGCGCCAGCGGCGCCAGCGTCTTGTATTTCCAGGACGGTACGGAGGTCAGGAAAACCACGCCATGCTCATCGGCCAGCATCACCTTGTCGGCGCCCTGGGTCCAGCGTTTTTCGAGACTTTCGATATTTACCTTGACGGTGGCCAGGCCCAGCATCTTGCCGTTTTGATAGATGCCGTGGGCAAAGAAGTAACCCGGCTGCAGCGTGGTCGTGCCGACCCCGTAAAAGCGGCCCGGCGTGCCGCGCAACGCATCTTGCGCATAGGGGCGAAAGGAAATATTGTCGCCGATAAAGCTGCCGGAATCTTCGCGCCAATTGCTGGTCGCGTTGGTAATGCCGCTCAAGTTGCTGATATAAATCGCCGCCGACCTGGCCTGGGAATTCATTTGTTCCAGGTACAGATTGACCGACTGGACCAGGGCCGGATCGTCCGGATTTTGCAGCAGCCGTATCACTTCCTTGTTCAGTTCCAGCGTCTTCGGCAGGTAATCGTATTTTTGCAGCGCGTTTTCCAGGCTGCTGACATACACTTCCAGCCTTTGCGTGCCGCTCTCCTGCAGCTTGCCGATGGCGATGCGCTCGGTCCAGAAATACACCAGGTAGACGATCGCCAGGAAACCGGCCAGCACCAGGCAGGCGGCCATCGACTTGCGGCCCGACCATAAGCCGGCCCGTTGCCGCCCGCGGATTGCGCTTTTGCTGCCCTTATTCGTCTTCATGGCGTATTTTACCTTTGCCTTGATGCAAGGTGCTGCATAAGGCGCTGACACATAAAAAAAGCCGCGAAACTAATGTTCCGCGGCTAAAGCTTGCCGGAGACAAGCGGGGATCTGTCAGGCGCTTTCTAAATGGTACTTAAAAAGTGTGACGCATGCCCAGGTTAATGCCGCTATTGCCGGTGCCATCGTCGGTCGCATTGCCGACCTTGAAGGCTGCGCCGTTCTGGTTGTTGATGCGGGCATAAGCCAGATACAGGTCGGTGCGTTTCGACAGCCTGTGCAAGCCGCCCAGCGCCCATTGGCTGGCGTCGAGGTTGGCGGCGCTCTTGTCGTTGTGGCGGATGTAGGAAACCAGCAGGCTGTTCGCGCCGAACGGCACCGTCAGGCCAAGCAAGACATCGTTGCTTTTCACGGCGGCGAGCGCCTTGTTGTCGGCATAGCCCAGGTGCACTTGCAGCACGCGGAAATTGTATTTGGCCGCCAGCAAGGTGTTCTTGCTTTGGTCGGTGGCGCCGACATTGTCATGCCGGTGATGGTTCAGCGACGCCGTCAACGGGCCGTTGTCATAGCTGAGCGTGGCGCCGATGCTGCGGTTGCTGGTATTGCTGTCCGGCTTTTCGCCAAAGCCATACGCCACGTCGGCGCCGAAACCGTTCACTTTCGGGGTCGAATACTGGACCATATTATTGATCCGGATATTGGTCTCCATCAAGTTCGACGCAGTGCCGGCCAGGCCGATGACGAACGGATCGGCGATGTCGCGCAGCGCCAGGTAATACGGCGAATACTGGCGCCCCAGCGTGACCGCGCCGGCCGTACCGGACAAGCCGACATAAGCTTGCCGGCCAAACAGCAAACCGCCCTGGCCGGAAGCGCCGGTATCCAGGCTGAAACCACTTTCGAGAACGAAATTGGCGGCCAGGCCGCCACCCAAGTCTTCCTTGCCCTTGAAGCCGATGCGCGAACCGGACGCCACACCGCTGCTGATATTGGTGTGGCGGCCATTGCCATTTTCTACCACCAGGCCGGCGTCGGCGACGCCGTAGAGGGAGATGCCGGACTGGGCCAATACGGCGCCCGATGCCATGGTCATGACAACAGCGGACAGCGGCAGCAAGGAAAACAAGTTCTTTTTCATGGTTTCTCGTCTCTTTTATAGTGTTACGGTTTGGAAAATCCGTCGGCTTGAAACTATGCGGCTTTGCGCTCCGCCAGGCCCCCGCTCAATTCCGCCTGGGCAGCCAGCGCCGCATTGCGCGCCATGTCTTCTTCGCTGGCGAGTCCGCCTTCCCACTTGGCGACGACCGCGGTCGCCACCGCATTGCCGACCGCATTGGTGGCCGAACGGCCCATGTCGAGGAAGTGGTCGATACCCATCAGCAGCAGCAAGCCTGCTTCAGGAATGTGGAATTGATTCAGCGTCGCGGCGATCACCACCAGCGAGGCGCGCGGCACGCCGGCGATGCCTTTCGAGGTCAGCATCAGCAGCAGCAGCATGGTAATTTGGGTACCAATCGGCAAATCGATGCCATATGCCTGGGCAATGAACAGCACCGCGAAGGTGCAATACATCATCGAACCGTCCAGGTTGAACGAATAGCCCATCGGCAGCACGAAGCTGGAAATCTTGCGGTCGACGCCGAACTGGTCCAGCGCCACCAGCAGTTTGGGATACGCCGCTTCGGAACTGGCGGTCGAGAACGCCAGCAGGAACGGTTCGCGGATCAGGCCGACCAGCTTGAATACGCGTGGGCCGATCACGGCAAAACCGGCGGCGATCAGCAGCAGCCACAGGCATGCCATGCCCAGGTAGAAGCCGCCCATGAATTTGGCGAACGTGGCCAGCACGCCCAGGCCGTGGCTGGTGACCACCGACGCAATCGCGGCAAACACGGCCAGCGGCGCCATCGACATGATGGTGCCGGTGATGCGCAACATGACTTGCGCCAGTTGGTCGATCATCGCCGTCAGTATCTTGGCCGATTCGCCGAGGCCGGCCAGCGCGCTGCCGAAGAAGATCGAAAACACCAGCACTTGCAGGATTTCATTATTGGCCATCGCCTCGATCGGCGATTTCGGCACCAGATGGGTGAAGAAGTCCTTCAAGGTGAAGGCGGCGACTTTCAGGTCGGTACTGGCGCCGATATCGGGCAAGGGCAAGTCCAGATGGGTGCCCAGTTGCATGATGTTGGACAAGATCAGGCCCAGCGTCAGCGATACCAGCGACGCAACCATGAACCAGCACACGGCCTTGACGCCGATGCGGCCGGCGGTCTTGCCGTCGCCCATGTGAGCGATGCCGACCGTCAAGGTCGAGAACACCAGCAGCGCGATGATCATCTTGATCAGGCGCAGGAAGACGTCGGTGACGATCGAAATATTGGCAGCGATGTCGGCGCTGGTTTTTATATCCGGAAATGTTTCATGGCAGGTATAACCCACCAAAATGCCCAATACCATTGCTACCAGGATGTATACGGTTAATGGCCGTTTCTTTTTCATCTTGATTTCTCCAATTGTTTCCCCGCTTTAGCGGATTGTTTATTCCCCGGCATCTCCAACCTTGATCAAGTTGCTTCTTTGATAAAAGTTTTCGTATGCAGACTCTTTGCTCCAGAAGCCATTACTAAGCAAATCGCGTGCCTGCTTGTCATAAAACGGTAATAATTGCCAAGCGTTTGATTTTCAACAAGTTTTTTCGACACCTTATCGACCGGGCCAAGCCGCCGCACCAGATGTTGGACGCACGGCCGCGTGGCTGTATGAGTTTTCATAACGCTAACGCTGCTGGAGAGGGAGGTGACTGGTGGATAATTCGATAGTTATTCACGATGGAATTCATGGATTTAATCAATTATTCAAATATTGATGACTTTGCTAAAGTGACTCTTCATCAGCGCCTTGGCGCGCCATGCCTGACGATCAGGAGTAACTGTGCAAGAATCTCTACCCATACCGATGCCGGATGCAAAGTTGGTTCCGGCTGCAATGAATGGTTCCAAGCTGCATCAAGCAACGCTGGAATTGCTGGATCACGCCGGCATCCGCATCAATGGCGACCGGCCCTGGGATATGCGCTTGCTGCGCCCGGGCGTGCCGGAGCGGGCCTTTGCGCAAGGCAACCTGGGCCTGGGCGACGCCTATGTCGACGGTGATTGGGAAGCCGAGCGGCTGGATGAATTTTTCGACCGTTTGCTGCGCACCCGGATGACCGGCCAGATCCAGCCGCTACGCCTGCTGGGCCAGGTGTTCGCCGCCAAATTCCTGAACCTGCAAAACGTCGCGCGTGCGCGCCGGGTCGGCGAAGTTCATTACGACCTGGGCAATGATTTTTACGGCGCCATGCTCGATCCGCGCATGACCTATACCTGCGGTTATTGGGAAACGGCAAGCACGCTGGAACAGGCGCAGGAAGCGAAGCTCGACCTGATTTGCCGCAAGCTGCGCCTGCAACCCGGCATGCGCGTGCTCGACATCGGCTGCGGCTGGGGCAGTTTCATGGCGTTCGCGGCCGAGCGCTATGGCGTGCAGGCGGTCGGTGTCAGCATCTCGAAGGAGCAGGTGGCCTGGGCCCGGCAGCGTTACGCCGGTCTGCCGCTGGAATTCCGCTTGCAGGATTACCGCGCCATCGACGGGCAATTCGATGCGATCGTCAGCATCGGCATGTTTGAACATGTGGGCCGCAAGAATCACCGCACCTATATGGAGCTGGTCCACCGCTGCCTGAAGCCGGGCGGCCTGTTCTTGCTGCATACGATAGGCAAGAACCAGCGCCGCTCGACGCCCGATCCCTGGATCGGCAAATACATTTTCCCGAATGGCGACTTGCCGTCGGCCGGGCAGATCGGCGATGCGGTCGATGACTTGTTCGTGGTTGAGGACGTGCACAATTTCGGCGCCGATTACGACAAGACGCTGATGGCCTGGCACGACAATTTTATCCAGGCCTGGCCGCGCTTCGCGGCGCAATTGGGGCCGCGTTTTTACCGCATGTGGCGTTATTACCTGCTGTCATGCGCCGGCGCCTTCCGCGCCCGCGACATCCAGTTGTGGCAATGGGTGTTGTCCAGGGATAGCCTCGGCGATGGCTATCGCCGGGAAACGATTTGATTGTTACAGGAGAAGGAGCTGAAGATGAGCCAAGACTTGAAAATGCTGGTCGACCTGCTGCGCGGTATCGATCAGCCCGGATCGCCATAAAAAAGCCCTCCCAGGCCGTGTTGCCTGGAAGGGCCATGCCGATGGCGCCGCTTAGAACTTGACGTTGGCGGTCAGGCTGAACGAGCGTGGCGTGCCCGGCGTGTAGCGGAAGCCGCTCTTGTTGATCGCCGCGACATAGCTCTTGTCGCCGAGGTTGTAGACGTTCAATTGCAGGTCGACATTCTTGCTGATGCTGTAAGCCGCCATCGCATCGACCACCCAGTAGGCGTCGACCTTGGCCGGGGTGCCGACGGCGCCGTCTGTGCCGCGCAGCAAGTCGCCGACATAACGCGCGCCGCCGCCGATTTTCAGGCCGAATGGCAAGGTGTACGAGGTCCAGCTGGTGAATGCCTGTTTCGGTGTGTAGCTGAGGTTGTTGATGCCGCTGGCGGTCACCACCTTGCCCGATTCGACGCTGGTATTCATGCGGGTGTAGCCGGCGCTGACCAGCCAGTTGCGCATGATTTCGCCGGTCACGCCGAGTTCGACGCCTTGCACGCGTTTTTTACCCGTTTGATAGAACAGCAAATCGACCGGATCTTGCTCGACTTCATTTTTGACATCGGTCTGGTACAGCGCCGCGGTGAACGACAATTTCTGTTTCAGGAAATCCCACTTGGTGCCGATTTCCTTGCTGGTGGTTTGTTGTGGATCATAGTTAGGATTTTGCGCACTGTTGGCAGCCGTGCTCAGCGCAAAGTTGGTGCCCGGCGGCGCTTTCGACGTGGCCCACAGCGCATACACGCTGCTGTCCTGGGTCGGTTTGTAGACCACCGACAATTTGCCGTTGACCAAGGTATCACTGAGCGAGATATTGGTCGGGATCGGCGTGCCAACCGGCAATGGCTGGACCGCAGGCGGCGTGACGGCCGCCTGCAGCGCCACGGCATTGTATTTGGTGCTGAAATGGTCGAAACGCACACCGCCGTTGAATTGCCATTTCTCGCTGACCTTCAGCGTATCGAACAGGTACACGCTCTGGGTATCGACGGTGCCTTCGGTAAACGCGCCGCTGCGCTGCGGATTGAAGCCGGTGACCGGGTCGTTCGGATTCGGGTGGTACAGATTGGCCGGCGGCAGGGTGCCCATGCTGGCCGGGACATAGCTGTAATTGGTTTGTTTTTCATTGGTCAATTCCAGGCCGCCCACCACCGTATGCTTGACGGCGCCGGTATTAAATTCGGCCGTCACCGTGGTCTGGTTGGTCAGGATGGCGTTTTCCTGGTCCTTGACGGTGCGCAGCGAACGCGCCAGCGTCCACGTCGCCGGGTTGGCCGGGTTCGGCGTCTGCAGGTTGGCGGTGTTGGCCATGAAGGCGGTCAGCAGATAATCCTGCTTGGTCTTGCCGTAGCGCGTGGTGTTTTGCAACTTCAGGTTCGGCGAAAAATCGTGTTCGATGCGCACCGTCGCCATGTCGGCCTTGACCTTGTCGTAATCCGAGGCCGAACCATAAAAATTGTGCGGATCGACCGGCGCCGCCGAGTTCAGGAAGGTGCGGATCACCTTGTTGGTGGCGGTGATGGTGTCCGGCGTGCTGTAGCCAGGCAGGCCGATGGTCGGCACGCCTCCATCCGGCACATTGTTCTGGTCCACATGCAGGTAGCTGGCGATCACGCGGGTCGGCGAACCGAGGCCGAAGGTGACGGTGGGCGCGACGGCCCAGCGCTTGTTCTTGACCTGGTTGCGTCCGGCGACGCCGCTATCCTGGTCCAGCAAGTTCAGGCGGAAGGCCGTGCCGCTGTCGGCGTCGATGACATGGTTCCAGTCGGCGGTAACGCGTTTCTGGTCGGCGCTGCCGACCGTGACCAGCGAATTGAAGGCGTTTTCCATGGTCGCCGTTTTCGAGGTCAGGTTGATCGAGCCGGTCGGCGAGCTGCGTCCGCTGTCGGTGCCGGACGGGCCTTTCAAGACATCGATCTGTTCGATGTTGAACACGTCGCGCGAAATCGAGCCGACATCGCGCACATTGTCGACATAGATGCTGCCGGAGGTGTCGAAACCGCGCATATAGATCGCGTCGCCGGTGTTGGTGCTGCCGTTTTCACCGAGGAAGAAAGTCCCCACGCCCGGCGTGTTGCGCAGCGCGTCGGTCAGCGTCAGCGCGCCTTGCTGCTCGATCAATTCCTTCTTGATGACCACCACGGTTTGCGGCGTGTCGATCAGTTTCTCGGTGTATTTCGGCGATGCCGCCTTGTCGGCCTTGAAGTCGTTTTCCTTGGCGCCGAGAATTTTTACTTCCGGCAAGGACTGGTTGCCGCTGGCAGCTTGCGACTGTGCACTGGCGGCAGGATCGGCGGCGTGGGCGGCGACCGGCAGCAGCATGACTGCCAGCGCGGTGCTCATGTGTTGGTTAAAACGGGACTGTGCGTGTTTACGGCTTTTGATCTGCGCCATGTGCATCTCTCGGTTGTCATTGTTAAAAGCAGGAATGAGAAATGACTGGCTGGCTATGCTGGAATGCGGCCCGTGGCGGGTCTGGCTGGCGGTCGGATTCTCTCCAATATACTCGCCAATTGTAATAACTTGTAATCAGTCTGTAAATGAGAATTATTATCAGTCGCATTTGTGCAACGGCGGCGGAGTTTTGTAACAAGCCCGTAACATACCTTGCGCAACAGCGTCTGCTGCTGTTACAGGCGTTACCTTGTATGATGCTTGTCTGACGTAATTTATATACCGTTGGTAATCATTCCATTTCCGATGTCCCCTTTGACGCCTGGCCGACCATGTTAGCAACCCCCGACACTTTCATCCCGCTGCTCACCGCGCAAACCCATGCCGATCCGCTGACTTTTGTGTTTCACCGTGGCCGTTTGCTGTTGCGTGAAGCCGGCCTGGATTTGCCGGATGCGGCCTTCCTGGCGCGCGCCGCCATCGATGTCGCGCAGGCGCAGCCGGTGGGCTTGTGGCATGGCCGCTATTGCCAGACAGTGGCGGTGGATGACGACAGTTTGCCCGGAGATGAGTGCGCTTATCATGGCTTGCGCGCACTGTTCAACGAAGTCGACGATGGCTTCCTGGGCCTGGCCGGCCGCGCCGGCCAAATCGCCGAATGGGCGCGCACTCACCGCTATTGCGGCGTGTGCGCCACGCCGATGGGGCTGGCTCCCGGCGAGCGCTGCTTCAAGTGCCCGGCTTGCGGCATGATGGCGTATCCGCGCATATCGCCGGCGATGATGGTCTTGATACGCAAGGGCGATGCCGTGTTGCTGGCGATGCACACCAACTCGCCATCGAAGCGCTACAGCCCGCTGGCCGGTTTTCTGGAAGCGGGCGAATCGATCGAAGAAGCGGTGCACCGCGAAGTGATGGAAGAAGTCGGCTTGCGCGTGCATAACTTGAAATATTTCATGAGCCAATCCTGGCCATTCCCCCATTCGCTGATGATCGCCTTCACCGCCGACTACCTCGACGGCGAGATCCGGCTCGATCAGAACGAGATCGCCGAGGCGCGCTGGTTCGGTCCGGACGAGGCGTGGGAAGCCACTTCCAGCGTGTCGATTTCGGCCATGTTGGTGCAGGCGCACCGGCAACAGGCGCGCTAAATCGCATACTGCGGGCTGATCGGGATGCCACATTTTCTATATACTGGCGGCAATTGCAATTTTTGAGGTATTTCAGCATGTCCAAAGAAGAATTCACAGAAAACGACTGGCGCCGCCTGCTGGTCAGTCTGGGCGAAGACCCGCAACGCACCGGCTTGCTGGAAACGCCGGCGCGCGTCGCCAAGGCCTGGAAGCACTGGACTTCCGGTTATGGTCAGGATCCGGTCGAACTGTTGAAGGCTTTTGAAGATGGTGCAGAGCAATACAATGAATTGATCGTGGTGCGCGGCATTCCCGTGTACAGCCATTGCGAACATCATCTGGCGCCGTTTTTCGGCCGCGCCACCATCGGTTACGTTCCAAACGGCAAAATCGTCGGCTTGTCGAAACTGACCCGCCTGGTCGATTGCTACGCCAAGCGCCTGCAAGTGCAGGAACGCATGACGATCCAGATCGCCAATTCCCTGATGGAAGTGCTGGAACCGAAAGCCGTCGGCGTGGTCGTGCGCTGCCGCCATATGTGCATGGAAAGCCGCGGCATCCGCACCCAGGGCGAAGAAACCGTCACCTCGGCGATGCTGGGCGAGTTGCAGCCCAACCTGGCGCTGCGCACCGAATTCCTGGCGCTGGCCCGCGAGTAAACCATGGCGACGGCAATCGACTGGAGCGCAGGCGGCTTCGATGCCGCCGCCGCATTTTCCGCCGCTGAAAACCGGCCGCTGTTCCTGTATTGGGGCGCGGCCTGGTGTCCTCCCTGCAACCGCAGCAAATCCGACCTGTTCGCGCGGGCCGACTTCGCCGCGTTGGTGAACGCCGCCGTGCCGGTGTTTCTCGACGGTGACAGCGGCGGCGCCCAGCAACTGGCGGCGCGCCTCAAATTGCGCAGCTACCCGACGCTGGTGCTGTACCGGCCCGATGGCCAAGAAGTCATGCGCTTGCCGTGCGAACCGGATGGCGAGGTCGGTATCGATATCGTCAAGCTGGCGCTGGCTGCGCAGTACACTGCCGCCGAATCGCTGCACGCGGCGCTGTCGGGGACACGCGCCTTGCAGGCCGATGAATGGCGCGTGCTCAGTTATTACTCCTGGGATACCGACGAAGGACAATTGCTGGGCCAGCGCGCGCTGTCGGACACGCTGGCTGAGCTGGTATCGCTTTGTCCGCCGGGCAACGCGGCGCAGCGCTTGCTGTTGCAAACGATGAGCGTGGGCGCCGGCGCGCCGGATGCCGACGCGTTGCTGCGCATCCTCGGCGATGTCGGCCTGGCGCGCGCCAATATGGATTTGCTGTGCAACAACGGCTTAAAACTGATCAAGTTCGCCGCCGTGCCGGGCAGCGCCATGCACGGCGCGCTGGTGGCGGCGCTGTATGCGGCGGCGGGAATCTTTGCCGACGACATCTGGCTGACCACGCCGGACCGCATGGCCGCCTTGCGCCTGCAAGTACGCCTGCTGCGCTCGGGCGTTGCCGATGCCGGTTTGCCCGATCGCTTGCCTCGCCTGGTTGCCGAGCTCGGCCAGCAAACCGACGATCCCCAGCAGCGCCACGCGCTGGTGAATGCGGCCGCCGGCGCCTTCAGCGACGCCGGTTTGCTCGATGCATCCGATGCCTTGCTAAACGCCGAACTGGGGCGCAGCCATGCGCCGTTTTATTTCATGCACAATCTGGCGGCCAACGCCCGGCGGCGCGGCGATGCGGCCGCTGTGCTGGATTGGCAGCAGCAAGCCTGGCAAGAAGCAACTGGCCCGGCGACCCGTTTGCAATGGGGCGCGACCTATTTCCTGAGCTTGGTCGAATTGGCGCCATCGGCACATGCTCGGATTGAGCAAGCGGCGGCCGGCATGTTGCGCGATGTCCAGGCCACGCCGGATGCTGTTTACCAGCGTAATCGGAGCCAGATGCTGCGTATTGCGGCGAAATTGAGCGGCGATGGTCTCGCCGTATCGGCCTTGCGGGAAGCCCTGCGGCAAGTTGCCGCCTGATTCCCGCGGACCGCCAGCGGTCTAAATCTACCGCCTTCGCCTCGCGATCCGGTTGGCCTGCATAGATGATCTTTTATTTCAATCGAGAATGTCCATCCGTTTTCGGAGGAGGAAAGCTGCTTTGAGGAGTATATTGCTCCCACAGCGCTTTGACATCGTACTTTGTTTCTATCTCTTCCATTGTATTATCCTGCTTGAATTTAATGACTTTTGTGCTGTATTCCACCCATGGTGGAGGACATGGTTTTCCTTCTTTTACAAAATGCACATGGCTTTGTACATCGGGATTATTTCGATTTCTGTAAATCCAGCGTAATTCCGCTCCTGTATAAGCGCGCGTCTTGGCCGTGTTTGACTGTTCATTATTTGAACCTGTTGGATTGTCATAGGAAGCCGATTTCCGCACTACTGCTTCCATGTCAAGTCCATCCAGCACAAAATGCACATGTTTTTTTGCAACGCTGGTGGCCCAATATAAACCGCCTTTTACCTTCCTGCGTAAAATGCTATTTTCAGTATTATTGGGTGATTTCGCCATTAATGCAGACCTGTATTTATAATGTTGCTTTAACGTGTCTTTGAACGATGTCTCTTCAGCAGGAGGCATTTTTTGATCGTTATTACGTTCATGTTGGGCTATTCTGTAATTATCTATCCTGCATGGAGTGAGCCTGGCTTTCAGCCGATAATCTATATGATATTTCCTTGCCCTTTCTCCGTTAGGACCTTTTTCAAGTCCATAAACCAGGTCGCCTTTCTGGAAAGTTCGCGGGGCAAATGGTGGCTGTTCTCCCGCGTTAAATGAAGTTCTTTCCTGTTTTAACAATGTTCTCTCAAAGTTGCCTCGAGTCTTGGCTTGATCGGGGTATTTTGGTAACGATGGAGAGCCTGTTCCGCCAGCAGGGTTGGTGTTTTGACGTGGCCGGCCCTCAGTAACTGGCCCGGCAGGAGCGAAACTGGTTGAAGGAATTTCGGCAGGCATTCTGGGAGGAATGGTTCTAAAAGGTAACATTCTGTTCCTAAGGGATTGGTTCGTTCGATTGAGTGCTGAGTGTGGTGAAAATCACTGGCATCACATCCAGCAGGATTAGTGTCCGGAAGAGCTTTTTTTTTGAGTGGTACTGGAAACGGAAAAGTTCCAGGTTGATTTGCTCAGCCTGCTCGAATCGGCGCCATCGGCACATGATCGGATTGAGCAAGCGGCGGCCGGCAAGTTGCGCGATGTCCAGGCCACGCCGGATGCTGTTTACCAGCGTAATCGGAGCCAGATGCTGCGTATTGCGGCGAAATTGAGCGGCGATGGTCTCGCCGTATCGGCCTTGCGGGAAGCCCTGCGGCAAGTTGCCGCCTGATTCCCGCGGACCGCCAGCGGTCTTAGCCCGCCTGTGATTCGATCACCTTGATGATGTTGAACAAGGTCTGGTTCACCGGCGTCGGCACGCCAACTTGTGCGCCCAGCTCGATCACCGCCCTGGCGAAGATATCCACTTCGGTCTGGCGGCCGGCCTCGACATCTTGCAGCATCGACGTCTTACCGGCCGGATTGAGCGTGCCGATGATGTGCATGAAGCCATCCAGGTCGGTTTGCGTCAGGTTGATCTCCATTTTCTGCGAAATGGCCATTACTTCATGCATCGCCAGCAGCATCAGCTGGCGCGCCTGTGCATTTTGCTGGAATACGCCATACGGCGCGCGCAGCACCGCCGACGCCTGGTTGATGCCGACATTCATCATGAACTTTCCCCACAGGGATTGATACATGTTTTCCGGGATCTGATGGGGGATGGCGGCTTGTTCAAACAGTTCCTTGACGGCCGCGACAGGGCCGGACAGCACCTTGTTATTGTGGGCGCCGAACACGACTTTTCCCTTGTTCTTGAAGACAATCTGCTTGCCATCGCGCACCGCATCCATGCCCACGCCATATGCATACAGCAAATGGTCCATGCCATGGGCCGCGCCTATCATTTGCTCGCTGGACACGCCGTTCAGCAGCGAAATGATGATGGTGCCGCTGCCGATGAAGGCGGCGATGTCATTGATGGCATCCGGCAACTGGTGGTGTTTGACGCTGACGATGATCAGGTCGGCCGGCGCTTGCGTGGCGTCGCCCGGTTCGATGAACGTGAAGTCATAGTGCTTGTCATTGATGACGATGCCCTGCTGCTGGAACGCCGCGCTTCTTTTTTTGCTGGCGATAATCTTGACCGACTTGGGGTCCATATCGTACAGGCTGGCGGCATAAATGGCGCCCAGCGCGCCCAGGCCGATAATATAGGTGTTGGCAATCTTCATGACTGGAACGGACGGTTAATAGCGGTACTCGCTGACCACATGCTTGGTGAAGTTGTACTTGCTGCCGCCTTGCAGCAAATCGATCAGCCGCTTCGGCGCGGCCGCCGTCATGAAGGCGTCGGCGGCGCCGTCCGTGCTGCGGAATTTCATCGCCGGACTGAGGATCTGGCCGCCCTTGATGGTCAGGTGCTGGAAGCTTTTGGTCTTTTCATTGTTGAGCACGAAATGCAAATCCTGCTTGAAGGTCAGGAACGGGATTTTCAGCCACCAGCCTTCATCCGTGCCATATGCCACCACGCTGGAAAAATGGGTGTTCTTGTCGGTCAGCGCAGGTTTGCCGAGGCGGTCGTTGATGCGTTTGATGGCTTCGATCTTGGTCATGCTGTTTCTTCTCGTTTCTTAATGGAGTGGCTCGCGCTTAGCGCGCGGCCTTGAATTCTGCGCCTCGGTTCCAGACCGGACGTTGTTTGCTGTCTTGCGCCGCGTCGTAGCCGATATGGAACAGCAGCGCCACGTCGTCGACCGCGCCGCGCATGTCCCAGCCGGGCATGACGACGTCGCTGACCTTGTGGTAATCGTGGGCAATGTATTGCTCGACTTTATCCTTGCCGTAGCCTGGCGGCTTGCCGATGAAGTCGTTGCCGTCCTTCAGGTAGACTCCCGGCACGCCGACCTTGGCGAATTCAAACTGGTCGGCGCGGTAGAACGAGCCCCGTTCGGTCTTGGTATCGGGCAGCGCCACGCGGCCTTGCCATCGTGCGGCCTTGGCCACCAGTTCGTCGCTGGTCGATTTGCCGTAGCCGACGATTTCGATATCCCTGGTACGGCCCCACAGGTTCAAGCCGTCGACGTTGATGTTGAGCACGGTCTTGTTCAGCGGTACCAAAGGATGGCGCGCGTAATATTGCGCGCCGAGCAGGCCGCGTTCCTCGCCGGTGGTCATCAGGAACAATATGCTGCGTTTCGGTGCCACGCGCAGCGCCTTGTAGGCCTTGGCCACTTCCAGCAGCGCCGCCACGCCGGACGCATTGTCCCTGGCGCCATGGAAGATTTGCTGCGTGCGCGGCCCCGGCAAGCTGGTGTCGATGCCGAAATGGTCCCAGTGCGCGCTATAGATGATGTATTCGTTTTTCAGCAGCGGGTCGGAACCCTCGATCTTGCCGATCACATTGTTGGAGCCGACGTCGCGCCAGGTGCTGTCGGCGCCGATGGTGGCCGTCACGTCCAGCGGCACCGGCTTGAAGTCGCGCGACAGGGCGGTTTTTTTCAGCGTGTCGAAATCGTAGCCGACCGAGCGGAAAATATCCTTGGCGCGGTCCAGTTGTATCCAGCCCGGCAGCAGCGGGAAATCCGGATTGGCGCCATCGCTTTTAATCGCGAAATTTTCGCGGCCCCAGCTGTTTTGCACTACTTCGTATGGATAGGCCGCGGGCTTGGTTTCATGCACGATCAGCGCGGCGGCGGCGCCGGCCTTGGCTGCCATTTCGAATTTATAGGTCCAGCGGCCGTAATAGGTCATCGCCTTGCCGCCGAACATGGCCGGATCGAGGCGCGATGGATCGCGCGGATCGGGAATCGCCGGATCGTTGATCAGCATCAGCAAGGTCTTGCCGCGCAAATCGACCCCCTTGTAATCGTCCCACTGGTATTCCGGCGCCTGCACGCCATAACCGACAAAGACGATTTCCGACGCTGGAATCTCCAGTTTGGCGGTCGGATTCGGCGACCAGGCGACGAAGTCTTGCGGGAAGCTCAAGGTCGTGCTCTTGGCGCCGGTCGAAAAACGGAAGGTGGGCTGGGACGTGACGGCCAGCAGCGGCACTTTCTGGAAATACGATCCATCCGGATTACCCGGCGCCAATCCCAATTTGACGAATTGACGGCGCAGGTACTCGGTTGTCGCGAGTTCGCCGGGCGTGCCGGGCGAGCGGCCTTCAAAATCGTCCGACGCCAGCATCTTGATGTGGCCCAGCAAGCTGGCGCCGTCGATTTTCCTGGCGGCCGCCACGGCGGCGGCGGGCGCGCGCGTGGCCGGCGCGGCGATGGCGGTGCTGGCCATGCCGGCCGTCAAGATCAGCGTCAGCGTGGTGTATGCCTGTGCCGCGGCGAATGTCTTTTTCATGGGATATCGATGGATCGGTGGATGGACGGGAAAGATGCGTGCAAGTCTGTCATTCTGACACATTTTTTTGCGCGGCAACTGCAAGGCTGGCCATTTGCTGGCCGCCGGGCGGCTGTTGTAAGTTGCAACAGATTAACAGTAATGTTGGTTAAACATTGTTTATTCGCATGAAATTTAGCAGGCTTACGTCGTATTGTGGGGCTGTCTGATATCGCCGGAGACCCCACATGAAAAAGCTTTCGTTTCAACAAAAATTATGGATACCGCTGCTGTGCAGCCTGCTGTGTATTACCGGTATCTTCGTGTATGACGCCTTTGAAGTGCGCAAGATACGCATCGAAGAGCGCAGCGCCGACCTGAGCAATATCGCCGACCTGGGCCTGAGCACCATCAAGCTGTTTGGCGAACAGGCCGCGGCCGGCAAGATCAGCAAGGAACAGGCGCAAGAGCAGGCTACCGCGATCATCAAGAATATGCGCTTCGGCAAAGACGGTTATCTGACCATCACCAACTTCGACGGTTATGCCTTGATGAACCCGTTCAAGCCCGAAAACAATGGCAAGAACATGATCGACTTCCAGGACGCCAACGGCACGTATATGTACCGCGATATCGTGGCGGCCGGCATGAGCGAGACCGGCGCCGGTTTTGTGCGCTACGTGTGGCCGCGGCCGGGGCAGAGCGGGGCGGTGCCGAAACTGAGCCGGGTGGCCGGTTACAAGCCGTGGCGCTGGAATGTGATGGTCGGCGTCTACATGGACGATATCGACCAGGCGTTCCAGGCCGCGCTGTGGAAATCGCTGGGCTTGCTGGTGATCTTGTGCGGGGCGTTGTCGGCGATCGTCATCGCGATCAACCGCAGCCTGCGCCATGCGCTCGGCGGCGAACCGGAATATGCGGCGCAAGTGGCTGAAAAAATTTCGCACAACGACTTGAGCGGCACGGTCACCACTCATGCCGATGACAAGGGCAGCGTACTGTTTGCGATGAAAACCATGCAAAGCAACCTGGCCAGCACCATTGCCGAAATTCGCCACAGCGCCGACACCATCGCCACCGCCTCGCGTGAAATTGCCAGCGGCAATATGGACTTGTCGGCGCGCACCGAAATGCAAGCCAGCTCGCTGGAAGAAACCGCCGCCTCGATGGAACAATTGACGTCGACCGTCGCCCACAATGTGCAAAACGCGGTGCAGGCGAACCAGTTGGCCAAGGCGGCGTCCGAAGTGGCGCAGCAGGGCGGCGCGGTGGTGGCCAAAGTCATCGACACGATGCAGACCATCAACGATTCGGCAACCCGTATCGTCGATATCATCAGCGTCATCGACGGCATCGCGTTCCAGACCAATATCCTGGCGCTGAACGCGGCCGTCGAAGCGGCGCGGGCCGGCGAGCAGGGACGCGGTTTCGCAGTGGTGGCGACCGAGGTGCGCAACCTGGCGCACCGCAGCGCGGCGGCGGCCAAGGAAATCAAGGTGCTGATCGGCGATTCGGTCGACAGTATCGCCGCCGGCAGCGCGCTGGTGGCGCAGGCCGGCACCACCATGGACCAGGTGGTGGCCAGCGTGTCGCGGGTGACCGACATCATGTCCGAAATCACCGCCGCCTCGCACGAGCAAAGCACCGGCATCGGCCACGTCAACCAGGCGATCACGGAAATGGATGGCGTCACCCAGCAAAACGCGGCGCTGGTGGAACAGGCGGCCGCGGCGGCGGGCAGCTTGCAGGATCAGGCCGGCAACCTGGCGCAGCTGGTGTCGCGCTTCGAGCTGGAGGAAGCGGCTCCGGTACGCCCTGCGGCGACGCCGCGCGGCGCCCCGGCCAGGCCGGGGCGCGGACTGGTCCTGCAGTAATTTATTGGGCTGGAGCAGTTGTTCCGGCGGCGCCGGCCGGCGCCCCGGACTCCGGCACGAACACCAGCTTGTTGTCGTCCTGTACCTCGAAGGCGCCGACCGGCTGGCCCAGGTCGGCCTTCGGATCGTTCTGCAATTCCACCAGCTTATTGCAGGTATTCGTTTCCGCCTGCCATAACTGATTGCCGAGACGGATATTCCACAAGCCGTCGCCGGCGGCAAACACTTCCACCTTGACATCTTCCGCTACCGCCGTGGCCAGCGTATGGCGGCGCTGGCAATCCGGCAGGTGCGACACCATCAGCGTCACATTGGCCTGGTCTTGCCAGAAGTAATCTTGCTGGCGCCGCACGCTCAGTGCATAGTCGCGTCCATCGATGTAGTACGAGGCGCTGTCGTTGACACAAGCTGTCAGCAGCATGGGCATCAAAAGGATCAGGAGCTTGCGCATGGCGTTGTTTTCCACGTTGTTTTCCATATTCTACAGCGACACCAATCGAAGCAACAAAACGCAGGGCGCACCGCCGAAATAAGCCGGCGCCATGCCGTTTCCGCTTACGTGGCATTATATCGGTGCAAGCCTGTCGCGGCGCGACGATTGTCAACGGTCGTATTGAAATCGCGAAGATCCGCGGTAGGCATCCTTTTACATCAGAGAGAGAACCGATGATCGATCTGTATTACTGGACCACGCCGAACGGCCACAAAATCACGATGCTGCTGGAAGAAGCAGGCATCCCCTACAACATCATCCCTGTGCATATCGGCAAGGGCGAGCAATTCAAGCCGGCATTCCTGGCGATCGCGCCGAACAACCGCATCCCGGCGATTGTCGACCAGGCGCCGCTGGATGGCGGTCCGCCGATTGCGCTGTTCGAATCGGGCGCCATCCTGCAATACCTGGCTGAAAAAAGCGGCAAGTTCTTGCCCGGCGACGTGCGCGGCCGCGCCGAAGTCAGCCAGTGGCTGTTTTGGCAGATGGGCGGACTGGGGCCGATGGCCGGCCAGAACCACCATTTTGTGCAATATGCGCCGGAAGCGATCGAGTACGCGATCGCCCGCTACGTGAATGAAACCAACCGCCTGTACGGCGTGCTGGACCGGCGCCTGGCCGACCGCGCCTTCGTCGCCGGCGACGACTATTCGATCGCCGACATGGCGATCTATCCGTGGATCGTGCCGCATCAGCGGCAGCGCCAGGATCTGGCCGACTTCCCGCACCTGGCGCGCTGGTTCGCGGCCGTCGCGGCGCGCCCGGCAACCCAGCGCGCCTACGCCCGCGCGGCGGAAGTCAATCTGCAGCCGACCGTCAGCGAAGACTCGAAGAAAGTGCTGTTTGGCCAGACCGCGCAGCATAGGCCGGTGTGATGCTGTCGGCCGCTACTGTCGTATCGGGCCAGGAGCGGCCTGTATGGCAGATGTGGTGAGCGATAAAAATATTTTCTCCAGGTGTGTAAGTAATTTGTATGTGACAACGACAGAGTTATAAGCCGAAACATTGCGCCTGATTATGCAGCTGGTTTCGTCCCCAAGATGTCCGACCCCACCACTTAAATATTTGGAGTAAATCATGAATAACGCTATCACCACCATCAAATCCGGCGCCCTGATCGCAGCTGCTGTCGCCGCCATGGCTTTGTCGGGTTCGGTATTGGCCGCCACCAGCAGCGTTTCCGCCGGCGACAGCGTCAGCTGCGCAGGCATCAACAGCTGCAAGGGCCAAAGCGACTGTGCCACTGCGGAAAACGCCTGCAAGGGCCAAAACACTTGCAAGGGTCACGGTTTCGTCAAGGCCAAGGCCGGCGAATGCCTGGCAAAACAAGGCAAGATCATCGATCTGGATAAATAATCCGCCTCTGTTACAGAGCGTGTGCAGCAGGCCGGCTATCCGATGACTCGCTACGTGAATGCAAGCAAGCCCCTGTAATCGGGGGGCTGGTTCGCGGCTAGCGCGGCGCAGCCGGCAGCCCGGTGCGGCCGGCGTGATGTGGCCGCGATTTGCGGCCTGTCCAAGCTTGCTTATACCTGTATTGCAGGTCTGGCAGACGAATAAAAAATATTTTTTTAAAGTTGTGTAAGTAATTTACTTGCCGAAACGACAGAGCTATAGTCGAAACACTGTGCCATCTGATACCGGCCAGTTTTGACTCCTGGATGTTTGACCCCACCACTAATGCACTTGGAGAACATAATGAATAACGCTATCACCACCATCAAATCCGGCGCCCTGATCGCAGCTGCTGTCGCCGCCATGGCCATGTCGGGCTCGGTACTGGCCGCTACCAGCAGCGTTTCCGCCGGCGACAGCGTCAGCTGCGCAGGCATCAATAGCTGCAAAGGCCAAAGCGAATGCGCCACCGCGGAAAACGCCTGCAAAGGCCAAAACACCTGCAAAGGCCACGGTTTCGTCAAAGCCAAAGCCGGCGAATGCCTGGCCAAAAAAGGCAAAATCATCAATCTGGATAAATAATCCTGTCGGGCGGCGCCGGTTTCCCGGCGCCGCCTGCCGCTGTATTGATATGTTGACGATGATACCGACCAGACAGAGCGCCATGCCAGCCAACCTCACCCAGCCATCGCCAGGCTTTGGCCTCGGCTTGCGTCCCAGCCATTACAACGACTTGCTCCATACCAGCCCGGCCACGTCCGGCATCGACTGGTTTGAAATCCTGTCCGAAAATTACATGGTTCCCGGCGGCAAACCGCTGGCCATGCTGGATGCGATACGGCAGGATTATCCGATGGTGATGCATGGTGTTTCGATGTCGATCGGCACGCCGGAAGGTCCGTCTGACGACTACCTGCGCCAGTTGAAGGCGCTGATGCAGCGGGTGCAGCCGCTGTGGCTGTCCGACCATTTATGCTGGACCGGCATGCATGGCAAGAATATGCACGACCTGTTCCCGCTGCCTTACACCGATGAAGCGATCAAAACCGTGGTGCGCAATGTGCGCCGCGTACAAGATTACCTGGAGCGTCCGATCTTGCTGGAAAACGTCTCCAGCTACCTGACCTACAATGCCGACACGTTCCAGGAATGGGATTTCGTGGCCGCCGTGGCGGAAGAATCCGACAGCCTGATTTTGCTGGACGTGAACAATATCTATGTCAGCAGCGTCAACCACGGCTTCGACCCGGCCATGTATTTGCGCGCGATGCCGGCCAAGCGGGTGCAGCAAATCCACCTCGCCGGGCACAGCGTGCAAGAGGGCTGCATCATCGATACGCATGACCGCGCGGTATCCGATCCGGTGTGGGCGCTGTATGCCGACGCGTTGCGCCGCTTCGGCCCGGTCGCCACGATGATCGAGCGCGACGACAATATCCCGCCCTTGCCCGAACTGGCCGCCGAATTGCAGCGCGCGCGTACGCTGGCCGGCAGCGTATTGCATGCCGAGGAGGCCGCATGAGCGGCTTGCAACAGATCCAGAGCGATTTCCAGCATTACGTGTTGGGCGGCGCCGGCGATCCCGATGGGAAACCTCCGGCCATCGCCGCCGCCATTTCCGAACAGTTCGGCTTGAATGCCGAACAAAGGCTGGCGATTTATTACAATTCCTACCGCAGCCGCATGCGCGAAGCGCTGTCGGAATCGTTCGATAAAACCTGGTCGTATGTCGGCGACGACATGTTTGCCGACCTGGCGAGTTCCTACCTGGACGCCCATCCGTCCGAGTTCCGCAGCCTGCGCTGGTATGGCGGCCAGTTTGCCGCGCATGTCGCGGCCGAGTTGCCGGATTATCCCTTTGTTGCCGAACTGGCGGCGTTCGAATGGTCGCTGGGCCTGGCGTTCGACGCGTCCGATGTGGCGCCGCTGAATGCTGGCGACCTGAGCATGGTGGCGCCGGACGAATGGGCCGGCCTGAGATTCGGCTTGCATCCATCGGTGCAATTGCTGGCGCTGCACTGGAATGCCGTGGCCTTGTGGCAAACATTAGGTGAGGACATGACACCGCCCGATGCGCTGGAGTCGGCCGAGGCGACCTGCTGGCTGGTATGGCGCACCGCCGGCCAGCCGCATTTCCGTTCGCTGAGCCCGCTGGAATTTGCGGCGCTGGATGGCATCCGCCAAGGCCAGTCGTTCGGCGAAATTTGCGACCTGGCGAATGGCGACGGCGAATTGGTGTTGCGCCTGGCCGGTTTTCTGCAAACCTGGCTGGCGCAGGAAATGCTGATCAAACCTTAAACCAATGTGCGCAGGCCGCGGCTAAAGCGGCCGGCGGCGTCAAGGTTTGTTTTTTCTATTCGCGGAAAATCAGCGCGCTTGAAATGTCGGCCACCGTCTTGCAGCCGCACAAGGCCATCGCGACTTCCAGTTCATCGCGCAGCAGGCGCAGCACGTGGGCCACGCCCATCGCGCCGGCATTGTGCAGTCCGTAAATATACGGCCGGCCGATCAGTACCGCGTTGGCGCCCAGCGCGATGGCTTTCAGCACGTCGGTGCCGCGCCGGATGCCGCCATCGGCCAGAATCGGAAAATCGGCCGACACGGCGCCGCGTATGCGCGGCAATACGGCGGCGGCGGCGGGCGCCGTGTCGAGCGTGCGTCCGCCGTGATTCGACACGATGATGCCGGCCGCATTCACTTGTTCGGCCTGGCGCGCGTCGTCCGGATGCAATATGCCTTTGAGCAGGATCGGCAGCGAGGTGATGCTTTGCAGCCAGGCGATGTCGTCCCAGGTCGGCGCGGCGTGCAGCAAGCCGTCGAACAAGGCGCTCTGGCCTGCGTGCAGATTCAGTGCCGGCGCTGGTGGCATGCCGGCCAGGTTGACCGCCGATATGCCTTCCGGCAAGCGGAAACCGGCGCGCCGCTCGCGGTCGCGCACGCCGCCGGTGGGCGCATCGACGGTCAGCACCAGCGCTTCATAGCCGGCTTGTTCGGCGCGTTGTACCAGTTCGCGGCTGAAGCCCCGGTCGTGCTGCAAATACAGCTGGAACCACAGCGGACCGCGCTGCTGCAGACCCAGCACGGCGCGGGCGACGATGTCGAGCGCCACGCTCGCTTGGGTGCTGTGGATGATGCCGGCGCCCTGCATCGCCGCTGCGAAGCTGGACGCCAGTTCGCCGTCCGGGTGCGCTAGGCGCTGCAAGGCCACCGGCGCCAGCAGGATCGGATGTTCGAGCGTGCGGCCCAGCAAGTCGGTGCGCGTGTGGCCGCCAGCCAGCGCACGCAGCACGCGCGGCTGCAACGACAATTTGTTCCAGCCGTCGCGATTGTTTTGCACGGTAATTTCATCGGCCGCGCCGCCGCTGAAATAGGCCAGCGCATGGGCGTCGAGTTGGCTACGCGCATGGGCTTCATGGTCGGCCAGGCTGAGGATGCCGGCCGGAACCGCTTGCAATACGGGGAGATCGCTCATGGTCATGTTTACGCGCCGGCCCACATCCTGAGCAGGTTGTGATAGGTGCTGCTCAAGCCGACCACGGCGCCATCGGTTTCGCCCAGCGTGGCCCGCAATTGCCGCAGATGGTGGTCCATATTGAATAGCAGGCGGCGCTGGTCTGCGCCGCGCACCATGCTTTCGATCCAGAAAAAACTGGCCAGGCGCTGGCCGGAACGCACCGGCGCTACCCTGTGCACGCGGTCGCTTTCATACAGGATCATGTCGCCGGCCGGCAACTTGATCGATTCTTCACGGTACGCATCGGCCAGCACCAGTTCGCCGCCGTCATAAGCGTCCGGATCGCTGAGGAACAAGGTGCACGACAGGTCGGCGCGCAAGCTGTTGCCATTGGATAGATAGCGCACCGACGCATCGACATGGTCGCCATAACTGTTGGCCGCGCCGCTGTAGCAATTGAACCATGGTGGAGAAATATGTTTCGGCAAGGCCGCCGTGAAAAACAGCGGATGGCGTTTTAATCCAGCCATGACCAGTTGCTGCAGCGCCGTCGACACGGCAGATTGCTCGGCCAGTTGCCGATTGTTTTTGACGTGCGCCGCCTGCTGGCCGGACGTGGCCCGGCCATCAGTCCAGGGGGCTTGCTGCAGCAGTGCACGGGCCTGCGCGACGTCGTTCTCAGTGAGTACTTGCTTGAGGTGCAGTAACATGGTTGTTCAAATAGAGTCGGCTTCGTCGCGCAAACGCTGCTCGCCGGACGACCGCAGCCAGCCTTTCAGATTATGCAGGAACGCCGGCGTTGCACTGCGCGGAATGCGCCTGATCATGTCCAGCGCCGCATCGACCTGACCGCGTTCTAGCAATACCCGCGCGCAATTGAATTGCCCGCGGAAATCGCCGCCCTCGGCCGCCATCCGGTAACAGTCAAACGCCCGTTCGGCATCTGGCGCCACTTCCCATCCTTCTTCAAAAAAGCGGCCGACGATATTGACCGCCTTCGCATGTCCCGTCGCCGCCGCTTTTTGATACCAGGCCAACGCGGCCGGCCGGTCGGCCTCGATGCCGAGGCCGCTCATGAGCAGATTGGCAAAATTATACATGCCCCATGGATCGCCGCGCTTGGCGGCCAGCCGGTACCAATATACCGCCATCGCCATGTCGGGCGACGTGCCCCAGCCATGTTGATGGCAGCGTCCCAGCATATTGATCGCTTCCACCTCATCGCGCTCGGCGGCGACGCGGAACCAATGCAGCGCCTCATGCGGATCGCGTTGCAAGCCATGGCCGTCGAGCAGGCGCTGCGCCAGGATCGCTTGCGCGCGCGGCACGCCTTGCTGCGCCGCCACGCGCAGCCATGGCGTGGCGGCGGCGGGCGGGCCGGCCATCAGCGCGGCGAAATCGTCGGCGCCGATGGCGTTCAATTGCGCCACGCTGACCATCTTAGAAGCTCAGGTCGGCGCTGACGGTGATGGTGCGTCCGGCGCCCGGCACGCCATATAGCTGGAAGCCGTCCAGCGACGAGCCGATGCGCGACCAGTAGAACTTGTTGAACAGGTTGTTGACGTTGGCGTTCAAGGCCAGGTTCTTGCTGACCTTGTAGCGCGCGGCAATGCTGTGCACCCAGTACGACGGCGCTTTTTCGGTATCGAGCACATACACCGGTGCGATGCCGGCCGGGCCGCTGACGCTGCTGCTGTTATTGCGCAAGCCGCCGACGTAGGTATTGTCCGAATAACGCCGTTCACCGACATATTGCGCGCCATAGCTGAACTTCAAGCCGGCCGTCGCTTCATACGAGGTCCACAGGTTCAGCGACCAGTCCGGCACGTTCTTCGCTTCGCTGCCCTGGTTGACGCCCTTGGTCTGTTCGCTTTTTAAATGCGACAAGCCGCCAAACACCGACCATTCCTTGCTCAGGTCGCCTTGCAAGCCCAGTTCGATGCCATCGACCCGTTTGGCCGGCAATGCGCGCACCGGCGATGTGTCGTCGTCGCCATACTCCCAGGAATCGCTCAATTCCGAGCGGAATATCGCACCGGTCAGCGACAACTTATCGTGCAGCAAATCCCACTTGGTGCCCAGCTCGGTGGTCTTGGCGGTGGCCGGTTTATACACCGACGCGGCGGCCGTGCCGAAGATATTGTTGTTGGTCGATGCGCCGACCGCCGACGGTTCAGCCGCCTGGCTGTAGGAAACATAAATACTGCCATCCTTGGCCGGTTTGTAGACCAGCCCGACCCGGCCGCTGACGGCGCCGGCGCTGCTGTCGGAGAGCGTCACGCCTTTTTGGGAAGTGACGGCCTTCCAGTCGTCATAGCGCAGCGAGGCCAGCGCTTGCCATTGCGGCGTGAAGCTGATGGTGTCGCTGACATACACCCCCGCATTGCTCAAACGCGACACCAGGCCGGCGCTGCCCTTGACGGTAGGCGCGCTGGCGAAGGCGGTGTTCGGATTGCTCAAGTCGAACCACAGGTTGCCGAGCGGTGCATCGATGGTGCGCTGCAAGTCGCCATAGGTTTCGCGGTACAGGTCGAGCCCGGTGACCAGGTCGTGATGCAAGCCGGCGGTATCGAATTTCAAGGTGAGATCGGTTTGCGCGCCCAGTGTGCTGTAGCGTTTCGAGGTGCCGAAATCGCTGCCGCGCAGCACGCCATAATGTTGCATGCTGGAGTCACTGCCGGTATTGCTGAAATTGGTGTACGACGGAATGCCGGCGATATTGCTCAAGCCGCCGACACCCACATAACCGAGCGACGTGCCCAGCGAGCCGCCCTTGGCGTTGCCAGCCTGGAAGCGGGCCGGCGACAGGACGCCGATATTGTCGGTGCGCGCCCAGCGCAACTGGGTATGGATCTTGGCGTTCGGACTGAAATCATGGTCCAGCTTGCCGGTCACGGAATCGGACTTGGTCTTTTGCACATAGGAATCGGCGCCGAACCAGGCGCTGTCGGCGATGCCCGGCATCACTTGTCCGCCAGTGCCGCGCGGGATCGGCAAGCCGCCGTCCGGCACATTGTTATCTTCCTGGTGGAATACGTCGATGAAGCCGCGGGTATCGGTGTCGAGACCGAAACCGAGCGAGGCGGCGACGCCCTGGCGGTCGTACTTGACCTTGTCGCGGTCGACCACCTGGTTCTTTTGCTTCATCAAATTGATGCGCAAGGCGCTGGTGTCGCTCAATTGACGGTTGAAGTCGCCGGTGACGCGGCCATACGAAGCGCTGCCGGCGCCGATCGATGCATTGTAGTCATTGCCTAATTCGGCTTCCTTGCTGACCAGGTTGACGCTGCCGCCGACCGCCGACACGCCCGATTCGATCGAGCCGGTGCCCTTGAATACTTCGGCCTGTTCCAGGTCGAAGGTGTCGTTGCGGCTCGACAAGCCGGCGTCGCGCATGCCATCGACCGTCAGGCTTTGTTCGGACGAGAAGCCGCGGATGGTGAACATATCGCCCCAGCCCAGGTTGCCTTCGCCGGAAGTGAAGGTAATGCCGGGCACGTTCTTCAGCACATCTTGCAGGTTTTGCGCATTTTGTTCGGTCAGCACTTCCTTGGGCACGATGGAAATACTTTGCGGCGTGTCGCGCAGCGGCTGGGTGAATTTTTGCGAACTCAGGTGTTCCGGTTTGTAGGCTGGCGCTTCGCGCTCGCCCTTGACGATCACCGCCTTCAATTGCACCGGCTTGTCGGCCGATGGGCTTGCCGGCCCCGCATCGGCATCGGCCGCCAGCGCCGGCAGGGCCAGCGACGCCAGCGCCATGCCGACCGCCGCCGACAGGGCTTGGCGGCGTGGTAAACCATTCAATTCAGAAACCGTTTTGCTGCGATTGTTCATATAATTTCCCACTATTAAATATAATGATTCTCATTAGCGTTAAACTATAGGGCGTGACTGTCCTGGCGATATGTTGATAGCCGGGTCGAATGTAATGAAATGTGTTGAAGTTATGATTCGCAACATTTCATTGCAATTCATGGGCGCAAAACAACAGCGCGGCGGTCGACAATCCGCAGCGGCCACTCCACCGATGTTGCAGGAATATGAAAAAAGCAGACCACGTATTGATCGTCGACGACGATCCCGAAATTCGCCAGTTGCTGACCGACTATTTACAAGGCAATGGCTACCGCACTTCGGCCGCCGCCGATGGCGAAGAGATGCGCCGTTTGCTGCTGGCCGTGCCGGTCGACATCGTCGTGCTCGACCTGATGCTGCCGGGCGACGACGGCTTGACGCTGTGCCGCGAATTGCGCAAACGCAGCAACACGCCCGTCATCATGCTGACCGCGCGCGGCACGCTGATCGACCGCATCGTCGGCCTGGAAGTGGGCGCCGACGATTACCTGCCGAAACCGTTCGATCCCCGTGAATTGCTGGCGCGCATCAAGGTGATCTTGCGCCGCGCGCGCAGCTTTCCCGAACAAAGTGAAATCGAGCAAATTCCCTACATCCATTTCGCGGGCTGGCGGCTCGATACGCAAGCCCGCCAGATGCTGTCGCCGAAGGGTGTGACGATCACGCTGGGCGGTTCCGATTATTTGCTGTTGCGCGAATTGCTGAACCACCCGAACCGCACGTTGAGCCGCGATTATTTGCTGGGCCGCGTGTATGACAAGGAAAGCGCGCCCTTCGACCGCGCCATCGACGTCTGCATCAGCCGCTTGCGCCAGCAGCTCGACGACGATCCGCGCGCGCCATCGCTGATACGCACCGTGCGCAACGCCGGCTACATGCTGACCGCCGTGGTCGATCCGCAGGCATGAAGTACTTGTGGCCGCAATCGCTGTCGGGCCAGCTCGCCATCATCCTGGTGATCGGCATGTTGCTGGCGCAAATGTTGACCGGCACCATCTGGTACGACATGCGTTACGGCAAGGCGCTGGAAATGCCGACCCGGCTGGTGGCCGCCAAACTGGGTCATAGCTTGCGCATCCTCGATGCGGCCGATGCGGGCGAACGCGATCAATTGATCGCTGCGCTGAGCAGCACCGATTTCCATTTGCAATTGCTGGCGATGCCGAGCACCGCCATGCAATCGTCCGACCGCAGCGTGACGGCGCTGGCCCAGTTGCTGCAAGAAGTGCTGCAGCATGAAACCGGCAAACGATTGAATATCCGCATGCTCGACATCCACCTCGATGGCGACCATGAAGGCGAGGATGAATTGCTGACCTTGCTGCATACCGAATACCCATCCGGCCATTTCCGGCTGCAAGTGCAATTGCCCGATGGCGCCTGGCTGCAGGCGGACGCGCGCGAAGGGCAGGCCGGCATGAGCATGGCGCCGCTGAGCGCGCTGTTCGATTATTTGGGGCGCATCTATCTGCTGCGCATCGCCGCCATCATCGTCATCGCGCTGCTGGCGGTGCGGCTGGTGATGCGTCCGCTGAACCGGCTGGCGCGCGCGGCCGAGCGGCTGGGCGCCAATCTGCACAGCGAACCGCTGACCGAAAGCGGCCCGCTGGAAGTGCGCAAGGCGGCGCAGGCTTTCAACGCCATGCAGCGCAGGCTGATCGCCAACATCGCCGAACGCACGCGTTTCCTGGCGGCGGTCTCGCACGATCTGCGCTCGCCGATCACGCGCATGAAATTGCGCACCGAAATGCTGCGCCAGCCCGAACAGCAAGAAAAATTCCGCAAGGATCTCGATGAAATGGACGCCCTGATTTCCGCCACCTTGAACGTGGTGCAAGACATCGAGGTGCATGAAGAAAAGCAGTTGATCGACATCGACAGTTTGCTGCTGAGCCTGCAAACCGACTTCAGCGAAATCGGCGCCGAAATCACCGTGCACGGCAAGGCCGCGCCGCTGCCGGCCTATGGCCGCAGCCTGAAACGCTGCCTGCAAAACTTGCTCGACAACGCGGTGCGTTATGGCGAGCGGGCTGACGTCAGCGTGCAAGACGATGAGCGGCAATTGCGCATCACCATCAGCGACCACGGCCCCGGCATACCGGAGGCCATGCTGGAGCAAGTGCTGGAACCGTTTTACCGCCTGGAACAATCGCGCAACAGCAGCACCGGCGGTTTCGGCCTGGGGCTGAGCATCGCGCAAACCATCGTGCTGGCGCATCACGGCAGTTTGAGCTTGCATAACCGCGAACAGGGCGGATTGGAAGCACGGATTATTTTGCTAAGATAAGCAGATTCCGACTGACAGAAAAATTCCTTCTCTGTTATTTTGTGGAATTAAAATTGAATACGGGAGTTAATTTGTGGCCTCTGATTTGAGCGGAGAAGTAAGTAAGGAAAATAAATATTCCCACTCTTATAAGGAATTTTTTCCCGTATTAGGATTCATGATTTCTCATCCTTTCGAGATTTTTGCGTTACTAGTCTCTGTCATAGGAATTTTAGGATATGCTGCGGGTGATTCATTTTATCAAGGTTGGAATTCGGTAGCGGGAATTTCATCATATACTTTTTCTATTGGTACATATGAGAAAATAGTAAAAGGTTTGACCCTTGTTTCTCCTTGGATTTATTGTATTGCCCTTTTAATTTTTGCTATTGTTTACGCATCAATGTTGGGGATATGGGATGAATGGCACACGCAAAGAAGTTCTTTAGTAAGAATTCGTAGACGCAGTTTTGAAAAGAAGAACGAAAGGCTGCTACGTTATAAAATTGCGAAGGCGGCTAAGGCTGAGAGGTGCACTTTTGGAATTCTTGCGAGAGATACAGGGCCTTTAAATTTAAAATGGAAAGAGCTTGGCCCAAGAGGTCGTTGGCGGATAAGATCTGAAATAAGATATGAAGAGAGGAAAAGAAAATTAATTCGATATGAGAAATATGGAGTTAAAGTTATTGGATTGATTTTTTATCTTGTTATTGTTGGTGTGTTTTCACTATCTTATTTTGTTTTAAAAAATATGATTATCAAGCCGGCAAATAGAGATGGCACACTGGAATATATTGGAATTTATTTGGCGGTGACAGGAAAATTGCCAACGCAGTTAGTGAACAATAATATTGAGAAGAAGCGGATGGTGGAGCTTGCCTGCGACGGTTATCATGAATTGTGGAAATATCGATTTTCCTCGATCAATGACGCTGAAGTTGATGGGGGATCTGGCAGTGGGAAATATATTTTACAAGGCGGAGATAAAATATTTTTCCTTTTAGGGAGTGAAGGTTCAAGTATCTATTCTTTTGGCAGTAAGAATTTTGTATTGAACGAGGCGTATCCAAGAAAGTATTCCGACTTGGTCAAGGATTGCAAAGATTGAACTTGCTATTGGCTCTTCATGTCATGCAGATCGATCTATTATGCGGCGCGGCCGTGCGGCGCCGCCACATCGCGGCTGGGCGGATTCCTGCAGCTCTTCGAGCGTGGTTTCGGTATCCTGGAAATTGGGGCCGGCAATCGCGGCGAGACGGGCCGCGCCGCCCTTGGCATTGTCGCTGGCGCGTTGAACCTGGCCAGCCAGAGGAAGCATGTCCGGCGCCAGGCGCGATTGCAGCAGCACGGATTGCGGAATATTTTTTTCGGCCGCGTAGGCCGCTACTTTGTCGAGGTAGTGCGACATGATGCCCAGGCCGCGTATCAATACGGGAATGGAGGCATCGTACATGGAAAGGGACATGATCGTTCCTGTTAGCTTGCGTGTTTAAAGAGAGCCCGCACATGTGCGCAGGCGCTGCGGATAAGCGCCTGCGCCTTGCCGGCGCAGGCGCCCGGCCACAGTTAGACTTGGGCCATGCCGCCGTCGACTGGCAGGTCGATACCGGCGATGTAGGCGCTTTCATCCGATGCCAGGAACAGCGCGGCGGCAGCGATTTCGTGCGCTTCGCCCATGCGGCCCAGTGGAACCTGGGTAGCGAAGAACGCACGCACCTGGTCGGCTCCTTCTTTGGTTTCAGCCTGGCTGTCGATCATCGGCGTATCGATTGGCCCCGGGCTCAAGGTGTTGACGCGGATGCCGCGTTCTTTCAGTTCCGCGGTCCAGGTGCGGACGAACGAACGTACTGCCGCCTTGGTGGCGCTGTAGGTGGCGTAGCCAGGGAAACCCTTGGTCGATGCGATCGACGATACCAGGATGATAGCGCCGCCCTTGCCCATCAGCGGCAGCGCTTTTTGCACCGTGTAAAACAAGCCTTTGGCGTTGATGCCGAAGGTCTTGTCGTAGTGCGCTTCGTTGGCGTCATCGATGGGCGTCGGCTCCACGATGCCGGAGTTCGCCACGACGATGTCCAGCTTGCCTTTTTGGGATTTGACGGCGGCGTACAGGCGCTCCAGGTCTGCCATGCTGCTGACGTCGCCTTGCACGGCGCTGACGTTGCTGCCAATTAGCGCGACGGCCTTGTCCAGCTCGGACTGGCGGCGGCCGGTGATGAAGACGTATGCGCCTTCGTTGACGAAGCGTTGCGCCGTTGCCAGGCCAATGCCGCTGCTGCTGCCGGTGACGACTGCTACTTTACCTTTAAGATTGCTCATATCGATACTCCAGTGATGGTCAGGTTAAAAAAGGCGTTTGTCGCGAGGGCTTCGTTTTCCCTTGCATCCAAGCTCCCCATGACCAAAGTATCGGGGCGAGGCCATCAACCGATAAGACCACGCAACCGTATAATGCCTATGCCTCGATAGCATGAATGTGATTTTAGGAGTGTCAATTGGATCGTTTTCTACTAATGCAGTGCTTCGTGCGCGCGGTTGAAACCGGCAGCTTTTCGGCCGTGGCGCGAGAGCTGGGGACTGGGCAGCCCAACGTGAGCCGGAACATCGCGGCGCTGGAACAGCATCTCGGTACGCGGCTGCTGCACCGTTCGACGCGCAAACTGACGATGACCCCTGAAGGCGAGCGCTACTATGCGGAGGTCAGGCGGGTCTTCGACGCGATCGCCGAGGCCGAATCCAATGCCAGGGGAGAGGATAAACCCAGCGGCTTGCTGAAGGTGAGTTGTCCGACTTCACTCGGCCGCACCCAGCTGCTGCCTTGGGTGGTGAAATTTCTCGAACAGTATCCGGACAATGGAAGTCGATGTCCAGATCAGCGACCGCTTCATCGATATGGTGGAAGAGGGCGTGGACCTGGCAATCCGCATCGGCACCTTGGAGGACAGTACCCTGCGCGCCCGGCGCATCGGCGCATCGGAGCGCGTGTGTGTCGCCAGTGCCGGCTACCTGCAAAAAAAGCCGGCGCCCAAGGCGCCGGCAGACCTGGCGAACCATAACTGCATCGCCTATACCCTTTTTTTCGCAGGTACCTCCTGGCTCTTCAGCGATGGAGAGGCGGTCATCAGGGGAAGCATGAAGTCCAACACGCTCGATGGCGTCCATCAGGCCGTGATCGATGGACTGGGGATAGGGTATGGTCCTCTGTGGATGTTCGAGGATGCGGTGCGCAGCGGTGACGTGAAGCTGCTGCTCACCGACTTCAGCCCGAAGCCGGTGCCGATCCTGATCGTCTATTCTGCCAGCAGGCTGATGCCACGCAGGGCCAGCGCGTTCATGGATTTTTTTTCCGAGGCGTTCAAAAGCCAGCCATCCCTGAATGAGGGATCGCTGCGGAAACTGCTTGAAAGCCAGGGCGCATCCCTCAAGTTCACAGCGTGAAAACGTGAGTCCGTTTACATCCTTACCACATGATCACGCGTTGCTCGGGCGGCAGATACATCGGATCGCCCGGCTTGATGTCGAACGCCTCATAGAAGCTAGGCTGGTTCATCACGGTGCCCTTGGCGCGGAATTCGCCCGGCGCATGCGGATCGCTCTTGATCTGTGCAATCGCCGCCTCAGGGCGCAATTTGGCGCGGCATTTCGTGGCAAAGCCGATGTACAGGCGCTGTTCGCCGGTCAGGCCGTCGAGCACGGGCGACGGCTTGCCTTGCAGCGAACGTTCATAGGCCTTGTAGGTGACCGACAAGCCCGAATTGTCGGCGATGTTTTCACCCAGCGTCAGCTCGCCATTGATGAAGTAGCCTGGCACGGGGCTGTAGGCGCCATATTGCCTGACCAAGCCTGCGGCACGCGCCTTGAAGGCGCTACTGTCTTGCGCGGTCCACCAGTTGCGCAGGCGGCCATGGGCATCGTACTGGCTGCCGGAGTCGTCGAAGGCGTGGCTGATCTCATGGCCGAAGGTAATGCCAAGCAGGCCGTAATTGACCGCATCTTCGGCTTTCACATTGAAGAATGGCGGCTGCAGGATCGCGGCCGGAATCGTGATTGAATTCAGTTCTGGGCTGTAGCTGGCGTTGACGGTTTGCGGCGTCATCCACCATTCGTCGCGGTCGACCGGTTTGCCGAGCTTGCCGAGATTTTGCTGGTGGCTCCAGGCGCGCGCCGCCCGCACGTTGGCGATCAGGTCATGCTTTTGCGTGTGCATGGCGCGGTAGTCGCGCCACTTGTCCGGATAGGCGATTTTGGGCTTTAATGCCGCCAGCTTGGCTTGGGCTTCCTTCTTGGTCTCCGGTCCCATCCAGTCGAGCTGGTCGATGCCGTCCTTGAACGAGGCCACGAAATTGTTAAACATGGCCATCACGCGCGGCTTGGTTTCGGGCGGCAGATACATCTCGACATACCGCTTGCCGACTGCATCGCTCAGGGCGCCATTGGTAAAACGCA
Source organism: Janthinobacterium agaricidamnosum NBRC 102515 = DSM 9628 (assembly GCF_000723165.1). NCBI lineage: Bacteria > Pseudomonadati > Pseudomonadota > Betaproteobacteria > Burkholderiales > Oxalobacteraceae > Janthinobacterium > Janthinobacterium agaricidamnosum. The sequence continues at coordinate 282,404 of NZ_HG322949.1, forward strand.
GCGCCAGTTGCCACAGCGGTTCACTTTGCGGGACGCCGCGCAGCACCGTGCCGTCGAAGGCGAAGCGTTCCTTGACGGCGGCGCTGTTCAGATAGGAAGCGTAGCTTTCTGTTTAGTAATTTAAAAAAAGACAGACCCCGACTTTCCTACCCCTGCTCCGCGCAGCTTGGAAATTTTGGGTTTCATCACTTGCAGTTTCCTCATCCCTCTCATCGTTGAGGGTGCAGGTCTCCGCAACGGCTGTGAGCCATTTTTGGGTGTCGATGGCACGCATTTTACGCTTGTTCAGAGGCTTGACAAAACTTTGAACCGCCGGATACTATGAGTTATAGGCGCGCCCCCCGAGAAATGGAGGGTATTGGGACTCGACAGAAATGAACGAGAAGATGCCTGATGGTATATCCTACCCAGGAAGAACCATCGCGCGAACGGAAGGCACGCGTTTGTCGCTATCGATAAGTGCTTTAGTCTTGGGTACCTACCTCATGTAGGATACGCAGCAGAATTCGGTACGGCTCGGAGATATCCGAGCCGTTACTCCATCTGGACCACGAAACTCTAAGGATGCGAATGTCAGAGCAATCAATAGTCACTGTTCCAGCTGCAAAATTCGAATTTCTGTCCATTGTGGATCTACCAGCGTTAAAAGCTCATCTCAAACAAACACTCACTGGCCCGACAATTTTAGGTAGTCAGCTTGGGGAATTGCTGCTGAGAGCATCACCAGTAATCGAGCGTCAAATAGTTGTGCGTCAATTCGGTGGCCTTAGAAAATTCGCTAGAGACCATTTGAGCGATATGGTCGTGCTCAAAGCCCAGCATGCTGTTGGTCAGGCAGAGATATATGAAGTGTTGGTAGGTTCTTCCGAACTAGGCGAGCCTGCTAGCGCTCGTGAGCCGTTGAGCTTTACACCTCGAAATGCTAGATTTTTTTGGTATGCTATCAGTAATCCCCTTTCTAGGTATGCTACTGCAATAGTTGCAAACAAGCTTGTATGCCACGTTAAAAACGAACCAGTCGATGGCGCTGTAAGCTTCCTCCCTTTTTCTCTTGAAAATTACCGCGAGGTCGCTCGAGAATTCGTGGCTTCGCTTCCTTCGCCTGTGAACAACATGGCTGAAACTCTCCTGACTGAGACTAAGCCTGAGGAATTACACCGAAAATTGATCCCATTCCTCCGCACTGAGTGTGGAGGGGCAGAAGTACAACGGTGGGATGGCATACGTCGCTCGGAAATCTTGAAGAAGTTCGTTGAGCAGGCCCTAGCGCACGGCCTAGACGCAATAGAGGTCGAGGATTATAGACTGATGCTTTCCAAAGTGAATTCTAAGCCGGAGGCGCTCACTGTCATCAAAAACGAGACCAAGCTAGTGGATCAAAAGAAATCAGAGGGGTTAACGAATATACAATTTATAGCCATAGATGTAATACGGCGTATGAGTGATGAGCAGATAAGGGCGCTGGATCTTCCATTTGGTCTTGTTTTAGATGCTGCGACAACTAAGCTTACCTGAGCGTTGCTTTTAGAGCACAATGATTTATGGCCAAATTACTTGTTGTATGTTCTGATATGGAAATGGCGCGGGTTGTCGATGCGCTCCGATATTCAGTGAGATCAGATCAGCGGCAGGACGTTATCGTCTGGGAACTACGTGACGGCTGCAAATTAGTGGACGGGAATCAGCAAACAGTCTTTTGGACAGATATTCCCGCCGACATACATGTTTTGGTGACGAAGTCTGTAAAAGGCTTTCCGCGAGACATACTTATTGATGCTGGGTACTCTATCAAAGTTGTATCGCGAGAGGGCTTTTTTCAGGAGGGAAATTCTAAACTTGAGCGCTTCTTGGAGACTCTTGGGATGTGCTGGACGGATCAAGCGCGGGATGCCTATGAGTCTTACGATCACCGTTCTCCAGATTTTGATGTGGCTAGTTGGTTAAAGCAATTTGACGCCATTGGAGCACCAAGCTTAGGTAAGGCACTGCTTCGACACTTAGAGGTTCTACCAACAGATCAATGCGTGTCGATCCTCGCTAAGAGTTATTTAGCTCATAGTGGTGTACCGGCAGATTTTGTTGCTACGTTGTCCAAAATGGGAAAAAGTGGAGCTGCCTTATCTGGCGGGTTGAGACGTCATTTAGAACGGGATCCTATAATTCTAACTGACGCAATTGAAAAAAATGCCACTTCTCAAGAAAGAAAATGTATTCATGTTTTTGAGGATGGGCTTTGGACCGGTATAGAACTATCACGTGTACTTGAGTCTTTAATTGGAAAATCGACAAAGCCAAAATTGCCCGCTTTATCAGATCCTACGCTGTTGCATAAATATAATGTGGTTCTTCATTTTGCATTGGCTACTGATATCGGTATCTACGCTGCTAAGTCACTTTTATTAGAATGGGATTTGAAAAATTTCTCACTTGCTACTTCAAATTCAAAGATGATTGAAGTACTAACTGCTGAGGCGAAATCAAACTTTGAGAATGGAAATTTCTCTTTTAAACACGTAAGGGATTTCGCCTCAGAGGTTTCAATCACTCCAAGAATTATTACCTTACTGAGTGTAGAAATGAGCGATGCCGCAATAACCCATGTAATGGGGGTGATTAGGACAGTTGGATCTCAACTCTGGGCGATTAACAATAAAGCATTGTCAGATTCAGCAATTCCTCTAAACGTAGAGTTCGGTGCGAATGGAATCGGGTCAACAACCCTCTTCCGACATAGTTCTCCGAGAGCAGTCCTCCCCATGTTTTGGGCAAGTGGCCCTATAAAGTGGGGCTCCAAGCGCATTCACTGGAAAGCGCTGTTTCCTGAAAATGGTCCCAAGGATCATATACTTGCTACTTCTTAAATTCTTGGCAGTCAGAAATTATCAATGCGATAGTTATTTTTTAAGCTTGCGCATTTCACTCAACCGCAGATATACGTTTTATCTATTCTTGTCAGAGTGGCCCAGTTTGGTTACGTATGAAGTAAAAACGCCCGCAGCAATGCGGGCGTTTATTTGGAGTATTTTCCAACTCTGAAAAACTAATTTCCTATCCAATCTAGCAACTATAGGAAAGCTAAGTAAGCCGTAATAAATTCTTGTGATTTCTGACTTCCATAACCGGCGCTCTGCGGTGTTGCTCGCCGCTAGCAGTGCTCGCACTGCGTCGCAACGAGCGCCTTGCAGCGCATCCGGTTCTGTTCGCCATAACTTCACAATCATTTTCCACGACCTACTTAGTAAATGTTTTTAGTCGTAGAACAGTGGGACTCCACGGTAAAGTAATTGAAATTAAACGTCAATATTCCCCGCCCTCAACGCATTATTCTCAATAAACGCCCTGCGCGGTTCCACATCGTCCCCCATCAGCGTCGTGAAAATCTGATCCGCCGCGATCGCATCCTCGATCTGCACTTTCAGCAAGCGGCGCACGGTTGGGTCCATGGTGGTTTCCCACAGTTGGTCCGGGTTCATCTCGCCCAACCCTTTGTAGCGCTGTTTCGAGACGGTGCGTTCGGCTTCGTCGCGCAGCCATTGCATGGCGTGGTGGAAGTCCACCACGGCGATTTCCTTCATGCGCTCGCCTTCGCCGCGGCGCACGAACGCGCCTGCGCCGATCAAGCCCTGGAACGTCGCCGCCGCGTTGGCCAGCACGCTGTAGTCCGGGCCTTGCACGAAGTCGGCGTCGATGGCGCTGACTTTGACGTTGCCGTGATGCATGCGCTCGACGCGCAGCACGTGTTTTTCGGACAGTTCATCGGAACGCACGAAGACTTTGACCGCCGGGTCGTTGATGGTGCTTTCCAGCGCCTGGCGCGAGGTTTCGGCTTGCTCGATGGTGTCCAGGTTCAGCGTCACGCCGGTCATGATGGCGGTCAGCGCGGCACGGTCGATCACGCGGGTCAGGCGGGTCATGATGGCGTTGGCCAGGTTGAACTGGCGTACCAGTTCGCCCAGCGCTTCGCCGCTGATGGCCTCGGCGCCTTCGCGCGGCACCAGCACGGCGCTGTTCAGCGCCACGGTCATCATGTAGCTGGCTTCTTCCAGGTCGTCCTTCAGGTAGCGCTCGTCGCGGCCGGCCTTGACCTTGTACAGCGGCGGCTGGGCGATGTAGATGTGGCCGCGCTCGACCAGTTGCGGCATCTGGCGGTAGAACAGCGTCAGCAGCAGGGTGCGGATGTGGGCGCCGTCGACGTCCGCATCGGTCATGATGATGATGCGGTGGTAGCGCAGTTTGTCGACGTTGAATTCGTCCGGTCCGATCGAGGTGCCCAGCGTCGCGATCAGGGTGGTGATCTGTTCCGACGACAGCATTTTTTCGAAGCGCGCCTTTTCGACGTTCAGCACCTTGCCGCGCAATGGCAGGATGGCCTGGAATTTGCGGTCGCGTCCCTGTTTGGCCGAGCCGCCCGCGGAATCGCCCTCGACAATGTACAGTTCGGACAAGGCCGGGTCTTTTTCCTGGCAGTCGGCCAGTTTGGCGGACAGGCCGAGGCCGTCCATCACGCCTTTGCGGCGGGTCAGGTCACGCGCCTTGCGGGCCGCTTCGCGCGCGCGCGCCGCTTCGACGATCTTGCCGCAAATGATCTTGGCGTCGTTCGGTTTTTCTTGCAGGTAGTCGGACAGCGTCTTGGCGACGATTTCCTCGACCGGGCCGCGCACTTCGGACGACACCAGCTTGTCCTTGGTTTGCGACGAGAATTTCGGTTCCGGCACCTTGACGGACAATACGCAGGTCAAGCCTTCGCGCATGTCGTCGCCGTTGATTTCAACCTTGGCCTTCTTGGCGAATTCGTGTTCGTCGATGTATTTGTTGATCACCCGCGTCATCGCCGCGCGCAGCCCGGTCAGGTGGGTGCCGCCGTCGCGCTGCGGGATGTTGTTGGTGAAGCACAGCACCTGTTCGTTGTAGGCGTCGTTCCATTGCATCGACACGTCGACGGTGATGTTGGTGCCCTGGTCCGACTGGCGCTCGCCGGTGGCCTGGAAAATCGTCGGGTGCAGCACCGACTTGGCCTTGTTGATGTATTCGACGAAACCGCGGGTGCCGCCTTCGAACGCGAACACTTCTTCCTTGCCGGTGCGCTGGTCGGACAGCTTGATGTTGACGCCGTTGTTCAGGAAGGACAGTTCGCGGATGCGCTTGGCCAGGATTTCGTAGTGGAATTCGACGTGCGTGAAGATTTCTTCGTCGGCCCAGAAGTGGACGTCGGTGCCGCGCTTGTCGGTTTCGCCGATGACCTGGATCGGCGAGGTGGCGACGCCGTCGACCATTTCGATGATGCGGTTTTGCGGCACGCCACGGACGAATTCCATGTGGTGCACTTTGCCGTCGCGGCGGATGGTCAGTTTCAGCAGTTTCGACAAGCCGTTGACGCACGAGACGCCGACGCCGTGCAAGCCGCCCGACACTTTGTACGAGTTCTGGTCGAACTTGCCGCCGGCGTGCAGTTCGGTCATGACGATTTCAGCGGCGCTGCGCTTGGGCTCGTGCTTGTCGTCCATTTTCAGGCCGGTCGGCACGCCGCGGCCATTGTCGGTGATCGAGATCGAGTTGTCGGAGTGGATCGTGACGTGGATTTCGGTGCAGTGGCCGGCCAGCGATTCGTCGATCGAGTTGTCCAGCACTTCGAACACCAGGTGGTGCAAGCCGGTGCCGTCCGAGGTGTCGCCGATATACATGCCGGGGCGCTTGCGCACCGCTTCCAGGCCTTCCAGGATTTGGATCGATGCGGCGCCGTATTCTTCCGCTTTGGCTGGGATCGGATTGTCTAGTGGATTCTCGGACATGGACTGCTTTCTCAAATAACGATTACTGATTGATTCGGGAATACTTGTTACAACAAGAAGCCGCCGAAAACCGTCGCGAGCGGCTCAAGTTGTGGCTGAGAAGCGCAGCTGTACCGGGGTACAGCGAGCATCGCAGGCCGCAAATTGCGCCGCGTAGCAGGTTTGCGGGGCTTCTTTAAATCCGCATCGGCATGACAACGTACTTGAAGTCGGCGTTGTCAGGGATGGAAATCAAGGCCGACGAATTCGAGTCGCCCAGTGCGATGTTGACTTGCTCGCATTTCAGGTTGTTCAGCACGTCCAGCAGGTAGGTGACGTTGAAGCCGATGTCGACGGAATCGCCGCCGTAGTCGATTTCCAGCTCTTCGACCGCTTCTTCCTGGTCGGCGTTGGTCGAGCTGATTTTCATGCTGCCCGGGGTGATGATGCAGCGCACGCCCTTGAACTTGTCGCTGGTCATGATGGCGGCGCGTTGCAGCGAACGCAGCAATTCATCGCGACCGATGGTGAAGTCGTTTTTGTAGCCCTTCGGAATCACCCGGGTGTAGTCGGGGAATTTGCCTTCGACCAGTTTCGAGATCAGTTCGATGTCGGCGAAGGTCAGCTTGACCTGGTTGGCGGCGATGTCCAGTTGCACCGGCTCGTCGTTTTCTTCCAGCAGGCGCTGCAATTCGATGATGGTCTTGCGCGGGATGATGACTTCCTGGCGCTCGAAGGTTTGTTCGGTCGCGACCTGGCAAAACGCCAGGCGGTGGCCGTCGGTTGCCACGGCGATCACGTTGTTGCCGTCCAGGACCAGCAGCAAACCGTTCAGGTAATAACGGATGTCTTGCTGCGCCATCGAGAAATGCACCATGTTGAACAGGTGCTTCAGGGTTTTTTGGGGCAGCGTGACGGACGCGTTGTAGCTTTCGGCTTGCTGCACGGTCGGGAATTCTTCGGCCGCCAGGGTTTGCAGGGCGAAGCGCGACTTGCCGGTTTGTACCGTCAGGCGCTTGTTCAGCAAGGTCATCGTGACGTCGCCCGATTCAGGCAGCGCGCGCAGGATGTCGAGCAGCTTGCGCGCGGCCACGGTGGTGCCGGTGACGTCGGCGCCCGAGCCGATTTCGGCGTGGGTGGTGATTTGCACTTCGGTGTCGGTCGACAGGAAGGACACATGTTCGCCGTCTTTGCGGATGAGGATATTGGCCAGAATCGGCATAGTGTGCCGACGCTCGACAATACCGCTCACGATCTGCAGTGGCCGGAGAAGGGTATCTCGGGTGGTTTTGACCAATTGCATAGTAATCCTCGATGTAGATAGTTTAACGGTGTTCAGTTGAACGTATTAGTTTAACAAGTATTTTTGACAATGATTGCACTGGATAGCCTGCCGGATAGGCCGCAGTGCCTTGCCAGATAATACGGGCAAAGCACGTTTTGAGCCAGTCCCGCCGGACGGTATGTCGCGCCAGACTATTTTGCCTGAATGATAACGCCGCTTATCCCTTCAACGTCTGTTCCAGCACATGTAATTCATGGTTGCATTCCGGGTTCTTGGTGCGGTCCAGCGCGATCTTGCGTACCGCGTGCAACACCGTCGTATGATCGCGGCCGCCAAACAGTTCACCGATTTCCGGCAAGCTCTTTTGCGTCAATTCCTTGGCCAGATACATCGCGATCTGGCGCGGCCGGGCGATATTCGCCGGACGGCGCTTGGAATACATGTCGGCGACCTTGATGTTGAAGAAGTCGGCCACCGTTTTCTGGATGTTTTCCACGCTGATCTGGCGGTTTTGTACCGACAGCAAGTCTTTCAGCGCTTCTTTGACGATATCGATGGTGATGTCCTTGCCATGGAAACGCGAGTACGCCAGGATCTTGCGCAACGCGCCTTCCAGCTCGCGCACGTTGGAGCGCAAGTGCTTGGCGACGAAAAACGCCACGTCGTCGGAAAAGGTCACGCCTTCCTGCTTGGCTTTCTTCAGCAGGATCGCCACGCGCATTTCCAGTTCCGGCGGTTCGATCGCCACCGTCAGGCCGGAATCGAAGCGCGAGATCAGGCGGTCATCCATGCCGGTGATCTCTTTCGGATAGGTGTCCGAGGTGATGATGATCTGTTTCTTGGCCGCGATCAGCGCCTCGAACGCATAGAAGAACTCTTCCTGCGTCCGGCTCTTGCCGCCAAAGAATTGAATATCATCGATCAGCAGCATGTCCAGCGAGTGGTAATAGTGCTTGAAGTCGTCGAAACCCTTGCGTTGGTAAGCGGTCACTACGTCGCGCACATACTGTTCCGCGTGGATGTAGCGGATCTTGGCGCCCGGCTGGTCGGCCATCACCTGGTTGCCGATGGCGTGGATCAAGTGGGTTTTACCAAGGCCGACGCCGCCGTAGAAGAACAGCGGGTTGTACGACACGCCCGGATTATTCGCCACCTGGATCGCGGCGGCGCGCGCCAGCTGGTTGGCCTTGCCGGTCACGAAGCTGTCGAAGGTCAGGTCGGTATTGATGCGGCTTTGCTCGCGGCGCGGCGAATTGCCGATGCTGAACTCGGGCACGCTCTGGGCCGGCTCGGCCGCCGTGCGGTTGCTGGGCGCGCCGCCATTCGGGTCGCTGGCCGGCACGCTGCTCGGGCTTGCCGGTTTTTTCGGCAAGGCCAGGCGCGGGTCGAGCACGAATTGCACATCGGTCGGCGCTTCGAAATACTGGATCGCCAGCGCCGTGATGCGGCTGGCGAACTGGGTCTTGACCCAGTCCAGCTTGAATCGGTTGGGCGCGGCGATGCGCAACTTGCCCTCCTCGTAGTCGAGGGGGATAAGCGGTTTTATCCACGCACTGAATTGTTGCGGTGTCAGCTCCAGTTCCAACTGCGCGGAACAGGCCTGCCAGAAATTATCCATGAATCGTCTATGTGAAAAGGTGTGGGAGGGCGTATCGATACTGCCCTGCGCACACCGTGATGCAAGGCCGGCGTCGCGCGAGGGCTCGCCACACGTAACACGCTATTCTACTCCCGACCGCCAAAGTTATCCACAGGCACGTCTGTTATTTTGCATGAAATGCCATGCCTGAGCCTGTCTTCCTGGCTTTCCTGGCAAGTCATGCCTGAGCTTAAAACCGACAGCCGACGATCTCAAGTCTTGACAAGGATGGGTGATATGCTGAATAATTCAGGGTTCCCCGCCCGTATTCCGTGTTTATATGGAGTAAGCGTGGATTAAGCGGGCGATGAGATTGGCCAGCTTGTGCCTTGGCATAAGTGCGCGATTGTCATTGGCACCAAAAACTGACGGGACGTCAGACCCGATTTTGCATTTTTTTTGTTTTTAGCGAGACCAACATGAAACGTACTTACCAACCTTCCGTCGTCCGCCGCAAGCGTACGCACGGCTTCCGCGCTCGTATGGCTACCCGTGGCGGTCGTGATGTGCTCAACGCACGTCGCGCAAAAGGCCGCAAACGTCTGGCCGTCTAGGCTTGCCGTTGCCAGCTGATCGCGTGGCTAGCTGTACTCCAGTCGGCAATTTTCGCGAAGGTTCACACGACTTCGCACGCGTTCGGCGTATCGTTAAAACGGATGAATTTTCATCCGTTTTTCGTTTGCGTCCGGCGCAAAAAACAGCCCATTTCGTGCTGTACACCCGACTGAATGAATTGCCGCATGCGCGGCTGGGCGTCGTTGTGGCCAAGCGTTTCGCGCCGCGCGCGGCGACCCGCAACACGATCAAGCGCGTGACGCGCGAATTGTTTCGCGTCAGTAAATTGCCCGCCATCGATTGCGTGGTGCGCCTGTCGCGCGCCGTCAACACCAAGGATGGCCCCGCCACCACGGCCAGGCTGAAAGCCGAGCTGCGGGCGGAATTGACGCGTTTGTTTGCTTCGCAAAATCATCCGCGCAAGCCGCTTAGTGCTGTCAGCCCGGCCGATGGCGTCAAGCCAGCGCCATGAAAACCCTGCTATTGCTGTTGTTGCGCTTTTATCAGCTCGCCATCAGTCCGATGCTGGGTCCGCGTTGCCGTTTTTATCCGAGTTGTTCGCACTATGCGATGGAAGCGCTGAACGTGCATGGCGTATTGAAAGGCGGCTGGCTGGCCGCCAGGCGGCTGGGGCGCTGCCATCCGTGGAATGACGGCGGGCTCGATCCGGTGCCGCCTTCCGATAAGTCCGGCAAGGCCAAACAATCTTCAACGACCGCTTGCGGTTGCAACCACTCCTGACAAATACCCTAATGGATATCAATAAACGTACCATCCTGTGGATCGTGTTTTCCGTGTCGCTGGTAGTTCTGTGGAACGACTGGATGGTCTCGAACGGCAAACAATCCATGTTTTCCGCGACGCCGGAACAGGCGGTCAAGGCTCCCGCCGCGCCTGGCGCGAACGGCGCGCTGCCGGCCGCCAGCGGCGCTTCCGCCCTGCCGGGCGCAGCCGTGGCCGATGCCGCGTTCAAGAGCGAACGCATCACCATCACCACCGACGTCATCAAGGCCGATATCGACACCCTCGGCGGCCAGGTCAAACGCCTGGAATTGCTGAAGTATAAGAGCAGCGGCCATCCAGGCTGGTTCGGCGGCTGTTTCGGCCTGTTCAAGTGGTGCCAGCCGGATGCGGACGTGGCCAAGAATGAAGTCTTGTTCGACGAAGGCATCGGCCACACCTACCTGGCGCAAACCGGCCTGATCGGCGGCAGCGCCGGCGCGGTGTTCCCTAACCATACGTCCGGTTTCGTGGCCCAGCCAGGCGTACGCACGCTGACCAATGGCGACACCGTGCAACTGGTGCTGGACTCGGTGCAAGGCGGTATCAAGCTGACCAAGACGTTTACCTTCAAGCGCGGCGATTACGTGATCGACGTCAAGCATACCGTCACCAACGTCGGTGACGTGCCGGTCAAGCCTGAGCTGTACATGCAACTGGTTCATGACGGCAACAAACCAGCGGGCGATTCCTATTTCAACAGCAGCTATACCGGCCCGACCATGTACACCGACGCCGACAAGTATAAAAAGCTGACGTTCGACAAGATCGAAAAGGAAACCGCCGAATCGATCAAGACGGGCCGGCCGATGGCGCAAGACCATGCGGTCAAGGCTGACAATGGCTGGTTTGCTATCTCGCAACACTTCTTTGTGTCGGCATTCGTACCGCAAGACAAGCTGTCGCGCGATATCTTCACCAAGAAAGTGGACACCAACGTCTACGCCATCGGTAACGTATTGCCGATCGCCACACTGGCGCCGGGCGCCAGCGCCACTGTCGACGCCAAGCTGTATTCCGGTCCGCAAATCTCGCACTTGCTGGAAACCGTGTCGCCTGGCCTGGAACTGGTCAAGGATTATGGCTGGCTGACGATTATCGCCAAGCCGATCTTCTGGGTCATGGAACACATCCACGGCATCCTGGGCAACTGGGGCTTTACCATCATCGCCTTCACCATCCTGATCAAGCTGCTGTTCTTCCCGCTGTCGGCGGCAGGCTACCGCAGCATGGCCAAGATGAAACTGGTGACGCCGAAGATGCAGGCGTTGCGCGAACGCTACAAAGGCGATCCGCAAAAGATGAACCAGGCCACCATGGAACTGTACAAGACCGAGAAAATCAACCCGCTCGGCGGCTGCCTGCCTATTTTGGTGCAAATGCCGGTGTTTATCGCGCTGTACTGGGTGCTGAACGCGTCGGTTGAAATTCGCGGCGCGCCGTGGATCGGCTGGATCACCGACCTGGCCCAGCACGACCCATGGTGCATCTTGCCGGTGCTGTACGCGATTTCGATGTTCATCACCACCAAGCTGAACCCGGCCCCGGCCGATCCGATGCAGGCGAAGATGATGCTGTTCATGCCGCTGGCGTTTTCGGTCATGTTCTTCTTCTTCCCGTCCGGCCTGGTGCTGTACTGGGTGGTGAACAACGTGCTGTCGATCGGACAGCAGTGGGTAATCACCAAGAAATACGCGCCGGCCGCGGCAAAATAAGCAGCCTGGCCAGTGGAAAAAAGCTCGCGCCTGGCGCGGGCTTTTTTTACGTCTTTTTATGTCTCATGGCGCCAGGTGCGCGCCAATAAATTACAATCGCCCAATGAAACTCGACTCTTCCCCTATCGCCGCCATCGCCACCGCACTTGGCCGAGGCGGCATCGGCGTGGTACGCGCGTCCGGCAAGGACCTGGCGCCGCTGATCGGCGCGCTGTTCGGCGCGACAGCGTTGCGGCCGCGCCACGCCAGCTATTTGCCATTCACGTCCGGCGACGGCGCCATCATCGACCAGGGCATCGCGCTCCACTTCCCGGGACCGAATTCCTACACCGGCGAGGACGTGCTGGAATTGCAGGGTCATGGCGGCCCGGTGGTCTTGCAAATGCTGCTGGCGCGGGTGCTGGAAGCGGGCCGGGACATCGGCTTGCGGCTGGCCGAACCGGGCGAATTCACCCGCCGCGCCTTCCTCAACGATAAACTGGACCTGGCGCAGGCGGAAGCGGTGGCCGACTTGATCGACGCGTCGACCGAGGCCGCCGCCAAGTCCGCGTCGCAATCGCTGTCCGGCGCGTTTTCGAAAACCATCCACGCGCTGGTCGAGCAAGTGACGGGCTTGCGCATGCTGGTCGAAGCGACGCTCGACTTCCCGGAAGAGGAAATCGATTTCCTCGAAAAATCCGATGCGCGCGGCCAGTTGCAAGGCGTGATCGAGGCGCTGCACAAGGTCTTTACCCAGGCGGCGCAGGGCGCCTTGCTGCGCGAAGGCTTGAACGTGGTGCTGGTCGGCCAGCCGAACGTCGGCAAATCTTCCTTGCTGAACGCGCTGGCCGGCGCCGACGTGGCGATCGTCACGCCGATCGCCGGCACCACCCGCGACAAGGTCAGCGAAATCATCCAGATCGAAGGCATCCCGCTGAACATCATCGACACGGCCGGCATCCGCAGCGCGGAAGACGCGGTCGACGTGGTCGAACGGATCGGCATCGAACGGACCTGGGGCGAAGTGGGCAAGGCCGACGTGATCCTGCACTTGCTGGACGCCGACCATGGCCCGACGCTGGCCGATGAACACATCGTCGCCGCGTTCCCGGCCGGCGTGCCGGTGCTGCGCATCTGGAACAAGATCGATTTGTCGGGCCACAAGCCGGCGGTCGATGCGATGGATGACGCGACCCATGTGTATCTGTCGGCCCACGAGCATATCGGCATCGACTTGCTGCGCGCCGAATTGCTGCGCATCGCAGGCTGGCAGCAAACCGGCGAATCGCTGTACCTGGCGCGCGAGCGTCACTTGATCGCGCTGAAATCGGCCGGCAAGCACCTCGGTATCGCGGCCGAGCACGCGGCCCAAAGCGACCAGTCGCTGGACTTGTTCGCCGAAGAGCTGCGCCTGGCGCAAGTGCAATTGTCGAGCATCACCGGCGAGTTTTCGCCGGACGATTTGCTGGGCGTGATTTTTAGTCGGTTTTGTATTGGGAAATAGATACTGTTTCGAGGGAGTTCGAAGAATACCAAAATTGGTCTTGCGCACTATGAGAATTCGTAATTCTAATGCCTAACAGTTCCGAAGATTTCCAGTCGATCCTTACCTCTTTAGGTACAAATTTTGGTAGACGTTTGAGATATACCTAGTCAACTGTGTACCTAAAAGTAGTCTATGTCTTGTTACGGCGTCCCACTGATCGATACCAAGATTAAGGCCTTGAGGCCTAAGCTTGCGCGTTATCGCGTGAGTGACACCGGCGCTATTTGGTACCCAGCGCCGGAAGGGTTTTAAAATTGGCAATATATTGCGGAAATGCTATTCTAGATTCTTGGTCTACCCCTACTACTGAAAGTAAAACAAAAATGACAGTTCAGCGACGCCTTTTGGTGCCTATGTTGTTCGTGATTGCTGCCGTCGCCGCAATCGGGTGTGAAAGAAGGGATGCTGCTTCCTCTCCAAATAGCCCGGAAACTTCCGAAAGTCTTACTGCTGCACCGTTAGTCACTGACTTAGTAACTTCGGAGCGCCCACGAGATGAGGCGGCGTTCATCGATGCGGTGAGTCAAGCTCAAGCGGCGCAGAGCAGCGCACAAAACGATATGCAGCGTGGGGGCATTAAAGCTGACCGAGATGCCGCCATTTGCAAACTGCTGGCAAGTGGCACTATCCAAGGCTGGACAGGCCGCGTGTCTAAGGTGGATGCAAATAGTGATGGGAAAGGCGTTTTTGCTGTTGAGATTGCTCCCAACATCTTTTTGAAAACTTGGAACAACGATCTATCCGACATTAATGACCGTACCCTGATGGAACCGGGTTCCCAAGTATTTAAAGCAGCATCAAGGATGCAAAAAGATAGCCCTGTGCGCTTAAGTGGGAATTTTTTTGCTGCTAGTGAAAGCGATTGCATTAAAGAAGGAAGCTTGACTTTGCGTGGTAAATTGAAGGATCCCGAGTTTATCTTTAGATTCGATACTGTGTCCGTGTTGACCCCTACCCTTAGTGCTGCTCATGTCGTAGAGAGGAATTCTGCTGCGGATGAGGTACGGGTAGCTACCCCTCCAGTCAGTAATAGCCCTGAGCCATCAGGCGCAGTGCAATCATCTGTCGATTCTCCAGATGCACAAGGGGATGAGGTCAGGCAATCGATCAGTGATAGAGACTCCGTTAGCGAGCAGGGGGACAGAGTCGATTGTCGTAAGGCCGGCTCCCGTACCGAGCACTTAATTTGTGGAACCCCAGAGTTGGCTGCAGCAGATGCAAACATGGCGTTAGTATATCAAGTAGCATTACGTCAGACCTCAGATAAGAATGCTTTGATGGGTTTCCAAAACGACTGGATCAAGTACAACAGAGATCGATGTTCAGACGTCGATTGCTTACGTCAGTCTTATCGCGAGCGTCTAGATAATCTTCAGGGTACCCGATAGCTCTTGGTTGTGGAAAACTGCGAGCGTAAATTGGAGACGAGCCGGCAGTTTGTCGTGCTCGTCTTCTTGTCACTGGTACAGCATAGACTTTGAACAGGTTTTTAGGTACACAGTGCGTCATTGATAATGCTTTCGTTCTGCTGAAATATTGTGCACTTTCCTCTTCAGCAGTTTCTGCATCGAAATAAGCTTAACTTTCCCGGGCCGCCGTATTGGCCGATATCGCATCCTTGTCGGCGAACAGTTGATTGACCACCGAACGCAGCCAGATCAGCCTGGCGTCTTCGTGGTAACGGCGGTGCCAGTGCTGTTTTAAATCGTAGGCCGGGATGTCGACCGGGGTTTGCACCACGCGCACCTTCTTCGAGTCGGCGAAGGCGTTGCCGACCGGGCGCGGCAGCACCACCACCAGGTCCGAATCGGCGATGATGGTCGGGATGCTCATGTAGTGCGAGGTGCGCAGCACGATGTTGCGGCTGATGTTGCGCGCCGCCAGCTCGGCCTCGAACATTTCCTGGCTGCGGCCGCCGTCCTGCACGAATGCGTGTTCGGCCGTCGTAAACTGTTTCAGCGTCATGCGCGGTCCCTTGATGCTGTGGCCGGCCCGCACCATGCACACCAGGCCGTGCGAAAACAGCCGCTGCTGGAACATATTGCCCTGTTTGATATCCGGGAAATAGCCCAGCGCCAGATCGACCTCGCCGCGGTTCAATGCTTCTTCCAGTTGCTGCGGCGGCAGGCTGACGGAACGCAGCCGCGCTTGCGGCGCGGCCTGGCGCAAGAAGTTGAACAGCGCCGGCAAGAACACGATCTCGCCGACGGCGCTCAGGCACACCACGAATTCATCGCGCGACCGGGCCGGGTCGAAGGCCGGGCTGCGCAAGATATCCGCATCGATCAAGCCGATCACTTCGCGCGTCTTGCCGATGATGTGTTGCGCGCGCGGGGTCGGCAGCATCTGGCCGGCCTGGCGCACGAACAGCGGGTCGCCCAGCGATTCGCGCAGCCGCGCCAGCGCCGCGCTGGCCGCCGGCTGGCTCATTTTCAGCTGGCCGGCGGCGGCGGTCACGCTGCCGGTGTCGTACACCGCCACCAGCAGGCGCAGCAAGTTCAGGTCTGTTCTCATGTCGATAAACGCCGGCTAGCCGATGGTCTGCCGAGTGTATCTCCGAACAGGGCATTTGCCCACTTAAAAAAAGTGGCTCATGCCGGCGGCGAACGCCCGGTCGCCGCCGCCGGCGATGCCCGGCGCGCCGATATTGATGCTGTAGAAGGCCGATGAATTCGGCGCCGCATGCTGGCCGATGCGGGCGTACGACGCGAACAGGCTGCTGCGTTTCGACAGCGGATAGCTGTAGCCGACGGCAACCTGGTGGCCGTCGTTGTCGACCGCCGAGCGGTCGTCCTTGCGGATGTAGGACAGCAGCACCTTGCCCTGGCCGAGCGGGATGGCGGCGCCGGTCAGCAGTTCGCGGCTGTCGAGCGTGGTGTAACCCTTGTTGCGGCCATAGGACAGGTAGCCGGTGAACCGGCCGAAGTTGTAGTTGGCGCCCCACAGCGTGCTGGTCGCGCTGTCGGTGCCGCTGGCCGACACGCTGGACAGCCAGGCCAGCCGCGTCGACAGGCGCTGCGTCTTGTAGGCCAGCGCGCCGCCGATCGAGCGCTGCTTGCTGCTGTCGCCCGGCGCTTCGCCGGCGCTGTAGTCGAGTTCCGCGCCGGCGCCGTTCCACAGCGGCGACGTGTAGGCCACGGTATTGCCGCGGAAGTTGCCGCGTCCGCCAGGCGAGGTCGGACCGCCGACCACGCCGGCCGTCATCAGGTTGCCAGCCTGGCCGGCCAGGCCATTGCCCATCGGGTCGGCCACCGTGACCACGGTTTCATACAACGCCGTTTGTATGTTACCGAGCCGCAGCGTGCCGAAATCGCCGCGCAAGCCGACGTAATCGCTGCGCGCGAAGACATTGGCGCCGGTAAAACCGCCGGTATCGAGCGCGATGCCGGTTTCGATATTGAACAGCGCGGTCAGGTTGCCGTCCAGTTTTTCCTCGCCGTGAAAGCCGAGCCGCGACGGCGCAGCCACGCTGCTGGCCAGCTTGCTGACGGCGCCGGCCGCGCCGCCCCGTTCCGAGGCGACCGCGGCGTCCAGGTAGCCGTACACCGTGACATTCGATTGTGCATGGGCGGCACCCATCGCGCCGGCTGTCCATGCCAGCAGCGTCATGACTTTTTTCATGCTTGTCTCCGTTATATTTTTTAGTGTTCTTTAATGCGTGCTGGCTGCCGTCTCTGCGGACGGCTTGGTGTAACGCGCGTTGACCGCATACAGCGACACGGCCGCGATTGCCGTTGGAATGGCGATCGCCTGGAACAGCGATACCGAATCGGTCAACGCCAGCAGCAGCGCGCCGCCGGTCACCGAACCAACGATGGAACCGACCCGGCCCATCGCCAGCGCCCAGCTGATGCCGGTGGCGCGCGCGGTGGTCGGATAGATGCCGGCCACGAAGGCGTTCATGCCGGTCTGCGCGCCGACCATGCCGAAACCGACCAGGAAGGCAGCCACGGCCAGCCAGCCCGGCTGGCCGATCACATGGCCGAGCGCGGCGATGGCGACGCCGGACAGCAGGTACGACGCCGCCAGCACCAGGCAGGGATTGAGCTTGTCCATCAGGCGGGCCAGCACGACGGCGCCGATGGTTCCGCCCAGCGGCACCATCGAGGCGATGCGCGCCGCGGCCGGGATCGTGTAGCCGGCGTCGCGCATGATGGTGGGCAGCCAGCTGGACAGCAGGTAAAACACGAACAGCGAACAGAAATATGCCAGCCAGACCAGCAGCGTGGACTTGGCCTGGCCATCGATGAAGAGTTGGGAAATCGGCGAAGCGGTCTTGCCGGGCAGGTCGCCGGCGACGATATGGTGCTCATCCCAGCGGCCATCGCCGGCGATGCGGCGCACGATCTTGTGCAGCGCGCCGTGACGGGATGGCTTGGCGGCCAGGTAGCGCACCGATTCCGGCAGCCACAGCCACAGCGCCGGCAGCATCAGCAGCGGCGCCACGCCGCCCAGCAGCAGCACGCCGCGCCAGCTGTAATGGGTAATGATTTGGGCCGACAGTTCGCCGCCCAGCGCGAAGCCCAGCGTGAAGCCGCAAAAGCTCAGCGTCACCAGCAGCACGCGCTGGCGCTGCGGCGAATATTCCGAGGTCAGCGCGATACAGCTGGGCATCGCGCCGCCGAGGCCGATGCCGACCAGGAAACGCATCAGCGTCAGCATCTGCGCCGACGTCGATGCGGCGGACGCCAGCGAGAAAACACCGAAGGCGGCGACGCTGATCAGCATCGCCGACTTGCGGCCGATGCGGTCGGCCACCGGTCCCATCAGGAAGGCGCCGAGCATCAGGCCGAACAGGCCGGCGCCGAAGATCGGCCCCAGCTGTGCCGGGACCAGGCCCCAGTCCTGTTTCAGCGCCGGCGCGATATAACCGACCGCCGCAGTATCGAAGCCGTCGATGGCGACCACGATAAAGCACAGTATCAGCACCAGGATCTGGTAGCCGGACAGCTTGCTGCCGCTGATGATCTGGTCGATGGTGATGGTATTTTTTATACTCATGATTGTCTCCTCTATTTTTTGTGGGGGCGGCGGGGTGATCCCGGGCCGGTCAACGCCGGCTTAAATCCAGGGCCACGTCGACGATCATGTCTTCCTGGCCGCCGACCATGCGCCGTCTGCCAAGTTCGATCAGGATGTCCACGGTTTTCAGTTGATACCGCGCGGCTGCCGCTTCGGCGTGGCGCAAAAAGCTGGAATATACGCCGGCATAACCGAGCGCCAGCGTTTCGCGGTCGACCCGCACGGCGCGGTCCTGCAATGGCCGCACCAGGTCGTCGGCCGCATCCATCAAGGCCAGCAAGTCGCAGCCGTGGTTCCAGCCCAGCCGTGCGGCGGCGGCGATGAATACTTCCAGCGGCGCATTGCCGGCGCCCGCGCCCATGCCGGCCAGGCTGGCGTCGATGCGGTCGCAGCCTTCCTCGACCGCGACGATGCTGTTGGCCACGCCCAGGCTCAGGTTGTGGTGGGCGTGGATGCCGGTCTGGGTTGCCGGTTTCAGCACATCCTTGAAGGCGCGGAAGCGGTCGCGCACCTGGTCCATGGTCAGCGCGCCGCCCGAGTCGACCACGTAGATACAGGTGGCGCCGTAGGATTCCATGCGCCTGGCCTGCTGCGCCAATTCGGCGGCGGAGATCATGTGGCTCATCATCAGGAAGCCGACCGTGTCCATGCCCAGTTCGCTGGCGCAAGCGATGTGCTGGCGCGCGATGTCGGCTTCGGTGCAGTGGGTCGCCACGCGCACGATGCGGGCGCCGGCCGCGTAGGCGTTCTTCAAGTCGTGGATGGTGCCGATGCCGGGCAATAGCAGCGTGGCGATCTTCGCATGGCGCACCGTGTCGGCCACCGCCTCTATCCATTCCAGGTCGGTGTGCGCGCCGAAGCCGTAGTTGAAGCTGGAGCCTTGCAAGCCGTCGCCGTGCGCGACTTCGATGCTGTCGACCCGCGCCGCATCGAGCGCGGCGGCAATTTGCCGCACTTGCGGCAGCGAATACTGGTGGCGCATCGCGTGATTGCCGTCGCGCAGCGTGACGTCGGAGATATAAAGCTTTTTATCGGTCATGTCAGTTTCCCGTCTGTTGAGCGTGTTCGGCGTAGCGTTCGGCGCAAGCCAGCGCCGCGCTGGTCATGATGTCCAGGTTGCCCGCGTAGGCCGGCAGATAGTGGGCCGCGCCTTCGACTTCCAGGTACACCGAGGTTTTCAGGCCGCTCATCAAGCCGTGGCCCGGGATGTTCAACGGATGTCCGGCGTCGAACAATTCGAATTGCACCTTCTGTTTCAGGCGATAGCCGGGCACATACTGCCGCACCTGGGCCACCATATCCAGCACCGACGCTTCGATCAGGGCCTGGTCGACCGGATCGGAAAAGCAGAACACCGAATCGCGCATCATCATCGGCGGTTCGGCCGGATTCAATACGATGATGGCCTTGCCGCGTGTGGCGCCGCCGACCATTTCGATCGCGCGCGACGTGGTCTCGGTGAACTCGTCGATATTGTCGCGCGTGCCGGGGCCGGCCGAGCGGCTCGACATCGATGCGACGATCTCGGCGTAATGCACCTTGGCCACCTTCGAAATCGCCGCCACGATGGGGATCGTGGCCTGGCCGCCGCAGGTGACCATATTCATGTTGCGCGCGCCGCGCTGCTGTTCCAGGTTCACCACCGGCACCACGTACGGACCGATGGCGGCCGGCGTCAGGTCGATCACCTGCTTGCCGTGCTGCTGCAGCAGCGCGTTGTTATGCTGGTGCGCGCTGGCGCTGGTGGCGTCGAACACCAGGCCGATGTCGGCAAAGCCCGGCATCGCCAGCAAGCCTTCGATGCCTTCGTGGGTCACCGGCACGCCGAGCCGGGCGGCGCGCGCCAGGCCGTCCGAGGCGGCGTCGATGCCGACCATCGCGCCCATTTCCAGGTGGCGGCCGTGGCGCATCACCTTGATCATCAAATCGCTGCCGATATTGCCGGAGCCGATGATGGCTACCTTGATTTTCTTGTTCATGATTGTCTCGTGGGTTGTTTCATGGCTTCGGTCAGCGGCCGAGCGCCTTGGCGCTCTTGCCGCCGATGCCGAAATGGCTCTTCGGCACTTCTTGCAACAGCACGCGCACGCTGTCACGCGGCGCGCCCAGCGTATCGCTGGCGGCGGCGGTGATGGCGCCGATCAGCGCCTCCTTCATCGCGTCGCTGCGGCCTTCCATCAAGTGGACGTGAATCACAGGCATGGTGCTTCCTTTCCAGGTCAGGTGAATTGCATGTCGACGCTGCCGAGCCACTGGTAATCGACCGTGATGCGGTCGCCCGCCTCGACCAGCACCGCCTCGGTGGCGCCGCCGGTCATGATCAGCACGCCGGCCGGGATTTCACGGCCGCGCGCGCCCAGCATATTGGCCAGCATGGCAACGCTGGCGGCCGGGTGGCCCAGCACGGCGGCGCCGGACGCGGTGGTCACCACGGCGCCGTTCTTGCGCAGCACGATGCCGAGGTTTTTCAAGTCCAGGCCCAGCACGTCGTGGTAGTTGTTGCCGACCACGTAGCGCGCCGCCGAGGTGTTATCGGCGATCACGCTTTTCAGGTCGAACTTGAAGTGTTCGTAGCGCGAGTCGATCACTTCGACGGCGGCCACCACGTAGGCGGTCGCGGCCAGCACGTCGCCGATATGGCAGCCGGGTCCGGACAGCGGACGGCTCAGCACGAAGCCGATTTCCGCTTCGACCTTCGGGTGTATCAGTTTTTCAGTGCTGATGTGAGCGCCGCTCCTGAATTCATGGTCGCCGTTGAGGAAGCCGTAGATCGGTTCCTTGACGCCCATCTGCTGGATCTTGGCGGCCGAGGTCAGGCCCATCTTCAAGCCGTCGACCGGCACGCCGCGGGCCGCCTTGGCGGCGCGGATCACGTCCTGGATCGCGTAGGCGTCGTCCCAGTCCATGTCCGGATGGTCGTCGGTGATTTTTTTCACCGGGCTGACATTCAGCTCGGCCGCTTCCAGGTGCGCGGCCAGCGCATTGATGGTGTGGGTAGTCAGTTTCATGTCGGTTCCTAGTAAAAATGGACTTCGGCCGAGCCGATGCCGCCCAGGCTCATGCGCAGGCGGTCGCCGCGCGCCACCGGCACCATCGCCGCCAGCGAGCCGGACAGGATCACTTCGCCGGCGTGCAGCGTTTTTCCCAGTGCGCCCAGCGTGTTGGCCAGCCAGGCCACCGCCGCCAGCGGGTGGCCGAGGGCCGCCGCGCCGGCGCCGGTGGCCACCACCGCGCCATTCTTTTCCAGCGTCATGCCGACCGTCGCCAGGTCGACCGCGCGCGGGTCGGCGGCGCCGTCGCCCAGCACGAAGCAGCCCGACGAGGCGTTGTCGGCGACCGTGTCCTGGATCGTGATCTGCCAGTCGCGGATGCGCGAATCGACCACTTCAAAACACGGCAGCACGCATTGTGTGGCGCGCAGCACGTCCGCCTCGGTGACGCCGGGGCCGGCCAGGTCGTGCTTCAGGATGAAGGCGATTTCTCCTTCTGCCTTTGGCGCGATCAGGCTGTCGATCGGCACCGCGCCGTCGTTGTAGACCATGGCCGAGGTCAGGTGGCCGAAGTCGGGCTGGCCGACTTTCAGCATGTCCATCACGACCTGGCTGGTGACGCCGATCTTGTGGCCGATCAGGCGTTCGCCCTGTTGCAGGCGGCGGCGCAGCAAATCCTGCTGGATGCGGTAAGCGTCTTGCAGCGTCATGCCGGGAATGCTGCCGGACAGCGGCGCGATGGCGCTGGCGCTGAGCCGCGCCTGATGCAATTGCGCGCCGAGGCCTTCGATTTCTTGCTGGTTCATGTGGTCCTCACAGTTTGATGCAGACATTACGGAGTTCGGTATAGAACTCCAGCGAATGGACGCCGCCTTCGCGGCCGATGCCGGACTGGCGCGAGCCGCCGAACGCGGTGCGCAAATCGCGCAGGAACCAGGAATTGATCCAGCAAATGCCGACGTTGAGCCGTTTGCCCAGGCGGTGCGCGGTGCCGACGTCGCGGGTCCATACCGTGGCGGCCAGGCCGTAGCGCGTGTCGTTGGCCATGGCCACGGCTTCTTCCTCGGTGTCGAACGGTGCGATGTGGCAGCACGGGCCGAAGATTTCTTCGCGTATCAGCGCCGAGCTTTCCGGCAAGCCGGTCCAGATGGTCGGCTGGACCCAGGCGCCGCCGGCCAGCGCCGCCGGCATGTCGGGAATGCCGCCGCCGGTGACCACGGTGGCGCCTTCGTCGGCCGCGCGGCGGTAATAGCCCAGCACCTTGCCGCGGTGTTCCTGCGACACCAGCGGTCCGAAGTTGGTGTCCTTGTGGTTCGGGTCGCCGGGACGCATCGCCTCGGCGCCGGCTTTCAGGGCGCTGACGAAGCGGTCGAAAATCGGACGCTGCACGTAGACCCGTTCGGTGCCCAGGCAGACCTGGCCGCTATTGAAGAAGGCCGAGCGCAGGATGCCGGCCACCGCCGCGTCGAAATCGCAATCGGCGAACACGATGCCGGGATTCTTGCCGCCCAATTCCATCGACACCGGACGGATGCCGCGCGCGGCGGCGGCCATGATGGCTTCGCCGGTGCCGGTCTCGCCGGTGAAGGTGTAGGCGTCGACGCCCGGATGTTCGGTCAGGAAGGCGCCGGCCGAATCCTGGCCGAAACCTTGCACCACGTTGTACACGCCGGGCGGCACGCCGACCTCGTTCATCACTTCGGCCAGCAAGGCCGCCGTGGCCGGGGTTTCTTCCGACGGTTTGACCACCACCGTGTTGCCACAGGCCAGCGCCGGTCCGACTTTCCAGGTCATCAGCAGCAGCGGCAGGTTCCACGGGCAGATCACGCCGATCACGCCCTTCGGCACGCGCACCGCATAATTCAGCGCATCGCCGCCGTCCGGCGCGATCATCTCGAAACTCTCGGTGGCGACGTTCTTGACGACGTCGGCGAAGACCTTGAAATTGGCCGCGCCGCGCGGCACGTCGAGGTGGCTGGCCATCGAATACGGCTTGCCGGTGTCGGCCACTTCGGCGGCGACGAATTCGTCGAAACGGGCCATGATGCGGTCGGCCACGGCGTGCATCAGTTCTGCCCGTTTGGCGACCGGCATGCGGCCCCACGGGCCGTTCAGCGCGGCGCGGGCGGCGCACACGGCGGCGTCGACTTCGTGCCGTCCCGCTTCGCTGACCATGCCGATCAGCGAGTTGTCGGCCGGGTTGCGGTTTTCAAACTGGCGTGTGCTTTCGACCCATGCGCCATTGATAAAATTGGGAAAACCGATTGGCCGTGTTGTGCTCATTGTTGTGCTCATTGCTGCTCCTGTAACGTCAGATGATGAAGTTCGGGATCGCCGGCGGTGAGGTAATCCCACATGCGTTCGAAGATGCGGCCGGTGCCGACCGCGCGCGCCTCGGCTTCGTCGGCGCTGAGCGGCGCGGCCTGGTCGTTCAGGCCGGCGGCGCGCAGTTGCCAGTCGGTGCGGGCGGCGTCTTCCAGGTACCAGGTCAGCACCACCGCCTGTTCCAGCGACGGCGCCGCGATGACGACGCCGTTGCCGCGCATGACGATGGCGTTGCCGCCGTGCATGGTCGAGGCCAGCGCACCGGCCTGCTGCTCGCTGCGTATCAGTTGCGGGTCGTCCCACAGCGGTACCGGGTCGGCGAAATACGAGCCCATGCCGTGCAGCCGGCGCGGCGTGCAGCGCGCCGCCGACAGCGACATCAGCGTCGGCGGCATGCTGCGGATCACCGCGCCGGCATCCGGCTGGCTGCGGTAGATATGCTGGTGGATGCGCACTTCACCGAGCACGCCGTCCGGCAGCTCGCCATGCACCGGCACCACCACGCCCTCGTCTTGCGGCCCGATCAGCGACATCGGTTTTGCGGCGCAGACCAGGAAGGAATCGGCGTCGAGACGCAGGCTGCAATGGCCGTAGGCGTGCACCAGGCCGGCGCGGGCCAGCGCGCGCGCCGCCACCCGCACCTTGATTTGTGCGTTGCTGATCATCGCTTGAACTCCGGAATATCGGGCCTGGCCCCCCATTGGCAAAACGATTCCGGCGCAAACGGGAACTGGCGCGGCAGATAGGTGCGCTCATCTTCTTCGGTGATCGAGCGCACGCCGGTCGAGTATTCGAACGTCAGTCCGTCGGTGCCTTCGAAGTACAGGAACATTGCGCCGGAAGTCGGATGGCGTCCGGGGCCGAAGCGGATCGCGATTTTCTTTTCGAGCAGGATGTAATAAGCGCGCATCAATTCGTCGATGCTTTCAACCTGGTGGTTGATGTGCTGGATGCCGGCGTAGGTGGACGGGAACAGGGCGATCTTGTGGTGGATGTCGTCGATGCGCAGCAGGGGTGCATCGCCGATCCAGTCGCTGACCTTGGCGCTGCACAGCGTGGTCCAGAAGGCTTCGTCGCGTTTCGGATCGGTGGTGCGCAGGCCGACGTGGCTGAAGCCGGTGATCTTGACGTCGCGGCTGGGAAAGTAGCGCTGGCCGCTGTGATGCGGCGCCAGCACCAGGTCGATCTTGTTGCCGGTCGGGTCCTGGAAGGTCAGGAAGCCCCGCACATGGCGCTGTTCGCATTCGTCGGCATTGCCCAGGTGGATGCGGAAGTTGTTGGCTTCCAGCGTGGCCGCCGCCGCGTCGAACGCGGCGCCGCTCTCGACTTCAAAGGCGGTGGTGTGGTCGCCGGGGTCGCCCTCGAAGTAACACAGGGTGTGGTCGCGGCTGTCGGATCGCAGGTACAAGGCGTTCGCTTCGCGGCGCGCGACTTGCAGTCCGAGCACGGTGGTGGCGTAGTGTTCCGCAGTCGCCAAGTCGCGCGTCCCCAGCCTGACATAACGTATGTCATGCAAGTTGATCATGCTGTCTCCTTTTCAGATGCTTGCTGTTATGTTTCCACTGTAGGCAAGGCCCCGGCATCTGAATAGCGAATGTTTTTTATTCGCGGAATTCGTTTTTTTTATAGCAGGAGGAATATGGCAGGGCAGGGCTGGCTGGTCCGCAAGCGCGGGGCGGTTGAGAATTGTCATGCCGTTTGAATGAGGCTGACGTAATCTTGGCAGGAGGGTAAGGTACGATCAAGAAAGTGTGCGATCAAGAAAGCGTGTTATCAGGAAAGGAGGGGGAATCTTGGAAACGACACACGACAGTTTGCCTGATGCTGACGGTATCGAGACGCAGGCGCAGACGGCAGGGCGCCCGGCCCGCCAGATGTTGCCGCCCAAGGGCGCATGCTGGTATTGCGACAAGCCGCTCGACAGCGTGCGCCGCTTTTGCGGCAAGGAGTGTGCCGACGCCTATACTGAAGAGGTGGCCTACAGCCGTTGATAGCGCGCTTGCCTGTCAGCCCGGCCGCTGCAAGGCGGCCAGCGCGCCGTCGAAATCGAACTCATGCGCCGCCGCCGCCACCGCCTGGTATTTGGCGATACCGAGGCTGTCGGCCAGCAAGGTTGCCGAATTCTCCAGCAAATCGATGGCCGCGCCATCGCCTTCGCGCAGGCAACTGCTGAGCCGTGCAATTAATAATTGGGTCGCCGGGGCTGTCGCAGCCGGTGTGGCGGCGAGCGATACGGGATGGATCGAACGCCCGTCAGGCGAACTGTTCAATACCTTGCTGACGGTGGCCAGTAATTGCTGCAGTGTCAATTCAAGCCGCTGCAAAGGCTGCTCCAGCACGATCGCATGGGCCCGCAGCGCCGCTTCCAGCGCGGCCGCGGCTTCATACATCAGGCCGGCGCCTATCATGCCGGCCGCGCCTTTCAGCGTATGGGATCTGATGCGTGCGATATCGTAGCGCCCGGCGGCGACGGCGTCGCGGATCTGGCGCGGCGTGCCGCCGTGGTCGTGCAAAAAACGCAGCAACAGCTTGAAGTACAGGGTACGGTCGCCCATGATACGGTCGAGTCCGTCATCAATATCGAGAATACGGCGCGCATCATCCCGCGGCGCCGCGGCGCCGGATTCATCGCTGGAGGGGGCGCTTGGTTTCATCATGCTCGCTATGCAGAAGAGTTGCGCTAAGTCTTCACGATAGCAGAGTAATCCGCGATTGCCATTTGATTTTTTTACGGGTTTTTATTGCCTTTTCAACACTGTGGGACCGCACCCGCAGGCCGGTCCCGGGTGTTGTTATCGGGTGGTAAACGACCACTTGCGGCTGACGTCGACACCGTTCGCGCTACCGTTGAATGTCACGTCATAGGTAGTGTTGCTTGACAATACTGCCAGGGGAATGATGGCCGCCGCATCGGATGGCGTGTTGCTATCGGTGGCTGCGGTTAGCAAGCGCACACTCATTGCGCTGCCGCCGCGCGGCGCCACCGTGAAGGATCTGACCACCAGGTTGCTGGTGATGTCGGCATGTACGCTGATCGGATAGCCGACGATGTCCTGATTCGGTACCGGATCGGGCGATTCATGGTCGCTGGAAAAGCTGGTGGCGACCCTGGTCTGGTTGGAGAATGGATAGGTGATGATGCGTCCGCTTCCCAGGCCCCGGCTGAAATCATTGCTGGCCGCAAAATTGGTAGTGAAGTAGTAGTAACCACCGTTACCGGTCGCACTGCCCGCGCCCGCATCCTTGAAAATCGGCTGGAGAATCACGAAGCGGTGATAAATCGCCGTGATCAGCTCTTCCGCCAGGAAAAAGCCCGAGCTGTTTTGCGCCCCGGCGATGACTTCGCCATAGGCATACGGTCTTTGAAACTGATAACCGGCATTGCTCAGGCGCGCAAAGTCATCGGCGCCGGTGAAGCCCGGCTTGCCCGCGACCTGGTCGTGCGAGACCGTGTTGTTGGTTTTCAGGTAATCGGAATGGCCTTGCGCCGCCCGGTCGATCAGTGAGTTGCGAGCTAGCAATGACAGGCCAGCCTGGCCGCGCCGATAGTTGAACCAATTGAAACCGTCGGTCGCGGTGTTATTGGTCACCACCGGTGCACCCGGTTCCTGGACCAGCAAGGAAGCGTCGGTACTGGTGCTGTTGTCGTCTTTACTGTTATTGCCGCCGCAGGCGCTCAGGATGGCTGCCACCAATAAGGCAGGGATGAGATTGATGCAGCTTTTTGTTAGCGCCATGGGGCTTGCTCCTGTCGATGCGAAGATGTAGTGGATAATTAGTTAACTATACCCGTTATGAACATGTTGCTCGGGTGCAAAGCAATTCTAAGCGATTTTTTTGTCTGCAGGCGCCGCCCGCTGGAATATTCCTTGCGCGGAGTAGAATAAGCGCGACTGCATGCCTTGCATGCGGCGTTTTCGCCTCTTTTTTTGATTGTGAACAATTTGAACACATTGAGCCTGACGCGCCTGCAACGCGCCAAATATGCCTTGCCCAGTTTTGTCACGCTGCTGTCGATCGCCTGCGGTTTCGCCAGTATCGTCATTTCGGTCGACAATGCCTTGCTCGGTTATGCGGATGAATACCGGCTGGCCGCCGGCTTGCTGGTGCTGGCCGGCGTGTTCGATGCGCTCGATGGGTATGTGGCGCGCCTGACCGGCACCAGTTCCGATTTCGGCATGCAGCTCGATTCGCTGGCTGACGTGGTCAATTTTGGCTGCGCGCCGGCGGTCTTGCTTTATTGCTATGGGTTTGTGCAAATGGGCTTGCATGATCCCTTGTTGCTGCGCTTGGGTGGCATGGCCAGTTTCTTTTTTGTCGCTTGCAGCGCCATGCGCCTGGCGCGCTTCAACGTCAATGTCGGCCGCACCGATCCGCGTTATTTCGTCGGCATGCCGACCACCGCCGGCACCGCTTGCGTGGCGGCGGTGGTGGTGGCTTGGCCGGCGCCGCTGGCTTCCTTCCTGCACGGTTATTTACTGCTGGCCTTGTTGGTTGGCATCGGCAGCCTGATGGTGTCGAACTTGCGTTTCCCCAGCTCCAAGCAAAAGAAAAGCGTCGCCGCCTTGCTGGTGCTGCTGGTCGCGATCGGCTTGCTGGCGTGGCTGAAAACCAGTTTTTTTGCGCTGTTCTTCGCCGTCTACGTGACACTGACCTTGCTGTTGAACCTGGCCTGGCATTTTGGCTGGCGCGGGATCGCGCCGCCGCTGGTGTATGACGACGAAGAAAAGATTTAAAGCGTCTCAGCTTTGACGCTTACGCCACTTCGTGGCCGCTGGCTGCGCACAGGATGGCAAACCAGTCGTCGCGGCTCAGCGTGAACTGGGTCGCGGCCACGGCGTCGGCCACTGCCTCGATGCGGCTGGTGCCTGTCAGCGGCAGTGGACGGCTAGGCAATTGCATGATCCACGCAAACACCACGCTGGCGAAGGTATGCTGGCCGCGGTCGGCAATTTCCTGGATCACCGCGCGCAGCTTGTCGACCTTGGCGTCGCCAGCCTTGAACAGGTTGCCGCCCGCCAGCGGCGACCAGATCATCGGCGCCACGCCCAGGTCTTGCAAGCCGTCGAAGGTTTCGTCGAACATCGGCGCCACGTACAGCGGCGAAAATTCCACTTGATTGGTGGCCAGCGGGAAGCGGCGGTTCAGGCTTTCGAACTGGTGGCGGCTGAAATTCGACACGCCGAAATGCAGCACCTTGCCGGCGTCGCGCAACTGGGTGAAGGCGCCGGCGATTTCATCGAAATTCATCAGCGGATCCGGACGGTGGATCAGCAGCAAGTCGAGTTGTTCGGTTTGCAATTCACGCAGCGAATTCTCGGCCGACGCGATGATATGCGCCGCGGAGGTGTCGTAATGTTTGATGGTATGTTCCGGACGTTGCGGCGACAGCAGCTTGATGCCGCATTTGCTGACCAGCTGCATTTTTTGACGCAAGCCCGGCTGCGCGGCCAGCGCTTCGCCAAACAGCGCTTCAGCCTGGTAACCGCCATAGATGTCGGCATGGTCGAAGGTGGTCACGCCGAGGGCGATGCATTGTTCGATAAAGGTGATGCGTTGTTGTACCGACATATTCCAGTCGCCGATACGCCACATGCCGGCGACGATGCGCGACAGTTCGGGACCGTTGTTGCTGGTTTTGCTACGTGGGGAAGTCAGGCCGGCTGGAGAAACGAAGGACATGGTGTGTGCTTTCGGAGTGGCGCCGCATAAACGGCAGTGGAGTGGAATCGCTTCCACACGATTTTTCTGTGATTATAACGAGAAGCCGCTTGAGCCGCAGCCATAAAAAAGCCCGCATGGCGCGGGCTTTCGTTTAATGCAATATGTCGATTATTTCAGCCACAAGCGCATCGAATCCCAGGCACGGCCGAAGATCGTTGCTTGCGGAATAGCTTCCAGCGCCACCACTGGCAATTCCAGCAGCGGTTTGCCGTCGACCACCATTTTCAGCGTGCCGACGCGGCCGTTTTCAGCCAGTGGCGCGACCAGCGGGTCTTTGCGTTCCAGCACCGGTTTCATTTTTGCGGCGACGCCTTTTGGTACGGTGACCATCACGTCATGCGCAAAACCGATCTTGACAGTGCCTTTCGAGCCTTTCCAGATTTCCGGCGTGGCGATCGCCTGGCCCTTGGAATACAGCTTGACGGTATCGAAGTTCTGGAAACCCCAGTTCAGCAGCTTCTGGCTTTCCTGGGTACGCGCCTGATCGGACGTGGTACCCAGCACCACTGCGATCAGGCGGCGTTCGCCGGCGCCGCCTGGACGGCGTGCCGATGCGATCATGCAATAGCCAGCCGCTTCGGTATGTCCCGTCTTCATGCCGTCGACGGTCGGGTCGAGCCACAGCAAGCGGTTGCGGTTAGGCTGGGTGATCTTGTTGTAGGTGAAGCTTTTGACCGAATCGATTTTATAGAATTCCGGATAATCGACGATCACGTGCGACGCCAGCACCGACAGGTCGCGCGCGGTGGAATAGTTTTCCGGGCTAGGCAAACCGTGCGGGTTGGCGAAGTGGGTGTTTTTCAAGCCCATGCGTTCGGCTTCGCGATTCATCAAGGTCACGAACGTGCCTTCGTCGCCGGCCACGGCTTCGGCCAGCGCGACGGCGGCGTCGTTACCGGATTGCACCATCAAACCGTACAGCAAGTCGTTGATCTTGACTGGCGTGGCTGGGTCGATAAACATTTTCGAGCTGCTGGCGTCCACTTTCCACGCGCGGACCGACACATTGACCATTTGGTTGATGTCGATTTTTTTTTCCTTGAGCGCATTGAAGACCACGTAAGCCGTCATGACCTTGGTCAGCGAAGCCGGTTCGATGCGCGCGTCGGGATCTTGCGAGGCGATCACCTGGCCGCTGCTGGCGTCCAGCAAGGTCCACGATTTGGCTGCGATGGTGGGCGCCGGTACGCTTTGCGCAAAGGCGGCGGATAGGAAAAACACACTGGAAGCCAGTGCCGCTAAAAGTTTTTTCATGGGAGCTAAGTCTGCAAAAAAGTGATGAATGCTGAGGTCCATGCCGCTCTGGCGGCGCCGAAGGCATGGCCGCGTGGAAAAAACAGGCTTAATTATAGCCGCGCAGTCGTTGGGGAGCCCACACTTCAGGCATCGTCGGATACGGGATGAGCGTGCTCGCCATGCCATAACTGGATCACGAAGTTCTTGATATGGCCCAGTTTGCGATGGAAGAAATGGTCGGCGCCGGGGATCACGATGACGGGAATGTCTTGCGGGCGGGCCCACTCGAACACGGCTTGCAGCGGAATGGTTTCGTCCAGCTCGCCGTGGATCAGGATGGTATTCGCTGGAATCGACGGCATCGCCCATTTGCCGGCCGCGCTGCCGATCAGGGCCAGCCGTTCGGCCGGGTTGCCGGCGGCGATCAGGCGCTGCTGCAATTGCGATTGCACGAAGGTGCCGAAGGAAAAGCCCGACAAGGCCAGCGGCAAGCCCGGATATTGCGCCCGCATATGTTCCGCCAATAACTGCATGTCATCGGTTTCGCCGATGCCGTGATCGTGCACGCCTTCGGAGGCGCCGACGCCGCGGAAGTTGATGCGCGCCACCACATAGCCAAGTGCGACAAACGCCCGCGCCAGGGTTTGCGCGACCTTGTTATCCATCGTGCCGCCGTACAACGGGTGCGGATGGGCCACCAGCGCGATACCGCGTGGCGTGTCCGCCGGGAAATCAAGCAAGCCTTCCATGCTTCCCGCATGGCCCGCCAGGGTGAATTTTTCGGAGTTTTTATTCATGATGCTCATGCTGTCGCCGTTTACTTAAATTCGAGTTAAATCTTGAGCCGTTCGACCACTTTGCCATGCGTTAAATGGCTGTCGACGATTTCATCGATGTCGCTGGTGTCGACATAGGTGTACCAGGTGCCTTCCGGATAGACCACCAGCACCGGACCTTGTTCGCAGCGGTCCAGGCAACCGGCCTGGTTGATGCGGATCTTGCCGGGGCCATTCATGCCGAGTTCCTTGACGCGGCGCTTGGCGTGTTTTTGCGCCACTTCGGCGCCGTGGTCGCCGCAACTGTTGCGGCCGTCTTCACGCTTGTTCATGCAGAAAAAAACGTGGCGTTGGAAAAATGGGGTATCGCTCATACATCCTCCTGCTATCTGTATCTTAATGATGCGCCATCATACCGTGTCCTCGGCGCGCCGGTTGGGTCCATCCAGCCGATTCAGCTTGTGCGACGGCAGTAACAGGAACCATAGCGCAAAAAATGGCCACAGCAACGATAAAAATTGCGCCGCGCCATTGAAGTTCAAGAATTTGCCTTGCACCCAGCCCTGCAAGGTGGCCATGAAATACGGGTTGATCGGCGTGGTATTCACGATCACCAGGCTGAGCAGCAGGGCGGCGGTGGCGACCCGCCGCTGCGCCACCGGCGGCGCGAACGCCAGTCCGCCAAGCATGATCAAGCCGATCAAGAAACCGCCCTGGGCGCCGGGCGTGACCCAGACCAGCGCGTTCTCGGGCGCAAACAGCAGCGCGCTGGCCATGGTGCGCACCACCAGCGCGGCGCCGATCAGGCCAACCACCAGCACCGCTTTCGGCGCGCCGCGGCGCAGCATGCACAGCAAGGTCAGTACCGCGCCGGTCATGCCGCAGGCGGTGATGATGGTTTCCGACAGCCAGTATTGCTCGACCGTCAGCACCACGTCGGGCCGTAAAAAGGACGCCAGGTCGATATCGGCATCGAGCAGGCTGGACAACCATTCCGACAAGATCGGCAGCAATTGGCCGAGACCAAAGAGATAGCCTTGCGGATAGATTTGCGCCAGCGGCCACAAGCCGATCAGCACCAGGCCCTGGCTGCCGTGTTCGGCGAACCAGCTATGGCGCAAATGGTGCAGGTGGCTGTGGTCGAGCAGCTTGCGCACGCTCAGCGCGCCGATGATGGCGCCGATGCAGCAGCCGACGGAATTGGTATAAAAGTCGAGGTTCGACGAGACCCGGGTCGGCAAATACGATTGCACCGCTTCCATCGAGCCGGACAGCAAGACGCCGCACAGGCTTGCGATCAGCACCGCCGCCAAGCCTGTGATGCGTGGAAACAGCGTATACACGATCAAGCCGCCCAGCGGGATATAGCCGACCACATTGATGCCGACGTCGAACTTGGTCCAGTAGCGCGGCATCGTGGTGTGTTCGAGGAAGGTCAGCGGCGACAGGCCGTTGCTGTGCCAGCCGGAAAAGGGAAACCAGCTGGCATAGACGATCAGGAACACATACGCCAGCAGCGAGGCGCGCGCGATCGGCGACGGCCGGCTGCTGACGGTGGGAATGGACTCGGTCATTCTTTCGGTATCGGCAATACGGCCAGCCAGGCCAGGATATCGGCCGAGATGGCGTCGGACGCCGTCGCCAGCGCCCTGGCGCCCCCTTGCGCATCGGCGCTGGCGGCGGCCTGGTTGCGGCTGAAGGTTTTCTGGTCGATCAGGCGATGGCCGCGAAACAGCGACGCGCGCAAGGTGACTTGGCCGCTGCTGCGGGTCTGGCTATCGAAATTCTGCGAAAAATCCTCGACCTCGATGCGTAGCAGCGGAATGCCGGCCGCCGCGTCGGTGGTCGACAGCACCTTGACGCCGGATTGGGCGACCCGCGATTTCAGACGCTGGCTCAGCAATTGCAGCGGCGCCGTATTCCAGTGGTTTTGCGCGTATGGCCGCGATTGCTGCGCGTCGGCGTACAGCAGGCGGTAATACATGCGCTGGCTATCCAGCCACGACGGTCCGCTGGCGTCGGCGATCACCAGCGCCGGCAAGGCTGGCGCTGCTTGATTGCTGGCCGCCACTGGCGCCGGCGGGCCGAAATCGTACAGCGTCGGCAAGGGACCGCGGCTGACGCAGCCGGCCAGCAGCAAGGCGGCGCCGGCCAGGCTGAATGATTTGAGTTGGGAAATCATGTTCACGGTTATCCTTATTTGGTCGGGGCCACAAAACCGGCTTCGCCGGGACCGGGCGGCACAGCGGGCGCGCCGAACAAGATGCTTTGCGGACGTTCGTTGAGCGAATTCATCGTGCCTTTCAGCGCCCGCATCGACGAACGCGCTTCCATGCTCAAGTCGATAATTTGCGGCAGGACTTCCAGTTGCACGCCATTGGCCACCGTTTCGACCGAACCTCCGACCCGGTCGACGGTGGCGCCCAGCTTGTCGATCGCGCCGCCCGGTGCTTGCAGCTTGCTGCCTAGCGTATCCCAGTTGTTGGCCAGCTTGCTGACGTCATTGGCGGCCGCATTCATCGACGTCAGGCTCTGCCGGGTCTGGTCGACCAGACCCGGTAATTTGGACAGCGTCGGCTCCAGTTGTTGCGGAATCGCCGAGAAGGCCTTGGCGGCCTTGCTGATATCCTGGAACGCGCCGAGCATTGCGGCCTGGTTTTCCGGGCTGAGCAGGCTGTTGGCCTTGCTGGTCAATTGCTCGGCCTGGTCGAGCAGTTTCTTGCCGCGTTTTTCCAGCTGATCCAGCAAGCCCGGCCGCAATGGTATGCGGGCTGGATTGGCGACGCTGGTGGTCAGCAGCCTGGAACCGGTCAATTCATCGTCAAGTTGAATATAGGCAATCCCGGTCACGCCCTGATAGCCGAGCATCGCATAGGTGGTCTGGGTGATCGGCGCGTCCGGATCGACGCTGAGGTGCACCAGGATCTGGCCGGTCACCCTGGTGTCGAAATCGATGGCATCGACCTTGCCCACTTCCAGGCCGCGGTAGCGCACCGACGCCTGCGGGTTCAAGCCCGGCACCGATTGCGTCGTCGCCAGCAGGTAAGGCACGCGCTCGACCCGGTCGCGGTTGAACCAGACGCCGAATAATACCGCCGCCGCCAGCAGTGCGATGGTGAAAAATCCCGTCATCAGGGCATGTGATCTGTTTTCCATTACTTCTCCGATTTCTGATCCAGCACCGCCAGCGCGCGCAAGCCGCGGTCGCCAAGGAAGAATTGCTTGATGAACGGATGCTCGACCTTGATCACCTCGCGTGTCGGGCCGATCGCGATCACATGTTTTTCGGCCAGCACCGCGATCCGCGTCGAGAGCGCGAACAGGGTGTCCAGGTCATGCGTCACCATCACCACCGTCAAGCCCAGTTCGCGGTGCAGCGACTGGATCAGCGCCACAAAACTTTCCGACAGATCCGGGTCCAGCCCGGCGGTCGGTTCATCCAGGAACAGCAGCTTCGGTTCCAGCGCCAGCGCGCGCGCCAGCGCCACCCGCTTGATCATGCCGCCGGACAGGTCGGACGGCATTTTGGTCGCATGTTCCGGCCCCAATCCGACCATATTCATTTTTAATAATACCGCGTCGCGTATCAAGTCTTCCGGCAGCGCGTGCAATTCGCGCATCGGCTGGGCCACGTTGTCGAACACCGTCAGCGCCGAATACAGCGCGCCTTGCTGGAACAGCATGCCCCAGTGATTGCGCAATTGCTGCAAATGTGCCGAGTCGGCCTGACTGATATCTTCGCCGAATACCCGTACGCAGCCGCGCGCCGGCCGTTCCAGTCCCAGCATCTGGCGCAGCAGCACCGTCTTGCCGGTCCCGGAACCGCCGACGATGGACATGATTTCGCCCCGTTCGATGGCCAGGTTCAAGTCCTGGTGCACCACGGTGCGGCCGAACTTGGTCCACAGATTGGTAATTTCCACCACGGGCGCGTTGCCGTTCAAGTTGAATTCGCTTTCCCGGCCGCAAGAGCCAGCGGCTGCCGTATCGAGGTCGTCGTTTATCGCATCGCTCATCGATACCCCACGCCGTTGAAGATGATCGCAAACACCGCGTCGGCCAGAATCACCACCGTGATCGCGGTGACTACCGCGGTGGTGGTGCCGCGTCCCAGGCTTTCGGTATTGGCCTTGATGCGCAAGCCGAAGTGGCACGACACCAGTGCGATCAGCATGCCGAATACCGCGCCCTTGCCTAGGCCGATCAGATAGTTCGCGAGCGGCACCGCGTCCGGCAGTTTCTGGATGAAATAACGGGCCGACAAGTTCAATTCGATCTTGGCCGCCACCATGCCGCCGATCAGCGCCGCGGTATCGGTCCAGATCACCAGCAGCGGCATCGAAATCGCCAGCGCCACGACTTTCGGCATGATCAGGCGGAAACCGTGCGAAATGCCCATCACCAGCATCGCATCGAGTTCCTCCGTGACGCGCATCACGCCCAGTTGCGCGGTGATCGACGAGCCGGAACGCCCGGCCACCAGGATCGCGGCCAGCAGCGGCCCCAGTTCGCGGATCACGCTCATGCCGAGCAGGTTGACCAGGTAAATGTCGCCGCCAAAGGCGCGCAGTTGCTGCGCCGATAGATAAGACAGCACCACCCCGATCAGGAACCCGACCAGCGCGGTGATGCCCAGCGCCTGGAATCCGGCGTGGAATACATTGGCGGAAATTTCACGCCATGGGCCGCGCATCGGCCGCCGGATAAAGCGGCCGATATCTTGCGTCACTTGGCCGATCAGCGCGATGAAGGCTCTTAAATGTTCGAAGAAGGACAGGATCGCAAAACCCAGCACCATCACCGAGGTCAGCCGCTGGCCCCGGCTGCGCGGGATTTCCAGCGGACCAACTTGTTCCAGGCGTTTGAAAAATTCTTCCTGTTCCGGCGCCAGCGTCAAATTGGCCGGCCGTGCCTTGCCCCAGGCATTCCAGAACAACTGGGCGCCGATATGGTCCATGCTGTCAATCGGCGTCAAATCCCAGGACACGTTTTTATCGCCCTGCAACGGCGCCAACTGGGCGCTGATGGTTTTGATTGCGTGGCCCTGCGCCAGCGCGTGGACTTGCCAGGTGCCGCTGGCAATAACGGCGCCTTTCCCGGCTTGGCCTGGGGCGAGGGTGATACTAAGGATGGGCTCTTGAGCAATCGGCATCTTGTCAGTTTAAGTGAGATTTGCCGAGACCGCCACCGCTGTTCATCAAGCCCTTGCGCCTCAAGCGGCCAGCAAGGCGTGCGCTTTGGCCGGGCTCATGCAAAGTTATTTTCCACCGCAACAGCATATTTCCCCTGACAGGGCTTGCCAGGCCGTCCGGACTTCGTTATAGTTCGCCCCCTCGCAGAACGCCGCATGCAAATGCAAAGTAAAGCGGGGATAAAAAGAGGGTTGACGAAACAAGCGAAACGCTTCATACTCTTCCTTCTTCGCAGCTGGCAAACACAACGCTTTGTCGATAGCGCGAAAGCAGTACGGAATTGA